>JBBRDE010000300.1:0-6688 GCA_038204185.1 Cytophagales bacterium
TTACTCCCTTGATCCACGCTAAAATTTAAGCATGACTCTCTCCCACATCGCCGACCTTTTAAAATCGCAAGGGTACATCACCGAGCCATCGGTGACGATGGCGGTGTACCTTTCGATGCAACTGCAAAAGCCCCTGCTGATCGAAGGACCGGCGGGGGTAGGTAAAACTGAGATTGCCAAGGTGATGGCGCGGGCGATGGATACCGATCTTATTCGGTTGCAATGCTACGAGGGACTGGATGCATCCCACGCGCTCTATGAGTGGAATTATCAGCGGTAGTTGCTGCACCTCAAAATGCTGGAAACCCGGCAAAGTACCCCCGGTCAGGTGGATGCGTTGGAAGAAGAGATTTTTGGGGAGAAATTTCTGATGAAGCGCCCTTTGCTGCAAGCGATCACGCACCATAAATCCCCCGTTCTACTGATCGACGAAGTTGACCGCGCCGACGAGGACTTTGAAAGTTTTTTGCTGGAAGTACTCTCCGACTGGCAGATCACGATTCCCGAAATAGGTACCATCCGGGCCACGCACATTCCCCAAGTCATCGTGACGGGCAACCGCGTCCGCGAACTATCGGAGGCGTTGCGCCGCCGCTGCCTGTACCTCTGGATCGATTATCCCGACTACGACAAGGAACTGGCGATTGTGCGGGGCAAGGTACCTCAGATTTCGCAGCAGCTAGCTGAACAAATTTGCCGTTTCATGCAGGAACTCCGGCAGCTACGCCTCGAAAAAACGCCCGGTATCGCCGAAACCATCGACTGGGCCACCGCCCTCGCCACGCTGCATTACGATCACCTACCCCAGGAAATCATCGAACAAACCCTAGGTGTGATCCTGAAAGACTGGAAAGACACCCGCACCGCCCAGCTATCACTGAGTGAGTTGTATGAGAAAATGGGGGTAGTGTCGAAGTTGGATGGGGTGTGAGGATGCTAGACTAATGTCGAAAATATTCACTAATTCTATCATTCACTCATTCACAATTGATACAACGCCACACCGATCTAACCGCCAACGTCGTAGCCTTCTGCCGCTATCTCCGCGCCCACGGATTCCGCATCGGGCCGGAAGAAGAGGCGACGGCCCTGCGGGCGGTGGCGCTGGTGACACTCAACGACCGGGGTACCTTTGCGCTGGCGTTGCAGGTGAGCCTCACGCGCTCGGTGCAGGAAGTGGCGGAGTTTGGAGTACATTTTGAAAAATACTGGCGGGAGCTGGAAAACGCCCTGGACAGCAAAATCAAGGATGACGAAAGTAAACGATCGCAGTACCAGAAAAACACGCAACCATCCTTCAACGCCCTGAAATCGTGGTTGCAGGGAAACAAGAATTCAGAAGAAACCGAAACCGCCACCTACTCCCCTACTGAATCGCTGAGCCAACAGGATTTTTCGCTCATTCCCGCCGATCAACTCGCTGACCTGGAACGGCTGTTGCGCGAAGTATCGCAGTCGCTGGCCCGGAAAGTGAACCGCCGCCGGGAGAAAACCCTGCACGCCAAAGAGTTCGATTTGCGGAATACCCTCCGCCGTAATCTCCGCCGGGGCGGTGAATTGGTGGATATAGCCTACAAACGTCCCCGCCGTAACCGGATGCGGCTCGTGGTACTGGCCGATGTGAGCAAGTCGATGGATTTGTACAGCGCGTTTTTGATCCAATTTCTCTACGCGTTTCAGCGCGTATTCCGCCGCATCGAAACCTTCGTGTTCAGTACCGAACTGCACCGCGTCACGGCGGAATTGAAAGAGCAGAATTTCCAGCAAGCCCTCAAAAAACTAGCCGAACGCGAAACGGGCTGGTCGGGAGGTACCCGCATCGGCAGCAGCCTGCACACCTTCGTGACCGACTACGGTCGCCTGCTCAACCGCGAAACCATAGTAATTATTCTGAGCGATGGCTGGGACACCGACACCCGCGATACCCGTGCCACGGGTACACCGGACGTGAGTTTACTGGATGAGACCATGCAACGTATACATCAGAAGGCCCGCAAGGTGATCTGGCTGAATCCATTGGCGGGCTTTGCCGACTACCAGCCCCGCACGGAAGCCATGCAGGCAGCTTTGCCGCATATTGATGTATTCGCCTCGGCGCATAGCGTGGAGAGCTTAGGGGCGTTGGGGAAGTGGTTATAACTAGTGTTCTCAATTCCCCAACTCCGCGCCTGTTACATAAAAATCCCGGTCGATCGTTAGCGCTTTTTTTCCCTTCGTTTTTAAGGTTTTCCAGGAGGTAGTAGGGTATAAAATCTGGGGAGAATCGGCTCCTGCTAGCGTGATTTTTACGGGCATGTCGAAGCCCGGCACGACATTAGCCCAACGGTATTTCAGGGTTTTTCCGGTAAAGGAATATTCCAGCCTGGGAATGCGAATATCACGCAGGTACTGATCGAAGACTTTACTCAAATCACGACCCGCGTGTTGGCTGACGTACCTTTCAATTTGAGAGCCATCGACGGTTTGGTGATAGAACGTTTTGTTCAGGCCGCGCAGAATTTGCCGCCATTTTTCGTCGTCGTTCACAATCTGCCGGAGCGTGTGCAGCATATTGCCGCCCTTGTAGTACATATCGCCCGAGCCTTCCTGATTGACCCCGTAAACTCCCACGATCGGACTTTCGTTTTTGATCAGTTTGCGGGTACCGATTACGTAATCGGCGCCGGCTTCCTTGCCGTAATAATATTCAGTAAAGAGATTTTCGGAATAATTGGTAAAGCTCTCGTGTACCCACATATCGGCCATATCCTTGTAGGTGATATTGTTGGCAAACCACTCGTGGCCGCTCTCATGGACGATAATGAAATCCCATTGTAGGCCCCAGCCTGTACCGGACAAATCCTTGCCCAGATACCCGTTCATGAAACGGTTGCCGTAGGTTACTGAGCTTTGGTGTTCCATGCCGAGGTAGGGTACCTGCACCAGTTTGTAGCCATCTTCATAGAAAGGATACGGCCCGAACCAGTGTTCAAAAGCTTTCAGCATGAGGGGTACCTGCTTGAACTGCTCTTTGGCTTTGGCTAGGTCGGCGGGTAGGGCGTAGTAACTCAGGTCTAGTTTTCCTTTTTCCCCGTCGTAGGTTTCTGTCCAACTCGCGTAGTCGGCCAGGTTCATGTTGACACCATAATTGTTGATGGGATTATTCACAAACCAGTCGAAGGTGCGGGTGTTATCCGGGTGGTTGGTGACTTTGCGCAGGCGTCCGTTGGATACGTCCATCAGGGGCTTAGGTACCCTGACGCTCATCAACATACTGTCGGTTTCGTCGTACATGTGATCCTTACAGGGCCACCACACGCTGCTGCCCAGCCCCTGGCACGAGGTCGCCACGAAGGGGGTACCCTGGCTGTCGCGCACCCACTGCACGCCGCCTTCCCAGGGTGGATTGGTGGCGATTTTAGGCTTGCCAGAATAGAAAACCTGCACCGATTCTTGCTGACCTACCTTTTGTGGTTTTTGCAGCGTAATGAAATAGGCGTTGCCATCACGGCGGTAGGTTAGTTTCTTGCCATCCTGCACCACCTTGCTGATCGCCAGCGGCGGTTGCAGGTCGATCTGCATGGTTTGGTAGGGCTTCAAAACGGTATAATGTACTGTGTTGCTACCCGCGATGCTGCTATCGGCCGGACTGGCGCTGATGTCCAGGTGGTAGTAGGTCAAATTCCACCAGACCCGCTCAGGCGTGATGGCTCCGCGCAGGGTATCCTGGTGCGTGAAGGTAGGGGTCTGGGCATGAAGTAGTGTGGGGCAAAAGGCTAAGAAAGCTACCAGAAGGTACTTGGGCATAAAGTTTTATTTTAAATTCATTTTGAAGAGCGTCAGAAACGCAACTTGACATTTCACATCAGCAAGGGCAGAGAAGAATCAGAACACAGTAAAGTTTTTTATAACGTACTTGTAGCATACTGACTCTATTCAGTTGCTACCGCAGGCCGGTCACTTTCCTCATCGATTCCTTCTTCTATCATTTCTTTCACTTCCTCCTTCTCTCCTTTTTCCAGTGTTTCTACACCTTCCTCCTGCATGTCCTCTTCGTGGTTTATAAAAAACTTACAGAAAAGTGGGAGATGGTCACTCCCAATAGGTCGCAAAGTCTTGAAGTCTTCAATAAAAATATCGGTTGAATGAAAAAACAGATCAATGGGAAACCGAAGCAGTTTGTATTTAGCATGAAAAGTGGATACAAACCCGCGGCCAATCCTGGGATCTATTAGTCCTGATGTTTTTCTAAACAGAATAGAGGATTTCGCCCAGGCCACATTATTGAAATCGCCAACCACAATCACTGGTTCTTTCATTTCTTTAACTTTTTTACCCACAGAAAGCAATTCTCCGTCCCGTTCTTTAGAATTGTCTTCTTCGGTTGGGCTTGGCGGGGGCGGGTGAACGCCAAAGAAGGTAAAGGTTGTATTATTTTCCGTGACGAGAGAAGCTTCGATACTGGGCAAATCGTCTGCCACAAAATAATTGACTTTTATATAGTTCGTGGGCAATTTGGTGTAAAAATGGATTCCATACGTATTTTCCAAGGCTACTTTTTTGAAGTTTGGATAGTCAGTTTCAATTTCTGTCATGGCGTCTTCCCAGGCCTGATTGGATTCCATGGTAAGCAAAATATCGGGTTTTACCTCCCTCACTAGTTTTACCAACTCCTGGTATTGTTCATTGAACTGGTAAACATTCACCGAAATAATAGAAACTGTCCTGGAATGCTTGGGAATATTTTGTATTGCATTTTTCTTATAGACCGTGGTATAGGGAAGCAAGATGATGACATTGTGCAGTATGAGCCCTACATGTACCACAGCCGTTGCCCAGAAAAGAAAGTCTTTATCGACCACCAGTACAACTCCCAGTACCAAAGTGATGAGTTGTAAGACGGTCACTTGAATCCTTCCGAACTCCCAGACCCGGAACATCCAGTGCTGATGGTTTACAAAGGGCAAAATACTTACCGTAATCAACAGGGCAGAGACTATATAATAAGCTAGTGGCATACATTTTAGATTTAGTAATGGTTTCAAACCCTAATTTATGTCGCTCGTCCTCAAAAGGCATTCCATAAGGTAGAGGTCTGGGCGAAAAGACTGATGGAGGCAAAGGTTAGAAGAATTCCCAGGATGTATTTGGGCATAGAGTTTGATTTTAAAGTGCTTTCAAAACGACATTTGACGCAACATATCGGCAAGGTCTGAGGGGACTCAGACCACGGTAGAGGTTCGTAGCGGGGTCAATGGTCACAAGAATCAAGGTGATATTAACTAACAATTTTCTTTTATTCATAACAAAAATCATTGTCAATCAAAAACTCCCCCCCCCCTACTTCACCAAAATTTCCATCGAATTCAGTTCCGGTCCACCGCCGCGATTGGCCGAACCCGCCACGACGTACACTTTGCCGTTCATGGCTACGGCACCCGTACCGTGCCGCCCCTGAATCAGCATCGGCATCCGCTCCCATTTTCCGGTTTTGGGGTTATAGGCTTCCACTTCGCTGTGGGCGGGTACCTGCTTGTCGCTTTCGCCGCCAATGATCAGCACTTTATTGCCGTGGGCTACGGCCATGTTGCCGGCCCGGAGGGTAGGTAGGTTCTGGTCGGCGGGCAGGGTGGTCCAGGCGTTGGATTTGAAATCGTACACATCTACCTCGGGAACCGTCCGGTTCATTACCTGATTGATTTTGGCGGTGGAGAGTCGGCCACCCGCTACGTACAGCTTATCCCCTACCATGGCTACCGATACGTGGTCGCGGGGGCGGGGAGCATCGGGGAGTTTGCGCCAGGTGTTGGTTTTGGGGTCAAATTCGTCAAACCAGGTTACGTGGCCATCCCAGTGTCCGTCCTGAATGCCGCATACCACATATATTTTATCATTATGCACGAAAGCCCCGGCGGCTCCACGCAAACGATCCGTGGGAACTTCGGGGCCCTTGCGCCATTCGTCGCGCTCGGGATTGTAGATGTACATGGCCGGGATGGGCGTTTCGTGGGGGTAGCTACCCGTGAAGGCCCCCACCACGTACACTTCCCCTTTGTAGCTGATCGCCTGGAAGTGGCTCATTTCGAGCGGAGCCATGGCTTTGGTGGTCCAGGTATCCTTTTTGGGATCATACACGTCGATGGGTTTTACGCCCCGGCCGCCCAACAGGTACAGCTTCCCGTTGGCCTCCGTCATGGCGCTTTCGTGCCGTTTGGTAGGTAGGTTCATCGGTTCGGCGGCTTGCCACGCCACCTGAGCCATCAGTACGGAGGTACTCATAATCCACAGCGACAGGAATACCGTAGTTTTTTTGATAAAATGATCCTCCATAATCATAGGTTTGAATTATATTACAAAATACCAGGCAATTTATGGAAACCTGTCAACCCAGAAATGATTGATTTTTCTCAAAAAATCAGCTCAAATCCCTCTTGAATCAAAAATAAGGTTTTTTTTCGCTTTTCTCTTAACGTATGCTATACCTGGCTACCGAACATAGCCTTCTGACCCACCAACCCGGCGATCCGGCGGCGGTTCTTCTGCCGGAGGCAGCCTTTGAGGCGCTGAAAACCTACGCCCTCCGCGACGACGCCGAGCCGATCGTACGGTACTTCGTGCAGCGGGGGCGGGAGTACCTGCGCGTGGGGCCATACGTGGGTCTATTACAGGCCACGCCATCCGTAGCGATCGAGATTTTACCCAAAATAGC
>JBBRDE010000301.1:0-6685 GCA_038204185.1 Cytophagales bacterium
GGCAGGTGGATGGCATCCGGGCGGTGCGCTCGCCGGGCAGTACGCTGAAACCACTGCTGTACGCCACGGCTTTTGACAAAGGGCTCATCACGCCCAAAACCGTTCTGAACGACGTACCGACCAATTTTGGCGGCTACGAACCGGAGAATTTCGACCAGCGTTTCAATGGTCCGGTGACGATGGAGTTTGCGCTGGCTAACTCGCTGAACGTACCGGCAGTGAAGGTTTTGAAAGAGGTAGGTACCCCCGTTTTGGTGGATCAGCTTAAAAAAGCGGGATTCCAAACGGTCAGTAAGCAGGCTAAAGATTTGGGACTTTCGCTGATTCTGGGTGGTTGCGGCGTGACGCTGGAAGAACTGACGCGGCTTTTCGCGGTCTTTGCGCACGAGGGCGAGGTACGTCCGCTGACCTTCGGTTCGTCCGGAATTTTGCCCAAAAAAAGTAGGTCGAAGGGAAGCGGCATCGTCTCGCCCGGCGCGGCATTTCTGATCACCAATGTTCTCACGCAGGTCACGCGCCCCGACCTGCCCACCAATTTTGACAACACTTACCACCTACCCCGCATCGCCTGGAAGACGGGTACCTCCTACGGTCGCCGCGACGCGTGGAGTGTTGGCTACAACAAGCGTTACACGGTGGGCGTGTGGGTTGGGAATTTTTCGGGGCAAGGGGTACCTGAACTGAGCGGAGCCGAAACCGCCACGCCGCTGTTGTTTTCGGTGTTCAATAGCCTGGACTATAACTCGCCCAAAGGCTGGTACCAGGCCCCCGAGGAAGTGGCGGTGCGGCTGGTGTGCGCCGCGAGCGGAGATATTCCGGTGGAATTTTGTTCGAATAAAATTGTGGATTACCACCTGATGGGTGTGTCGCCCTACCATCGTTGTGCGCACCGGAAGTGGATTTTTACGGATGCGGCTGCCAACCTTACCTACTGCCCCTACTGCCTGCCGACGCGTGGCTACGTGCGTCGCTCGGTGCCCAATTTTGCCCCCGAACTGATCACCTACTACGAGCTGAAAAAGCTACCTTACGAAAAAGAACCGGCCCACAACCCAGCCTGCGAGCGGGTATTCAGCGACGGCGCGCCCTTCATCGTGAGTCCCAACGAGGGCAGCGAGTACTACATCCGCCGCAACGAGCCGCAGCAGATTCTGCTGAGTTGTCAGGCGGCCAACAATGTGGAGGAAGTGTACTGGTACATCAACGACAAGCTGTACCAGAAAAGCGCTCCGACCACTGCCGTGTTCGTGGCGCCGCCGCCGGGGCGCGTCAAAATCTCGTGCAGCGACGATAAAGGACGTAATACGGACATCTGGATCGAAGTCAAGCGGTTGTAGAGAGGAGGTAGGGTGGGTACTCCCGACGACCTACTTCATCATCGGAAATATCCGCTTCAGATCTTCGTCGGTGGGGCGGGCACCGTATTCGCATACCTCAAAAGCCTCGGCGTGCTGCACCTGGGCGGCTTTGTCTTTGCCGTACCATTTTTCCAGCGAAGCCCGCACGTCGGGCGTTATTTTCACGGCCCGGGTTTCGGCCAGCCATTTTTCCTGCTCGGCTTTATTGGTAGGTACCTTGTCGAGGAAACCCCCGATCCAGGGTAGCCACTCGTACACCTGCGACTGATGGGCGTCCAGCGCGTGGACTTTCTGGGCATACACCGGACTGATGTCGATGGCTACATCGGGCCGGAAAGGATTGGGACGCTGGAAGTGATCCTGGAAGTAGAGGAAAACCGGATTCTTCTGCAAGCGGGGTGTTTCGGGGGCTACATTGGGTACTGCTACCATGTAGGCGGCATCCTGCACCAGTACCCCGGTGTAGCGGTGGTCGGGGTGGTAGTCGTTGGGGCGCGGCGCTATGACGACGTCGGCGTTCCACTCGCGGATTTTTTTAATGATTTGCAGACGTACCGCCAAGGTTGGCAATAGCTCGCCGTCGTGGTTGTCCAGCACATCGTAGCTGACGCCAAAGCGCTTGCCGGCTTCTTTTGCCTCGGCCAGCCGACGTTTGGCCAGAGCAGCGCCCTTCATGGTTTGGTGGCCCGCGTCGCCATTGGTTACGGCTATGAACTTGACGGCATAGCCCATTGAGGACAACAGCGCCGCCGTGCCACCGCCTTTTAGGTCACAGTCGTCGGGGTGGGCCCCGATCATGATGATGCGTATTTTCTGCGCGTCAGTCTGCGCTCGGGCCGGGAGTAGGGTGATCAGGCTCAGGAAGAGTAAGCCCAGGAAGGGTAGGTAGTAGCGGGCGGTGAACATGGAAGAGGTAGGTTTGGGTAGTTGATTAACAGATAGCTACGGGATGCACCGGCATTAAGGAGCCTTTCGCATTCTGTTACAAAGCGACAGAAGTTATTTCTTTACCTGCTCCATTAAGAGACTGGGTAGGTAAGCCTTTGATTTCTTGCATACTCGTATAACTTTTTATGCGCAAATAGCGTTTGATCAGGAAAAAGTAATCAACCATAGAAATCAAGAACGAACATGAAAAAGACAGTCTTATTTTTTGCCCTGGCGTTATTTGCTGTTGCCACGATGGGTATCTCCGACGTATACGCCCAGAAACCGAGCCCCAAAATGACGGCCGAGGGTACCAACATCAGTATAGCGTATGGTCAGCCTGCCAAGCGAGGCCGGGTTGTTTTTGGTAAAGAAGGCAGCGGCAGCCTGGAACCCTACGGAAAAGTGTGGCGCACGGGAGCCAACGAAGCCACTGAAATCACATTCAAGAAAGACGCTATGTTTGGCGGCAAGCCCGTGAAAGCAGGTACCTACTCGCTGTACAGCATTCCCGGTGAGAAGGAGTGGACCGTGATCCTGAATCCTGAATTGAAGCAGTGGGGCGCGTTTGGCTACGACAAAGTGAAGGCCAAAAACGTGGCCGAAGTGACCGTACCCACGAAGATGTACGATACATCGGCAGAGAAATTGATGTTTGATGCGAAAAACGAAAGCATGTTGAAATTCCAGTGGGATAAAATGGGTTTTGAAGTGCCCATTACCTACTCGAAGTAAGCAATCTTCCGTGTATATTCAGCCTGACTCCGCACGGAGTCAGGCTTTTTTTATGGCTGATTTCCCGTCATATTTAGGGCATCGCGGTTGCGAAGCCAAACGGCCTGGTTTAGTTGGGTGTTGGCCCGGGTGCCCAGCGCCGTCGATACAAAACCAGTACCGAGCGACACCCAAAACAAAGTTCGTAGTGAATTTTTATTCCCCGAAGTGAGCGAATAGACGGACCCCGCTGCTCCTGCCAGCGAGAGAAGCAGGGCGATGTTGCGGTTGCGTCGCGAGCGAACGTACAAATCCATCCCTGCGGGAGACATGGCGAACTCCCGCCGTAAATTGGGCCCTCCCGAGTACACCACATTGTTACGAACATAACGTGAGGGGCTGAGCATGTAAATTGTTTCGCGATCGTACAGGGATTGGATCGATCGCCTTTCATCGGTTTGAGCCAAAGCTACCTGCCCGATACCCGCCAGGAGTAGCAGACAGAGTGCGAGGGCAGGGCGGCGGGATTTGACCTCAGAGATCGGTACTTGTCGGTTAGCAATCAAAATAGTAGAACCAGTTTTGGATAAAAAATAAGAATACCTACGATAGCCGCTGAAATTGCCACGATCAGCACCCCCCCGGCAGCCAGATCTTTCACTGATTTAATAAGGGGATGATACTCCGGCGACACGGCGTCAGCCAGCTTTTCGAGGGCGGTATTAAAAGCCTCCGCTGCCCACACCAGGGCTACCTGCGTGACGACCACCGCCCATTCGGTCAGGGAAAGCTGAAAATAAAAACCGGCTACCACCACACCTATGGCCGCAAAAAAATGAATGCGGGCGTTGTTTTCAAAGCGAAAAAGATCAAGAATTCCCTGCAAGGCGTAGCGAAAACTACGGCCAGCTTTGGGGAAATTGACGGGAGAACGCATGGCGGTGGAATTCGTACGGTCAGCGTTTTTTTGTAAATTCCTTCATCATGACCCATTCGCGGCCGGGCGATTTGGCTTTGAACGTTTCCAGACAGCCGCGATCCTGCAAGGTGATGTAGCAGGTCTTGCCGTTGCGTCCGCCGAAGCAGATGTTAGACACCTTTTTGCCGATCGTAGGAATAATCCTGACTACCTTGCCCGCCGGGGACACCACCGCCACCTGGCCCATTCCGTGGCGGGTGATGTACAAATCGCCATTCGCGGCGCAGCGCATCCCATCCATACCGCCGTCTTCAAATTTCAGCAGCAGGCGCTTGTTGCTGAGGGTACCATCTGCCGCCAGATCAAAGGCCCACACATTGCGCTGCACGCTTTCGTTCACGTACAGGGTTTTTTCATCAGGGCTTACTTCGATGCCGTTGGTGGTACCCATGTTTTCGGCTACCAGGCGGGCGGTGCCGTTGGGAGACACGTGCCACACCTGCCCGGTACCCTCCTTCCAATTAGGGTCAGAGCAGAAAATATGGCCCGAGCGAGTAATGGCCAGGTCGTTGGGCTGGTTCATGCGCGGTTCGTTGACGTGTACCGTCACTTCACGGGTAGTCAGGTTGGCTTTCAAGACATTATGCCCCGTGAAATCAGCGATGTAGAAGGTGTTCGCATCCCCAAACCGAATGCCGTTGCCCGTGCTGCCCTTGGGTAGGGTGATGAAAAAGCTTGTCTTACCGCGTCGGGTGATTTGGGCGATGGTACCATCCTGGGCAAAGTTGACGGCATAGATGTTGCCGTCGGCGTCTACGGCGGGGCCTTCGCAGTTGCCCGTGAATTCTTCAGGGGCCGTAAAGGTCTTGGACTGCGGGTGAACCTCAGCCTGTAAAGTATTGCCTGATTGGCCGAAGCTCCGCAGAAATAAGCCGAAGGTACACACGAGGAGAAGGATTGAGTTGCGTAAAATCATATAAAAGCTCTTTTAAGGTCGGAAAGGTACTTAGTAAATGAATAATTGACAATGAATAAGGAACAATCATCTGTGAGTCAGGTAGATGAATAATTCTTAATCAACATAACTCCTTCGTTTTATCACGCCTCCCCAATGTAGTACCGATCCGCGACAAGACAAAAAAAACGCCGGAGCATTTCTGACCCGGCGTTGAAGTTTTAATTAAAAGCAAGAGAGGCAGGTACCCTTAGGCATCTTTCCACTTAATGGCGCAACCGATCGCTTTGGTGGTGGTGATGACGACGGGCTTGCCAGCCAATAGGTTCGTTACCGCATCTTCCACGTAGCGTTTTGTCACATTGGCCGGATCCTGCGGATTATCGTCCAGAGTTCCGATGTACTGAACTGTAAAGGTACCCCCGGTATTTTTGAGGACGTAGGCCTGGGGCGTGCGGTTGGCGCCGAAGGCCCGTGCTACGGTCTGCATGTCGTCGACCAGATAAGGGTAGGGGTACCCTTTGTCTTTGGCCAGGTAGCTGAGCTGTTCGATTCTGTCGTCCTCGTGCGTTTTTGGGTCACTGGGGTTAACCACCACCACCGGAAACCCCTGTGCCGCAAATGTGCGATGTAGAGCCCCGATGCGGCCTTCGTAGGCCTTCGAAAATGGACAATGGTTGCAGGTGAAGACGACAATGACGCCTTTCTGGTCCGAAAAATCCGAGAGAGACACCATACCACCGTTCAGGTTTTTCAGGCGAAAATTGGTTACGGCATCACCGATGCGGTATTCAACCGCAGAAAAAGCGGGTTGATCGGGCAAGCCGGAGGCGGTCGTTATTGCGCCCAGGCCGACCAGGAGGCCCGCCAGTATCAGTCCATATTTTTTCATGAGTTCATAGCCTGGTTTATGATCGTTCAGTATTCGACAAAGTAACCCAGCGCGTGGGCCAGGCTTTCGTAATTAAGTGATTTTTCGTAGAAAGCCCGCTTCTTAATTTTCGCATTCAGAATCAAGGTAGCCGGCAAAGCTCCCGACCAGCTGGGGTCCACGCGGTCGATCCAGCTGTTGGCGTCGGGTTCATTGAGCAGCCACACCGTGTTTTGGATCTTCATGCGTTCGACAAACGGTGCTACCCGTTTGTCTTTGTCTTGCACGAAATCCATACTCACCAATAAAACCCTGACTTTCTGGCTGGCAAAATTGCGATTGAGTTGCTCAAAGTAAGGGAGTTCCTCGACGCAGGGGCCGCACCAGGTAGCCCAGAAGTTAACGATGTAGGTAGTGTCCGTATTTGAATTCAGTAATTTTTCCAGAGCAGACCACTTTACTTCGAGTATCGCCGGAGCTTTAGGTTTAAGTGAAATGTTTTTTTCTTTTTTTACCGGATTCTCGCCAACCGCCAGGAGATCGCTCTGGTTATTAGAGGTTGTATTTTGAGAGAAAGCGTGTAGTGAAAAAGTTAACAGGCAGATTATCAGAGTATTTCTCATGGAGTAATTTTTAATCTATTGATTTGTAGATACCGTATTAAGGGATACCTCAATCATTATGCCAATTTTTTTAAATGCCTGTATTATTCATAAAAGGGCTTCCTTGTTTGCTTGCCGATATGTGCTGATTCCGAAAGAGTATTTAAAAAAACGCAGTAGGCACTGATTGCCGGGGAGATTTTGGGCGTAGTGTTTGCCAATTGAAATATTTCAGCAGTGTACTTTGTAAAATCAGGCCCAAGTCCTTATCTTTGCCCCTCATTTCAAAAAAAGAAGCTAGATACATGTACGCAATCGTAGAAATCGCAGGTCAGCAAT
>JBBRDE010000302.1:0-6678 GCA_038204185.1 Cytophagales bacterium
CGATTCTGGGCCTCCCCTCAAAAAATTGGTACTCCCAGACGATCGCAATGGCTAGTAAGACAATATATATAGAAAAGTACCACCGCGCCAACTTCCGGGTCGTGATCAGCAGGGCGCATACCGGAGTGATGAATGAGGCCAGGATCAGACCGCTCGCATCGTAAAAACCGCCAATGACCAATTGATCGGCAAAGGGCAGGAGGAGAATAAGGATCAGGAAAACATTCCGGAAAACGAAGTATTTCTTGGTGATGGCCAGGTACACGAAACTCAGTAGCACAAACACGATGTACACCTGCGTGACCAAGGCCACATCCGGATAGCCCAGGGCAGAATAAATAGCTGTATAAACAAAGCCGCAAACACCCGTAAAAGCGGCCATGTTGACCGTAGTCATCCGCTTCTTGTATTCTTCGGGTTCGAGGCCGTCCAAACCAAACCATTTTCCGAAATCAGGTTGCCAACTGCTCATTCGCAAGTCCGGTTGATTGATGTCTTAACAAATATAGGTAAATGCAATCGAATACAGTGGTCAGTACGCAGAGCGATAGCAGGAAGCCGTCGTCAAAATGCAGAAAACAAAAAATATTGATCAGCAAATTGCCGATAGCCTTGCACCAGGCCGACCGATACGAGAAAAGAGCCCGGTCATTCAGCTTGAGATAGAGGGGGATATAGAGAATGGAAATGATCACATTCAGAATGTAGCCGGAATAGGCCCCCATGTGGCTGATGGGCTCGTCGTAAAGGGCGATGTAATAATACAGCACCGGCGACCAGGCTGCTATGCCCAGCACAATGAGCCCGTGAGCATGATCGCGAAACAGGGGGATGGACAATTGCTTGTGTCCGTAGCGAAAGAGATTGTAAACGATAACACAATCCATGAAAAACCACACCCGGTAGCCCCACTGGTAGAGCGAGCCCATATCGGTATAAAAAACAAAACTCCACAGGAATTCCCATACAATGTTGCCGCAGACGATGGCCAACGGGATGTCCACAAATTGGAATTTAGCCGCCCCGCGCAGGGTATACACATAGACTACGATCCAGAGGATGCAGCCCAGGGCAAATACCACATGTTCGGTAGGAGTATAATCGATCAGGTTGAGGAGAGAGGGGTACATAAGTGTATCATGATTTAGGGTAGGGATTTATGAAATCAGTTATACGAATCAATAGGCAGATCGATGGAAGTTATCAGCACCTACTTCTTCTTGAACAACCGATGAAATAGGTGAACGGCTTCGTGCGCCAGTTTGAAGAGCCAGGGTACCTCATCACGCCAGGGTAGTCCTTTTTCGTAACGGCGCTTGTCCAACCAGCGCAATGGGGCCAAGATTATGGGTTCGTGTAGTTTCCATATTTCGCATTGAGTCGTGTCAGAACCTGATTTTAATAAAATGCCATTGACAGCCCGGCGGGCGGCCTCGTTGGCTCCTTCCATAGTGGCCAAATCGGTATGGGTGCGCACATAATCGGCAGCCAGGAAAAAGTTTTGGAAATTGGTATGGGCTTCCGGCCGCTTGCTCCACGTATTGGCTACATTCACGAGTAGAGGTTCCGAATTGTGATCTGATTGAAAGAAATTGACGACAGGTTTCTCAACGGGAGGGGAAGAAACAGCCTTTACAGTATCCGTATCTGGGGGGGAAGGCTCAGTGAGTATTTCTATATCGGTATCGACATTGGTAAATGCCACGTTAGCTTGATCCAAAACTTTTTGTCCGTTCACATTAAGGCTCCTTTCCATCTGGTTCCAGACCTCCTCCTTGATTTCATCCAGCGTACATTCGTGAGCAGCTTTCCCATTCAGGCCCTTGTTGAACCAGTTTGATACATCTACCGAGAGTACCCCTTTTACGGTACCATCGTACCTATTGCTCCAATCGAAGCCCGGCCAGAACTGGGCCTGCGAAATGGCCGTGATCGCCCAGGGCGAGTCTATGAAGATGATATGCCCATTGGCCAGGGGGACGTCTTCTTTTAGAAAATACTGAATGCCATTCATCCAGTTGAGATTTTGGACGATCAAGGGATTGCCTTTCGTCTTGACCTTATCCACCCAGTGGTCAGTCTCGGCTAGGTGAAACAGAAAATCCAGCGAACCGTCAACCGCCAGCATATCTTCATTCACCAGATCCACCATGCGTTCAAGGGGTACCGCCGAAATATAGTAATCGGCCTTTATTATTTTTTCGGTAGCCGTAGCAAGATCCACCACCCTGACACCCGTCATCGTCAGGGTGTCAGGGTCACACACAAACTCCTTGGCTTCATGACCGTGATGGTAGCGTACCCCGCTTTTGGTCAGGTGTTCCAGCCAGGGGAAAAGCCAGGTTTCATTCGTCGGGCCATTCAGTATTCGATCAGTCTGCGCCCCCGGATTGGTCATCAGTAGCATAAGTTGCAGCAGAATGTCGCCTCCGGTTTTGGTACTCATCAGTTTGGGCTGAGCCGCTACCAGCGTATGGGTCAATCCCCCCACGCAGAACTCCTCATAGGCGCACGGCTCTTGTCCATCGCATTGCTGGTCGGTTTCCATGTACTGCCACCAACTGATGCGCTCGTATTCCAGCATCCTTCGCTCGTAGCTACTGGTCAGCAGTTGCCATAGTTTATGGACGAACAAATCCTTATTTGCATCCGTCAGTCCAGTGTCGCTCTGCGTTATCGAGTCAATCGCTGCACGGAGATCCGCCTTGTTTTTTGGAAAATTGACAATTGTCGTGATGGGAGTTTTGCCAATCCGTGCCAGCATGGTACGAGTGGTACTCGTAAGATTATCGAACACCCCCTGGCTATTTCCCGGAAAGGGAATACGCTTCATGGTGTCGATAATATGTTTGTAAAAGCCTGGAAAAAAGCGAAAGCCGTGCTCGCCTGGCAGGGGCTTGCTCCCATTGACCGAAGTACCTAAGGCATCCACCGAGCGAGCTTTACCTCCTACGTAGGCGGGTTGCCTTTCGTATATCTCAACGTCGAAGCCCCGCTCAATCAACTCATGCGCAGCGCTCATGCCCGCGACTCCGCCACCAATAATCGCAACTTTTGATTTCATACATTTAGAGGGATTAGTTAGACTTATGAGGGGGTGGACTGGCTATTTTGCGGAATTCTGATTCTAAATTCGGTAAAAGAGTCTTTTTCACTTTCCACTACCAGCGTTCCGTTGTGCCCGGCGTGGATGATTTCATAGCCCAACGACAATCCCAGGCCCGTACCCTGCCCCGTGGGTTTAGTAGTAAAAAAAGGTTCAAAAATTTTAGCCCGCACCGCATCGGGGATGCCGGTACCGTTGTCCCTGATCCTGATTTCCACGGTGCCGCTTTCCAGCCGGGAACTCAACCAAACCGCAGGATGGTAAGCTTCGCCCGCCTCTTTTTTTCGCTGCATAACGGCGTAGAAGGCGTTGTTAAAAATATTCAGCAGCACCCGTCCGAAATCCTGTGGCGTTATCCTGGCCATAAGTACCTCCGACTGAAAGTCTTTTTCCAGTGCGGCGTTGAACGACTTGTCCTTGGCCCGCAAGCCATGGTATGCCAGCCTCATGTACTCGTCGGCCAGGGCGTTGACATCGACGACCTCTTTTTCACCCCTGCCCGAGCGTGAGTGCATCAGCATACCTTTTACGATCGAGTCGGCCCGTTTGCCGTGATGTACCATCTTCTGCATGTTGTCGGCCAGGTCGTGCAGAATTTCCTCGATCAATTCCTTATCAGGCTTTTTTTTGTCCTGCTCTTCCCTCAATTCCTCGATCAATTCGCTGTTGACTTCGGCAAAGTTATTGACAAAGTTGAGGGGGTTCTGGATTTCGTGGGCGATGCCGGCAGTTAACTCGCCCAACGATGCCATTTTTTCGGACTGCACCAGTTGGCTTTGGGTAGTTTTTAGGTGATCCACGGCAGTAAGCAGTTCCTGCTTCTGTTTCATGATCTCTTCCGTCCGCTCGGCTACCAGCACTTCCAGTTCGGCTTTGCGGGCCTGCATCAGTTTATGCTGTTTTTCTTCTTCCAGCCGTTGCAGGCGTTCGTCGGCCAGCTGTTTCTGCTGTCGCCTGTTCTGGTACCACATCGCCACCACCCAGATGATCGCGAACAGTTTGAACATATCGAAGTAGTCATCGTATTTTTTGTAAAAATCTTTCGCGACTAATTCTAACGCATCACCCAGCACAGCGATCGCTATCAGCGGAATTACCGACAGCATGAGCGAACGCACCGATTTGAATTCAGGGCGGGAATAGATACTTCCCACAAAGGCCAGCATAAACGCATGCCAGAGCCAGGTAACGAACGCTTCGGGCAGCGTATCGTCGGGAGTGACATGCGGCAGGACGAGCAGCAGGATGGCCAGGTACCGGGCGTACACCAGCCACCGATTCCATCGGGGGTACTCCTCTTTCGTATTCAGGTTTTTTTGAAGATACTGAACAAAAAAAAGAACAATGAGCAAATACGAGAGCTCCATAACTAGTAAACAGAGGGTTTGTATCGGTTTCCGGCAAAAAACGCGTAAGCCGACAGCAATTTACTGCTTTTCCCAGCTCTTTGCCAAAAGCCCTGTGTTTTGGGGGATCGTACCTGTGAAATAGTGGGAAATATTTAAAAAGTAAGGGTCAACTGCTTACCTTCAAACGGGTGAGAATCTTCAAGATTAGAAAGCGAAACCCCTAGCAAACGCACTGGCTGGGGTAGAGGGAAGTTTTCGTCGAGAAGTTCGAAGGCCAGGCTTTCAAAAAAACGACGCTCCCGGATCGCCAGAAACGAAGAGCGGCTGCGTGTCAGGCTCTGAAAATCGTTAAGTTTGATTTTTACCGTGACGGTGCGGCCGTATACGCCCGTCCGTTCGCACCATTTCCATACATCGTCAAGCAATGGTATCAGTCCGCCCTGCATTTCGGCCAGCGTGTCCAGGTCCTGCGCAAACGTATTCTCTGAGCCAACCGACTTGCGGATCCGGTCGGGCTCGACGGGGCGCTGGTCCTCGGCACGGGCGATGTGGTAGTAATGCCCGCCCGCTTTGCCAAAATGTTGCCGCAGAAAAGCTTCCGTTTGCTGGCGTAGATCCAGGCCAGTCAGAATTCCCAGTTCGTGCATCTTCTGCGCCGTCACGCGCCCAATGCCGTGGAAACGCTCAATGGGGAGTTGCGCTACGAAGTCTTTACCCTCTTCGGGTTTGATCACAAAAATACCATCGGGCTTGCGATGATCAGAGGCCAGTTTAGCCAGAAACTTATTGTACGATACCCCCGCTGAGGCGGTAAGCTGAGTGGTCTGCCGAATGCGCTGCTTGATTTCCTGGGCGATAAGTGTAGCTGACGGGATCCCCCGCCTATTTTCGGTCACGTCGAGGTAGGCTTCATCCAGCGAGAGCGGTTCGATTAGGGGTGTATAGTCGGCAAAAATGGCGCGGATTTGCGTGGAAACCTGCTTGTAGACTTCAAAGCGAGTTTTGACAAAAATCAAATGTGGGCATTTTTGTTTGGCGGTTCGGGAAGCCATAGCTGAGCGAACGCCATACTTGCGAGCCTCATAGCTTGCCGCGGCCACCACGCCCCGGTCACCGCCACCACCGACAGCTACGGGCTTGCCGCGTAGCTCGGGATGATCGCGCTGCTCGACTGAGGCAAAAAACGCGTCCATGTCTATGTGGATGATCTTGCGCACGGCAAAGGATTTTAATGCAGATTTTTCAGCTTCAGGTACCTAATCAGAGCTTCGGGATGGTCAGTCTGTAATCCGACGACGCCTTTTTGTAAGGCTGCTTCCCAGCTTGGTGGACCTTCGGTTGGCGACTGAACATCCAGCCATACATTCACGCCGTGTTTTTGGGCTTCTGCCACCAATTCTGGTGTTTCAAGATTATCAAGTACCTGCACGTTCATCATTTTCAAGAAATCCCTTAAACCCTTATTTGTAAAGTACTTTTCCGGTATGCTCGTCATCAAGGGCAGGTTCGGGGCGGTACTTTTCCACACCTGATACTGTGCTTCGTTATTAAGATAAATCACAACCTGCTTTTCCATGTTGGCTTGCTGAATCAAGGCCCAGGCTCTGGGTATATCAGCGTTTTTAAAATCCAGGTACACGTTTATCTTTCCTTTGCACAGTTTCAGTACCTCTTCAAAATCAGGGATTCTGTACTTTTTACCGTCAGTACTTTTAATTCGGAGGCGCTTGACCTGCTTCCAGGGCAACTCGCTCAGCGGGCCTTTCCCGTTGGTGGTACGATCTACTTTTGCATCGTGGAGCAACACCATTTTTCCATCTTTTGTAGTTCGCAAATCGATTTCTACGTAATCGGCCCCTATCCGAATAGCTTCTTTACAGGCGGCAAGGGTATTTTCCGGTACCTCGACATGATTTCCCCGGTGCGCGATCACCACAACGGGATACCGATTGGGAGGTAACACCTGCCCATTGCTTATGGTAGCAAAATTCAAGAGCAAGAGAACTGCACAGATCTTTGGATATCGCATTAAGAAAGAAATTTTTACACTACCCGTTTCCTGAAAAAACGGGCTATAAACAACAGCTTAAAAACACTCGGCCAGGGTAACGCGGCTTTCCTTCAAAAAACTTTCCCGCCCTCCAAACCAGCCATAAACGGCATCACGATCGAGAAAGGTATGGCGATGGCTTTGCAGGGAGTGGAGTGACGTATAGGGCCAGA
>JBBRDE010000303.1:0-6629 GCA_038204185.1 Cytophagales bacterium
CTGCCGACCCGGATTCTTTACAAAAACTGCCTTTCACAGGACCTGACTACTGAGTAATATGACCAGGATTGTTGGTCAGCTTGTTATTCCGGTTAATTTCATCCCTTGAAATGGGTAAAAAGTACATTTTATCGTCCCAACTACGTTTTTCCTTACCCGGATCGATATCGAAGGTCGAGTACTTATAGTCGTAGTTTTCCGTACTGTACTTATACACCTTCACATCTTTACCAGGCTTCAAGGTACCTACGACCTGGATACCATTGGGTTGACGCCCCAACGTGCTGGGGGCAATCATCCAGCGGCGGGCATCGTGAAAGCGCTGCTCTTCAAAAAGCATTTCAATGCGCTTTTCATTGCGGAAGCGATCCACGAGGGCTTGCCCGGCATCGGTAATAGCAGGCATACCCGCGCGGAAGCGAATCTTATTCAACCAGGTGCGGGCTTCCGCTTCCTGTCCCAAAGCGATGCAAGCTTCGGCGTAGTTGAACACAGCTTCGGTATAGCGCAGGAAGGGCCAGGGAATTTGCTGCCAGGTGTTCTGGTCCACAATGGCGGGATTAGGATCAGTGAATTTACGCATGTAGTAACCTGTGTAGCTACCGTTCCAGTCCTCGATCGAGCTTTGGCGGGTATCCAGACCGAAGTGGGTCACTTTCTTGCCCGTAGCGTCAAGTACTTCGTAACGCCCGGTCTGAATCTGGCTGGCGGGGTCCTTGGGTAGATTGGCGTTAGAGCGAACCTTCCAGGGTGAACCCTCGTACAGAATGGAAGCTTCGAAGCGCGGATCACGGTTGACGTAGGGAGCAGCGGCCTGAGCTGGATTTTTCCAGTCAAACTTGGTGCCGTCCATCATTTCGTAGTCGTCTACCAGCAGTTGGATGGGTGAGTTACCCGCCCAGTTGTTATAGCCATTAGGGCCATTGAACAACCCGATGCGGCCACCACCCTCCTGCTTGGCGTTGATGAAGTAACGTCCCAGCAGGATTTCCGTCTCACCACCATTACGAGCCAAAGACAAGTTCATGTAGTTGGTAGTACCCTGCGAAGGCGGTGTAGCCGGGGCGGTCAAGTCAAGCTTATAACCACGATTCAAATCCAGCACCGCTTTAGCAGCATCCTTAGCCTTCTGCCACCGCTCAGTGCGGCTGCCGGTTATATAGCCGAGCAGCTCGGGCTTCGTATAAGCGGAGATCACACTCGATTTGGCCTTTGCCGTAGGAATGTCGTGCAAGTCACTGGCCGCGTAGGTAAGAATCCGGGATTTCAGAGCCAGGGCGGCGGCTTTTGAGGCACGTCCAGCGGCCAACGTTTTACCATCCAGCAGTTTAGCAGCATCATCCAGGTCTTTCACGATGAAATCCACCGTTTCGGCCCAGGTATTACGGGCTACGGTATAATCTGCTTCACCCAGCTCGTAGGGTCGTTCAATAACCGGAACCCCACCATAGTAGCGGGCCAGCTGATGGTAGTAGTAAGCGCGCAAGAATTTGGCTTCACCCGTCAGACGATCCACAATATTGTTCGTATTGGTGAATTGCGGAGTGGCCAAGTTTGCGAGTGCCAGGTTTGCGGCTCGGATACGGGCATACATAGATCCAAATGCGTACGTACCGTTTGTCCAGCCCAAGTCAGAGGGGCTGGAGCGTGATTCGGTCACGGTCGTGATGCCACGGCCTGGGTGGGTGAAGATGGCTTCGTCCGTTAGTGAGGCGAGCATTTGCTCGTCGAAGCCGCCATTACCAAAGCCTGTATAGATGTTCGTCACAAAGGCATCGGCCAATGCCGCATCCGTCCAGACCGCTTCCTGCGATAATTGGTTGAGCGGCTGGGTATTCACGAAGTCGTCGTTACAACTGGTAACTGTCACTAGCCCTGATACCACGGCTAGTGCCAATATTTTTAATTTTTTCATAGTCTCGTATTTTATTGATTAAAATGTGGCGGTCAAACCAAAGTTAAAAACCTTCTGTTGCGGGTAGTAGTAGCCCGTCGAGCTGTCAGCTTCGGGATCAAATACTTTCAGCTTGTCCCAGGTGAGCATATTCAAGCCATTGAAATAGACCCTAAACTGGCTCAACCCAACTTTGCTGATGATCTCAGCAGGAATAGAATAACCCACTTCCATATTTTTCAGACGGATATAATCGGCACTGCGCAGCCAGTAATCGTTACCTCCTGAGTAATACTGGTCGCTCCTATTAGCTATACGTGGATGAACGCTGCTTGGATTATCGATGGTCCATCTATTTTCGTATTGATCCAGCAAGAAGTTACCAATGTTACCAGCTTCACCTGTACTTACGTACTGCTTGGCCCCGGCCGCGCCCTGAAACAGGACAGTCAGATCGAAGTTTTTGTACTGAGCACCCAGATTGACACCACCCTGAAACAGGGGTAGGTTGGTATTGTCCAGACGAACGCGGTCGTCGGCAGTAATTTTGCCGTCGGGCTGATTTGTAATGTTTCCGTTGGCGTCGCGGCCACCAACATCCTTGTACTTCATGTCACCCGGCCGTATATTTTTGTTAAGGGCTGAGTAGTCCAGTTTATTAGCATCGATTTCCGCCTGATCTTTAAACACTCCATCGTACTTATAGACGACGTAGGTATTCATGGGCTTACCCGTAGAACGCTGCCACTCGGGAGCACCGGGCGCTTCGTCCCAGAACACGATCTTATTTTGGGCATAGCCACCATTCACGCTAAAATTATACTTAAAGTCCTTATAGGTATTACGGTAGCCTACGTTGAACTCAAAACCTTTATTCTTTACCTCGCCGATGTTCTGACGGGGTAGACTGAGACCCGTGCTGCTCGGCACGGAGGCATTCTTGAACCATAGGATGTTAGTCCGGTGGTTGCTGAATGCGTCCAGTTCGACCGTCACTTTACCATTGAACAACTGGGCATCCAGACCTATGTTGGAGTTGGTTGCTACCTCCCACGTAATATTGGTGTTAGGCACCCGCGTTTCGAAAAGCGTCTTGGTTTCGGTGCCGCCAATGATATAGCTGTTAAATCCGTAGGTGGACAAGTACTGATAGGTGTCGATTTGGTCGTTACCCAACTGACCGATGGAGCCGCGAAGTTTAAGGAAATTCACTACAGGAACATTGTTTTTCCAGAATCCTTCCTCCGAAACTACCCAACCTGCCATGATGCCAGGGAAGAAACCATAGCGCGTGGCTTTGGGGAAAATGTCCGAACCATCATAGCGCCACAGGAACTCGGCAATGTACTTTTCCTTGAAGTTATACCCAACCCGTCCGAAGTAATTAAGACGGGCCGATTTGAAAGCTCCTCCGTTGTTATCTTTTGACAAATCCCCCCCAGCAAATAGCTGATCGAGAGCAGGCGAGATGAAGTAGCGACGGAAAGCACTCATGTTATCTCCCGAAATCGTTTCCCGGTTAGAACCCGCCAATAGGTTAATGGTGTGGTTACCAAACGTTTTATCATAATTGATAACGCCACCCAACAGTATATTCAACTGGTTGTTATTACTCAGGCTCAGGTTAGGCTCAGCAGGGCCGCGCACACTAGCCACCAGCTTGGGCGTCACACCGTCGGCTTCGAAACCAGTACCCCGCTGATACAACGTCCAGGGAATCTGCCAGGTTTTATTATTTTGACTCAGGTTGTCAATGGCTGCCGTTCCGGTCACTTTTAGGCCATCTACACCCGGAATCTTGATTTCAAGTGACCCATTGGTCTGCACATAGTTACGGATATCTGTACTATAACCGCTTAAATCCGTCGTGATCACTACTGGATTTTCGCCATTTTCGATATCAGGTCCTGGTCGTCCATCGGGCCAGTATGCGGGCTCTTGCGGCTTGCCACGTTGTAGCATCCGGAAAATCGTACCTGCTGATTTGGTTGGGAAAGCCCGGTTTTCCTGCCGTCCCAGAATGCCCAGGTTCACCTTCACGTATTTGTTGATGTTCGCGTCCAGGTTTATCCGTATGTCGTACTGCTTATAACCCGTGGCGGAATTGATGTAGTAGGCATCCTGATTCTGGTAGCCCAGCGAAGCCAGATACCGCAGATTTTCGGTGCCTCCGTTCAACTGCACATTGTGGCGCACCTGAGGGGAGTTTTTCTTGAACGTAGCTGCGTACCAGTCCGTATTGGGGTGTCCCCAGGGATCGGAACCGTCGGCGTACTTCACGAGATCCTCAGGCGAAAAGGGGGCCTTGCGCACCGTACCGTTAGGGCGGGTGAAGCTGCCCGTAGTTTTGTATGCCTGATTGGCCGCCGCCCATTCCGCTGTGGGAAGTTCATAGATATTCAGGTCATTCAACATGCTCGTGTACTGTTGAGCGTTGGCCACCTTAGGAATTACCGTTGGATTGGAGAAGCCCTGGTTGAAGGAGTACGATAACGATGGCTTACCCGTTTTACCCCGCTTGGTGGTAATCAGAATTACACCGTTGGCTGCGCGCGAACCGTAGATGGCTGCGGCGGCATCTTTCAGTACCGAAATACTCTCAATATCGTTGGGATTGATCCGGTCCAGACCGCCCGAACGGTTAGGAATACCATCGATTACAATCAGGGCGCTGTTGTTACCCAGCGTGTTGCCTCCGCGGATACGGATCGTGGCACCGTCGTAGCCAGGCTCACCCGAGCGGTTTACGACCGTAACACCTGGCAGACGGCCCGCCAGTGAGTTGGCCAGGTTGACAGCCGGAGATTTCACTAGTTCGTCGCCTTTCACGGATGTTACCGAACCTGTGATGGTTTCCTTCTTTTGCGTACCATATCCCACCACAACCACTTCGCTGAGTGACTTGGTGTCGGTGGCCAGTTTTACGTCCATTTGTGTACGGCCATTGAGCTCAATCTCCTGGGTTGTGAAACCAATCGAGGAAAGGATCAGGATACTGTTGGCGCTGGGAGCGCTTATAGAGAATTTTCCATCCGCATCCGTAGAGGTGCCTCGGGTCGAGTTTTTGACCACGACGTTGACGCCTGGAATTCCCTGATTAGCCTCGTCGGTTACCTTACCCGTGACGGTCACATCCTGTGCGAATGCACCGAAGGCTGCCAGTAGGAGTAGAGTTAGTACAGAAAGACACCGCCGGGCTAGGGCACCTGTCTTAGGAGTAGTAATTTTCATAGGTTGGGAGTAATAATTGTTATAGATAATTCATTGTCTTATGTCTATTTAAATAGAGAATTCCTACTAAATAAACCTAAGTCGTGCGAGGCGAATGCATCGTACGCAGGGTTGCCCTTAAGGCGCGTTTTTTTTACATAGGCTGACTATTTTTAAGATATCAACAAGGAAACGTAGGGACGAAATCAAGAGTACACCTTTTTTTAGGGCAGTACCTATTTGGACAAGGGAAACATCCCAGTACTTAAACCCGGGACTATGCCAATGAAATCACTAAGAGGGAAAGTAGACGCGCATTTGAATGGGCTAATCGATCTCACAGAAACGCACCGCTATAATAAGAAGGGAAGATTCGGCTTATACTCAAAGATACTATTTTTTTGCTATTTGTTTTACTAATTGCCATGACTCTCAATAAAATTTACGGGATAAATCCACTTTAAACTTTTGTGTGATTGATCAACAGGACTATCACACGCTCGGTTATTAGTTAGTATCTACAAGTAAAATGCAAATCTAAGCAAAAAAAATTCTAATAAACAAACCCAATTTTGCACATTATGACTATTTTTTGATGGATTTCCGTAGCTAATAGCCGTTTTAGGCTAAAATCTAGTAATTCTGTTTTGAGCTTTGAGTTGGGAGCCAGAGCCAGGCCACAGCCGTGGCCATTAAAGTTTGGGCTCCCCAGCCACTTGGGTCGAGTCGGTTTTGCCTGCCTTTAAGAAGGCAGCAACGGCTGTTTCGTCGAGGCCTGTCACTACATTCAAATCAGGACGTGCTTTCCGTAACTGGGCAATCCCCGCTTCGGTCACCGATGATTTCCACACATACACATTTTTCAAGGCTTTAAAGCTGACGAGGTTTTGAAGACCCGCATCGGTAACAGTGGTACCCACCAGATTAATATATTCAAGATAAGGCAGCACTTTCAGATTTTTCATTCCCGCATCCCCGACAGCTGTGTATTCAAGATGTAATTTGTTCAGGTTTTTTAATTTAGAAAGCTCAGTCAGGGCTGCATCGGTAATTTTGGTTTCACCCAGCTTCAACCAAACTACTTGCTGGGCAAGGGGCGTTAAAAGGCTTACCTGAGCATCTGAAAAAGCAGGCGCGTTAACAGCACTTACTTCCATGAGGTTTTGCTCTTTTGCGACCGGTGTCACCAACATATTCACTTTTTCAAGTGCGTCCACCGCCTTTTTGTCCGGCTCGGGCACCTTCAGGCTCAGCACGGGCGAACCGACGGGTTTGTATTCTGCTCCTCCAGTGCTTTCGCTAAGGGAGGCCAAAGCGGGTTTGATCTTATCGTCAGTTTTCAACTGAGCTACTTTTTTATCCACCGGTGCACCCTGATCGATCCACCATGCCAGCAGGGCGATCTGCGAATCGGAGAGTTGCGGTTTTCCCTTGGGCGGCATATGGTCGTCGTTCTCCAGCGGCAGCAGGCAACGTTTCAGTATCTCACTGTCGACACTTTTACCCGCTACGAACACGGGTCCAT
>JBBRDE010000304.1:0-6596 GCA_038204185.1 Cytophagales bacterium
CCCCGCTGACCTTGGATGGATTCGGCGTAGAAGCGTCCGATAAACCCGGAGCCCAGCATGGCAATACGTTGCATAGAAAATCGGTGTAGTGAATAAGTAGGTTGCTTTATAAAAGAAAAGTACCCCCTGCGTCCTACCCGAATCTACTACGCAAAAAGACGCTGATCCAGCGAATACCGGCCCGGTCCGGTCAGAAAGAGCGTAAGGTAAGGAATCAGGAAAAGCAGCGGATGCTCCTTTTTCTCGAAAGCATCGTCGCTATGGATGATCAGAAAAGCCACCAGCATGGTAATCATCAGGGGTACCAGAACGGCTCGGGTAAAAAGTCCCGCGATGAGCAGCAGGGAACAAACAAACTCCGCGAAGATGGTCAGGATAAAAGACAGTTCTTCTCCGAAACCCAGGGGATCGGCGAAGCCGCGTTCGCCGCCCAGGAAGCGTTCGAGTTTGGCATACCCGTAGTTCAACATAAGCGGACTAATGCCCACCCGCAAAATCAACACGCCCCAGTTAGCGAGGGTAGGGAGGGTAGGTGGATTGAAAAATCTTTGCAGCATCGAAGGGATAGTTGGGTGGTGTTAATCGAAGTTTTTTAACCCCTTTCTGTCGGGTACTGTTCCGGATGGGTGGGTATTTTTGGGAAATATTAATTTAGGCTAACCTAAAAATAATGTTTATTTGTATGTTAAACTTGTTTATATTTGTCAAAATAAAGATCAAGATTACTTGAAATTGGAAACAGGGATGATAAGAAAAATACACTGGGTAATTCTGTTAATAGGGCTTATATCGTTGGAAACACTAGCCCAGGCCACGCTGGAAGGTACCATCCGAAAGGATGGAAAGGTGGTAGAATTTGCCAGTATCACACTTAAAGGAACGTCATTCGGTACTACTGCCGATTCGGTGGGAGCATTCAGACTGACCGCTCTGCCAGCAGGGAAAAACACGGTTTTGGTTTCTGCCATGGGTTTTAAGCCCTATCAGCACAATGTTACTTTGTTGGCTAATCAAACTGCCACGATGGCCGTTGAGCTGGAAGAAGATGCCGGGCAGTTCGAAGAAGTGGTCGTGACGGGTACCATGAAAGAAGTCTCCAAACTGGCAAGTCCCGTTCCGGTGGATATCATCACACAAAAATTTCTCTACAAAAACCCAGTCCCCAGCATCTTTGAGGCCCTTACCTATGTGAACGGGGTACGTCCCCAGTTGAATTGCAATGTATGCAACACGGGTGATATCCACATCAACGGCCTCGAAGGCCCCTACACGATGGTACTGCTGGATGGGACCCCCATCGTCAGTGGGCTTTCTACGGTGTACGGATTGGTGGGGATTCCCAACAGCCTGATCGAACGCGTCGAAATCGTGAAAGGCCCGGCTTCGACGCTCTATGGTTCAGAAGCGGTGGGCGGGTTGATCAATATTATTACCAAAAATGTGAGCAAAGCCCCCGCTTTCTCGGCTGATGTGTTCAGCAGCAACTGGCGGGATATGAACGTGGACCTGGGCCTTAAGTTTTCGGCCGGGAAGAAGGTGGCCTCCCTGCTGGGTGTCAACTACTTTAAGTACCAGAATCCAATCGACAACAACGGCGATGGTTTTACGGATTTGACATTGCAACATCGCATTTCTGTATTTAATAAATGGTCGGTACAGCGGCCCCAAAACCGACAGGCTTCACTGGCCGTGCGGTACTTCTACGAGGACCGCTGGGGGGGGCAGATGAATTGGACACCCGCCCAGCGGGGCGGTAGCCAAGTGTACGGGGAGAGCATCTATACCCAACGGCTGGAAGCGGTGGGCCTGTATCAATTGCCTACTTCCGAAAAACTCACGTTCCAGTACTCTTTGAATTCGCACGATCAGAACTCATTCTATGGGAATATTTCTTACCAGGCTACGCAACGAATCGCTTTCGGGCAGTTACTATGGGACAAGCAACTCGGTAACCACAGCCTGCTGACGGGGCTACCCATTCGCTATACCTACTATGATGACAACACGGCCGCTACCTCGCTGGAAGGACGCGGCAACCAGCCGGAGCAGATTTTCCTGCCGGGATTTTTTGTGCAGGATGAAATCACGAGCGGTGCGCACAAACTCCTGCTCGGTGCGCGCTATGACTACAATTCGCGACATGGGAATATTTTCACGCCACGCCTTGCTTATAAATACAGCCTGAACCAGACCGACGCGCTCCGCTTTAACGTGGGTAGGGGATACCGGGTGGTCAACTTGTTTACGGAAGAACACGCTTCCCTGACCGGAGCCCGCCAGGTCGTGGTGAAAAATGCCTTAAGACCCGAGCAAAGCTGGAATGCCAATGTAAATTTTGTCAAGAAGATCGTGACGGGTAATTCGTTCGTGGGCCTGGATGCCTCGCTGTTCTACACCCGATTCAGTAACCGCATTACTCCCGACTACGACACCAATCCCAACCAGATTATTTACGACAACCTCAACGGCTATGCCGAGTCCAAGGGAATCAGCCTCAATCTGGATGTTAATCTTTATGCTCCGCTCAAAATTGTGGCTGGCGCTACGCTGATGGACAATGTACAGGTGGACGAAGGCGTCCGGATTCGTCCTATCCTCACCGAGCGATTTATGGGTACCTGGGCCATTACCTACGATTTTTTGCGGGCGGGTCTTACGCTGGATTATACGGGCAATGTCTACGGCCCGATGCGGTTGCCGCTGTTGAGCGAGGAAGATCCCCGCGCTGAATACTCGCCCGTCTGGTCGTTGCAGAACATTCAATTGACTAAGAAATTTGGCGAGCGTATCGAGTTGTATGGTGGGGTGAAAAACCTGCTCAACTTTCACCCACCCGCTAATTCAATCGCCCGGTCTAATGATCCTTTCGACAAAAATGTACAGTTTGGCCCCGATGGACAGGTAATGGCTACCCCCAATAATCCGTATCGCCTTACCTTCGATCCTAGCTATGTTTATGCGCCAAATCAGGGAATACGGGGCTTTCTGGGCTTCCGGTATAGCATTCAATAAAATTGTATTTTCCTTTATAATAATAGTATGAATATAATTATTAAAGGAATCAATAAATTTATTAAGCTGATAATCATTGTATTAAAAAGTATATAGTATACCTTTGCAGGGTCATTCACAAAACCTTATTACAATCATGGCTTTGACAAAACAATTTTTGAAAAGCAAACCTGTCTGCAAAGTAACTTTTACCCTACCCGCCGAAGCAACTGCTGAAACGAAGAAAGTGATTCTTCTGGGCGATTTCAACGGATGGGATCCTTCCGAGGCTACTCCCCTGAAAAAGCAAAAAGACGGCTCATATAAAGCGATCGTAGAATTGGAGGCTGGAAAAGAATACCAGTTCCGCTACTTGCTCGACGGTGAGAAGTGGGAAAACGACTGGGAAGCTGACAAGTATGTTCCCGCTGAGGGTTCAACCGACGAGAATTCGGTGGTGGTTCTGTAAGAACCAGGCTTTTTACTGAAACACAAGCGGTGAGATTCATTTCTCACCGCTTTTTTTGTTTATTTTTATGAAAAACTCAAAATTTAAAGCAGAGCTTGGATACCCAACTCATCATTCATCATTTAAAAAGTGTCTTTCCGTCAAACCGTCCGTAACGTCACCTATCAGTTCGAGGACCTGAAAATACTCCTAGCCAAAGCCTCTCCGCTACGGTCGGGCGACCAATTGGCGGGGGTAGCTGCCCAAAGCTACGAGGAACGAGTAGCCGCGCAGATGGCTCTGGCCGATTTGCCGCTAAGCGCTTTCCTGACTGATCATCTTATTCCTTACGAAAAAGACGAAATTACCCGCTTCATCGTAGATACGCACCATGTATCGGCTTTTGGGCCTATCAAGTCCCTGACGGTCGGCGAATTCCGGGACTATCTGCTTTCCGAACAAACGACGACCGAAACCCTCCGCCAACTGGCCCCCGGTATCACTCCAGAAATGGCAGCGGCAGTCACTAAACTTATGCGGATTCAGGATTTGGTGACGGTATCGGCTAAATGTGAGATTGTCACTAAATTTAGAAATACGATCGGCCTGAAAGGGCGCCTTTCCACGCGTTTGCAGCCCAACCATCCCTCGGACGATTTTAAAGGCATTGCTGCTTCGATTGTCGACGGATTGCTCTACGGCAGCGGGGATGCGGTTATCGGCATCAATCCTGCCACCGACCACATGGCGACAGTGCGGGGCTTGCTCGAAATGATGGACGGCATCCGGCAAAAGTTTGCAATTCCAACCCAAAGTTGTGTCCTTAGCCACGTAACCACCACGCTGCAACTCATCGAGGAAAAAGCCCCCGTGGATCTGGTTTTTCAGTCTATCGGTGGTACCGAAGCATTGAACAAATCCTTCGGAATCAATTTGGCTTTGCTCAAAGAAGCCCACGAAGCGGGGCTGTCCCTGAAAAGGGGTACCCTGGGTACTAACCTGATGTACTTCGAAACCGGACAGGGCGCGGCCCTCTCGGCCAATGCCCACCACGGCCTCGACCAACAGACCTGCGAGGCGCGGGCTTACGCCGTAGCGCGGGCGTTCAATCCGCTGTTGGTCAATACTGTCGTTGGATTTATCGGGCCGGAGTACCTGTACGACGGCAAGCAAATCATCCGCGCCGGACTGGAAGATGTTTTCTGTGGCAAGCTCCTGGGCCTGCCGATGGGCATCGACATCTGCTACACCAACCACGCCGAGGCCGACCAGGACGACATGGATACCCTGCTCACGCTCATGGGCGTGGCCGGGGCCAATTTCATCATGGGGGTACCTGGTGCCGACGATGTGATGCTACATTACCAAAGTACCTCGTTTCACGATGCGCTGTATCTTCGTGACGTACTTGGTTTGAAACCCGCCCCGGAGTTTGAGGCCTGGATTCTGAATTTAGTGGCGAGTGGAGAGTTGAAACAAGGCCATCTGGCGGGGGGTATTTTTGGTGGATTGCTGAACTGAGAACCCCTTGCGAACAATGTAGAAAGTAGATCCTATATGCATAGTCCTAAAAAAAACGATAGCCTGCAAATGCATACTCCGGCGCGGGTAGGGTTGGGCCGCACAGGCCACAGCCTGCCAACGAAGCGCCTGCTGGAATTCAACTTAGACCATGCCCGCGCCCGGGATGCGGTCTATTCAACTTTCGATTTGCAGAAAATAGAAAGCCAACTGAATGCAATGGCACTACCCTCGTTGCGACTTCACAGCCAGGTATCTGACCGGCAAGAGTACCTGCTTCGTCCTGATTTGGGCCGTCGGCTGAGCGAAGATTCCCGCATTACCCTGCAAAAAACGGAAAGGAAGGAGAACGAAATATGCATCGTAGTAGCGGATGGCTTGTCAGCGTCCGCCGTCAATGCCCACGCACTGGAAGTAATTCGGTTGCTGGTACTCATGACCCTGGCAAAAAACTGGCTCCTGGCTCCTGTTGCGTTGGTAGAGCAGGGTAGGGTAGCTATAGCGGATGAAATTGCTCAGACTCTAGGCTCCGAAATGGTGCTGATCCTGATCGGCGAACGGCCAGGCCTGAGTTCGCCCGATAGCCTGGGTGCTTACCTGACGTACCGTCCCCGCGCGGGCATGACCGACGAAAGCCGCAATTGCGTATCCAATATCCGGCCCGATGGGTTAGGCTACGAACGGGCCGCCGAAAAGATTTTTTATTTATTGCAGGAAATGAAGCGACACCAACTGAGTGGGGTAGGGTTGAAAGATTCGTTCAGTGGAAAGTGGAAAGTTGAAAGTTAAAAATTTCATTTTAGGTGCACTTCTGTCTTTCACCGTTCGCCTTTGATCGTTCACCCTTCACCGAAGTTTCGGCAACTTCGCCGTCATCGGAAACACCAGCACTACCTTCTTGCCCGAGGTGCGTTCCAGAATCGGTGTCAGCATTTTGCGGGCGTTTTCGCGAGTCTGCTCTAGAATCCCCATATCCAGGGCCGATTGCCGGATTTGTCGCTCGGCCTGCTTGTAGCCTTCCTGCACGAGCTGCGCCTCTTCCATAAATGCATATTCGGTGTTATAGACTTTCGACCGATCATGGTTGATCTTGAAAACGCACAATTCGGGTTCAGGTAGGTGTACGACCAGCGTATCCTTTCCGGCTTCGATATCGGCGATATCCATTTGGGTCAAATCCACGCAGCCAATCGCCTCGCCCTGCACGATGAGCACCGCTTTGGCATTGGGGAGCCATAGTTTGGTAATTTGCTGCTCAACCACATCTTTGAAGTTATAGCGTACCAGTTCAAGCTTTCCAAGTGATGTAATTTCCTGCAAGACCACCGTTTGCGTGTTTTCTAGTTTACTCTTACTAGTAAACCAATCGGGCAGCCAGTCGCCCGTCCGCCAGTTTTCCCACAAGGAAACAACCCCGACGAGGATCAGAAAGAAAAGTACTAGGCGGAAAATTCCCTGGAAGAAGCGCACTTATTTAGTGGAAAGTTGAGAGTGAAAACCGGGTCGCCCCTTAGATTTGTGTTTAGGTAATAAACCAAGATTTGGTAGTTTGCCAAAAGTCAACCAGGATGGGGCGATCTAACGGGTCGCCCAGGAAAGACCTATGCTCCGATTCAGAGCCCCATCCTGTTGGACT
>JBBRDE010000305.1:0-6477 GCA_038204185.1 Cytophagales bacterium
ATTGCCCTTGTCGTTCCGGACGAAACGGTATTGGGGGTACTGAATTTACAGGGACTCGTATTGCTGGGTCTGTACCTGCTGGGTCTGATAGGGGCTTTGGCCTCAGCCTGGCTATTCTCTCTTTTTATTCCCCGTCGTGAGCCTAGCTATTTTATTTTAGAAATGCCTACCTACAAACTGCCCCGGTGGAGTCATCTGGGCATCACGATGTTTGATAGTGTAAAGTCCTTTGTGCTGGAGGCGGGCAAGATAATCGTGGCCATTTCCATTGTGCTCTGGGTGCTCGCTTCCTACGGTCCGGGGGACAGCATGGAGAGGGCCAGTCAACAAGCGCTAAGTAGTATGCCCGACGAAACCACACCCGACGTACGGAAGGCAACCATAGCATCCACTCGCCTGGAAAACTCGTATGCAGGACATTTCGGCCGTTTCATCGAACCGGCAATTCGGCCGTTAGGCTATGATTGGAAAATAGGGATTGCCCTGATTACCTCCTTTGCCGCGCGGGAGGTATTTGTGGGAACGATATCCACCATTTACAGTATTGGCGGGGATACAAGTGAGGATGCAGTTACAATTCGCCAGCGCTTACAAAAAGAAAGGAACCCGCGTACGGGCGGACCTATGTATACCCCGGCAGTTTCCTTTTCTTTACTGATGTTTTATGTGTTTGCCATGATGTGTATGAGCACTCTGGCGGTGGTGTATCGCGAGACTCATGGCTGGAAGTGGCCCCTGATACAACTTATCTACACAATGGGGTTAGCGTATTTTTCGGCCTGGATTACCTATCAGCTGCTAAGCTGATCGAGCGAGCTTCTACCAAAGTACTCCTTTTTCGACCAACGGGTAAATGAATCGAAAAACAATATAGGCGAGAATCAATACGCCTAAACCTCCCAGTAGCATAGTCTGATCGATAGCTAACCTGGCTTCTTTCTTGTTAGAGCTCGCTGCTCCCCAATTGCGCTGTATCATTTCTTTGTGGATAGATTGGTATGAATGGTGCTTTATTAAAATAGGTATTACAAATTTCGTGCTAACCGTATCAGATTCATAGCGTAGAATCCCCCCATTACTAAAACAGGTAATTCTACCTACATCCCCATATACGCCAATTAGAGCAGACTGGTTGCCAAAAGGTTGGGACTAGCAGGAATATTTTTGAAGTTTATCTCTTGGGGAGAAAATTCACAGGTGATCGGTCACCATCCCAAATTATCTACAATATCGGAGGCTATCATGGATACCTTGGTCCGGGCATGGGCTGCGCGGTCTCCCGCTATGCCGTGCTGGTAAACTCCTAGCCGGGCTGCATCCTGAGGGGAGTAATTTTGGGCCAGGAGTGAAGTCAAAATGCCCGTCAAGACGTCCCCGCTGCCACCGGTGGCCATGCCGGAGTTGCCTGTTTCATTAAAGTGTACACTGCCATCGGGGAAAATAACGGCTGTATGAGCGCCCTTGAGGCACACCACCAACGAATGGTCCTGTGCGAAACGACGAGCTCGTTCCAGGCGGTCGTAGTCGTCGCTGCTTTTTCCAGCCAAGCGTTCAAATTCCTTAGGGTGGGGGCTAATGATGGTACCTACGGGAAGTTTTTTGAGTAAATCAGAATTTTCCGAAAGTAGGTTGAGAGCATCGGCATCCCAGATCATAGGTACCTTCGCTTTTTCGATAAGCTCGCCCAAAGCTTTCAGCGTTTGGGGCTCCTTGCCCAAGCCGGGACCTACCCCAATGGCCGAATAGGGATCGAGTTCGGGTAGGGTGGTAACCAGATTTTCGTGAATGTCCACGGAAACCATGGCCTCGGGAAGGGCAATCTGCATGATCGTGTAGCCGCACCGCGCCACGTGTACCGTAAGGAGTCCCACCCCCGACCGCAGACACGCCCCGCCCGAAAGCTGAGCCGCGCCCATTTTGCCATAACTACCCGCCAGTAACAGCGCGTGACCAAAGGTTCCTTTATGTGAAAACTTCTCACGGGAACGAATCAGATGCTGCGCCGTTGTTGCGTCTGTGAAGAAGTAAGGCGTTTCCGTTTTTTCAATAAAAGTTTCGGACAGCCCAATATCCATCACGTGCCATTTGCCAACAAAAGCCCCGTTGTGAGGCATCATGAAGGCCAGTTTGGGCAACTGGAAGCTCACCGTGTGGTCGGGCTTAACGATGGTATCGGATTGGCTGTTGACCTTGTTAATATACAGGCCACTCGCTATATCTACGGATATCACTTCCGCCGGACTATGGTTCAGAGCAGCAATGACTTGTTTCAGCAGACCCGTTGCGGGTCGTGACAGCCCTGAGCCCAGCAAGGCATCAATCATCAGGTCGTCGGGGGCTAGGGCTGGAATTTCGTCCGTATGCCAAATGTCGTGGATGGGCAGGGAATCTCCCATTCGATCCAGGTTTGCTTGGAAGTCATCGCTACTTTTTTGGGTATAATGTACCACGTACACACTCACCTGGTATCCTTTACCCGACAGCAGTCGACCCACCGCCAGCCCATCGCCGCCATTATTGCCTTTGCCACAGAAAATTACAATTTTTTGACGGTTGTCGTAGCGGGCACATAGCCAACAAACGAAGGCTCGCGCTGCTCTTTCCATCAAATCGAGGGACGAAATAGGCTCATTTTGAATGGTGTAGGCGTCAAGTTCGCGGATCTGGGATGCGGATAGAATTTTCATAATGTAAAAATAACGATTCCTTTCATATCCCAAAAAGTACCTTTATCTTTGCACTCGTTTTTTACCGGGCTGTTTCGAATGAAGGGGCGTCACCTCATCCGCTGGAAATTGCTTTTACCTGTTTATTTTCAATTATCATCATGAGTGAATTAATCAAACTCGTTGAGGCTACGAACGAAAATCGTACGTCCGAATTTCCCGATTTCAAATCGGGCGACACCATCGTTGTGCACGTGAAAATCCGTGAAGGTGCCAAAGAGCGTCTTCAGTTGTTCCAGGGAACTGTCATCCAGCGCCGTAATCCCAACAGCGCGGGCGAAACGTTTACGGTACGCAAAATCTCTAACGGAATAGGGGTAGAGCGTATTTTCCCCATTCTTTCCCCCACCATCGCCAAAATCGAACTGCTTCGTCGCGGCAGGGTACGGCGGGCTCGCCTGTTCTACCTGCGCGGACGTCAGGGTAAGGCGGCTCGTATCAAGGAATTGAAGTCAACAAAACCAACAACAAAGGCGTAGTTGCTCTTTTTCCAGACTAGTCTGAAATTCACAGCAGCCCCGCCGGATTTTTCCAGCGGGGCTTTTTTGTATACATTGCCGTGGAATAGGGTACCTCCCAACCGTTACCTGATCTATGCATAGAGACTAACCCAGCAAAGGCTCAAAACAATGCTTCTCCACTTCTATAAATACCAGGGAACCGGTAACGATTTTATTATGGTCGACGACCGTTCGGAAACGTTTCCTGTTTCGACACAATTGATTGCCCAGCTGTGCCATCGGCGCTTCGGTATTGGGGCCGATGGGTTGATCCTGCTTCGTAGCGAACCCGGCCACGATTTCAGAATGGTGTATTTCAACGCCGATGGAGCGGAGGGCAGCATGTGTGGTAACGGAGGCCGCTGTACCGTCCGATTTGCGCACGATTTGGGTGTATTCCAGGAGCTGGCTTCATTCATGGCGGTCGATGGGGTTCATGAAGCTATGGCTACCCCCCAGGACATACGCCTGAAAATGGGATCAGTTCGTGAAGGCGAAAAGCACGAAACGTATGATTTTATGAATACAGGATCCCCGCACTACGTGGCCTATGTGGATGATGTGGATAAAACCGATGTCGTTACCATCGGTCGGGCGGTTCGCTATGGAGAAACCTACGGACCACAGGGAGGAACTAATGTGAATTTTGTGCAGGTTCAGGCTCCTAATTTTTTGAAGGTACGCACTTATGAACGAGGTGTAGAAGACGAAACCTACTCCTGTGGAACAGGCGTTACGGCCTGCGCTTTGTCGTCACAGGCCCATTTTGGCTGGGAAAGTCCGGTGCATGTCGCTACGGTAGGGGGGGATCTGCAGGTCGAATTCCGGGTAGTAACTCCCGGCCATTACGACGACATCTACCTGATTGGCCCAGCAGTGCGGGTTTTTGAGGGGAGTGTTGAAATATAAGGTGCCCCTACTCTTACTCCGCTTCCAGAATACCTCCCCTAAGATGATAAATGAATTTGTCGGTCCAGGTAGGTACCCGGCAGTAATCCATCGCCGCTACTTTGCTTCTGGTGCCATTGGTACATATGACAATAATTGTGTCGTACCCTTCTAACTGATTTCTTTTCTCCCGTATCGCGGATAAGGGAATATTGATGCCGCCTTCGTTGAATTCGTCAAATTCCCAGGGTTCACGCACATCCACGACCACTGTGCCGAAGCGCGATTGCATTTCCTTCATTTCAGGTAGGGTAATGTCAGCGTACATTTTCCGGGGTTTTAATAAATCACTCATAATTTTTGAAAAGGATTTTTGAAATCCGTTGCAAAGATAACACTCAGCTTAATAAGCATTGGAGGGGTAATCTTAACAAAAAAAACTCCCCGGGATAGGAGGAGCTTTTTGTGCACAATTCTCAGGGATGTCTAAAAGTGCCCTACTGCACCGCCAGGATTTTGAACTCGGTTCGGCGGTTGAGCTGATATTCGCTTTCAACACACTCTTCGCCATCTACGCAGTCGTTTACAGGTTGCGTTTCACCATACCCTCGGGCTACCATTCGCATGGGACTAATACCCCGACGTACCAAGTAGTCGTACGCTGCTCTTGCCCGGCGTTCAGACAGTTTTTCATTGTAGAAATCACTGGCCCGGCTGTCGGTATGGGATCGTAATTCAACGGTCATGTCCGGGTATTTTTTCAGCAAGGCCACTACCCGTTCGAGTTCTTTGGCTGCATCGGGGCGGATAAAAAACTTGTCCAGATCGTAGTAAATATTGTCCAGCTTAAATACATCGCCCTCCCCGTATATACCTACGTTATTTTCCACTATTTCCCCACGTTTCGGGGTTTTTATTTGGTTTTTATCCTTGGTGTACCGGTCTTTCTCGGTCGTAATTGTGTAATTGGAATTAGGATACATGTCAAACTCGTAGCTGCCATCGGGCCCAGTAGTTACGGTTACTTCCGTGTTATCTTTGTCATTGCGGAGGGTAACCCGCACCCCGTCGGCGGGTTGTAGATCTACCTCTTTACGAATCGTACCTTTCAGGATGGAAGTATTTTCGTTACGATCAAGGTAAATCGAAAGTCCCATGGAAGGGTTGGCCGATTGCGTGAGGGTAGAAAAGCGAACGCTATTGGCGGCGTATCCTTCTTTGATACCCTTAAATTCGTACTCGGTATTGGACTCCATGCACAGATGGATGTTGCCATCCATGCCGGTTTGGTGTAACTCCTGATTGACGCCACCCTTAACAATCCGTACATCCGCTGCCTCAATGGGCTCTTTTGTTTTAGCATCGTAGACATACACATTCATAGTTTTGCAGAGACGGCGGAAACTGTAAATGTTATCATCCGGAGCCCCTCTTTTGCGGTTGGAGCTAAAATAGCCGGAGGAACGAAGGGCATCGGTAATGAAGCCGAAATCGTCCCGATCGGAATTAATGGGTGCTCCCAGATTTTCTACTCCTTTTAGCGGGATATCTCCTTTCATCTCGGCCATAAAAACATCCAGACCGCCCAGGCCTTCGTGGCCGTCGGAAGAAAAATAAAGCGTGTTGTCACCGCCAATAAACGGGAACATCTCGTTGCCCTCCGTATTGATTTCCCGACCCAGATTGACCGGGGTACCCCATTGACCATCACTGTAGTCCACGACATACAGATCGGTTCCCCCGTACCCGCCTGGCATATCTGACACAAAATACAGCCTCGAATCATCGGGTGATAGGGCGGGATGCCCACACGAATACTCCTTGCTATTGAAAGGTAATTCTTCAATATTAACCCACTTGCCGCTGGTATCCTGATCGGCGTAGTAAAGCTTTAACTTACGAATACCTTCGTCGCTCTTGCCAGATTTTCCACGGTCATCGTTGTTTCGGGTGAAAATGATTCGCTTTTGATCCTTAAAAAAGGTCATTGGACCCTCGTGGTATTTGGTGTTGAGGGTGCGGCTGAACAGTTCCGATTTGGTAAGTGTGATTTGATTGTCGGCCACACCTCCCTGTGATTCTGCTTTGTTAAGATCTCCTCCACTCAGGGCAGCGGGGCCGGCTACGGGCTCCATATTCTGTTGGAACAGGGCTGTATCCGGCTGAAAGTAAAGATCCAGGAAGGGGGTTTGGTTATAATTAAATAAGCGCTTGACTAAGCCCGATTCAGTTCGTGCCGAAACAAAAACCAGGCCCTGCTGAAAGTACATGGGGCTGAAGTCAGCCTGACGGGAATTAATGGGGAGGTACTCGACTCGGTAAGACGAGGAATCTTTAAAGAACCGCTTCTTGTCCATATACGA
>JBBRDE010000306.1:0-6449 GCA_038204185.1 Cytophagales bacterium
CTTGCAGAAACGTGCTGTAATGCAGTAAGTTAATGGAATCCTCACGAACAATAATCCCAATCCATAAAAATCTTCCTTACCTTTGCTGTCCCAAATCCGGGAATCGGGGTGCGGCCTGAATGAGGTCGTAAACTTCGCTTCACGGACTTAAGGCTACTTTTCTATACAATATTGCCTACTAATGGAAAGAAATCAAGTTATTGGCCTGGTACTGATTCTGATCATGCTGATTGGCTACAAGGTGTTAGTTCCCCGCGAAGATCCCGCTCCCGTAACCCAGGAGCAAGTCACCCAGGCTACCCCGATTCCACCCACAACTGATACTCTGGACGCAACACCTGCCAGCACCGGACAGGATTCGGTTCGTCTGAAAGCAGCCTATGGTGATTTCGCTGCTGCCGCCCATGGACAGACGCAGGATTTGACGATTGAAACCAACGATGTGCGGGTGGTTTTCTCGAACAAGGGCGGCGTGATGAAAGAGGTACTTTTGAAGAAGTATAAAACCTATGACCAAAAACCCCTTTACCTGATATCGGATAAGCACAGTCGTTTTCAACTGGAGCTACCCACCCAGCGTGGCAATATGGATCTGGCTAATCTGTACTTTACAACTACTGCCACTAACCGAACCCTTGCCGAAAATGACTCAGCGTTGATTACGTACCGCCTCGCTTTGTCAGAAAACCAGTATGTTGAGCAAACCTACCTTGTCCGGGGTACGGGCTATGTGATCGACTACGGCATCCAGGCCAGGGGCCTGGGTCAAGCCGGTAAGCCCGTGCTATTCGGCTGGCAAAACGACATGCTCCAGTTCGAGAACGATATGCTGGAAAACCGGAAAGTCGTGACCATCAACTACTATACCGATGAGCTGGAGAGTCTGTCCCCTGCTCCCGATAGCAACGTTGAAGCCGACGCGGAAAGTCCGGTGCAGTGGTTCACCATGAAACATAAGTACTTTCTGGCAGGATTGATTGCCAAAAATGCGCCCTTGCAGGATGTGAAGCTGGAAGCAAAAGTCAATCCCGCGGATAGCACGATTGTGAAAACAATGGGCGTACAGGCCTCCATCCCAGCTGCGGCCGTACAGGATGGGACCGCCCGGTTTCAGTACTACCTGGGCCCCAACGACTACCAGATTCTGAAAAATCTCTCCATCGAGAATTTCGACGAGAACGTCTACCTGGGCTATGCTTTCTTAAAACCCATCAACGAGTATATTCTGGTACCGCTATTCAACGTGCTGGAAAAGGTTATCTCCAACTATGGTATCCTCATTATCTGTCTGGTACTGATCGTCAAGCTGCTATTGACGCCCTTGACTTACAAATCGTACATCAGTATGGCGAAAATGCGGGTGTTGGCACCCGAATTGGCGGAGTTGAAGGAGAAGAATGGCGATGACATGGCCAAGCAGCAGCAAGACCAGATGAAGCTATACCAGCAGGTAGGCGTGAGTCCGCTCAGCGGTTGTGTGCCGGTATTGGCCACGATGCCCATTCTGTTTTCACTGTTCTTTCTTTTCCCCAACCTGATCGAACTTCGGCAAGAGTCGTTTCTATGGGCTAATGACTTGTCTACTTACGATTCGTTCATCAAGCTACCCTTCACCCTTCCCTTTTACGGTAGCCACGTGAGTTTGTTCACATTGTTAATGACGGCTTCCAGCATTGTCTACGCCTATTACAACAATCAGATAACACCTACCCAGCCAGGGCCTGTCAACATGAAGTTCCTGAGCTACGTTATGCCGCTGATGTTCATGTTTGTTCTGAATAATTTTCCCGCTGGCCTGACTTTTTACTATTTTGTTTCGAACGTCGTTACCATTGGTCAGCAGCTGATTATTCGCAAATTTGTGGATGAGGATAAAATTAAGCGGATTCTGGATGAAAACCGGGTGAAAAATGCCAATGGCGAAAAGAAACAGTCTAAGTTTCAGCAATATCTGGAAAAAACCCTGCAGGCCGGTGAGGAGGCTAAGCGTAAGCAAGCTGAACTTGACAAAAAGCAGGGGAAACGTAAATCTAAAAATTGATACTCATCTAAATTAAAAAGCAGGGGTATCGTTTTGCATTGCAGACGGTACCCCTGCTTTTTAAATTTCTGGAATATTTGTATTTTACTGCTCAAACCATTACCTGATTAAAGCCTTTATGAGCCGGTTTCGTAACATACTTATTGCTTTTGTAGCACTCGTTTCGGTCAATACCCAGGCCCAACTTTTCGATCAGCCGGAACGTAAGTTTATGGAAGGTATGAGTCTTTACAGCCAGAGGAAGTTTGAAACTGCCATGCGCGAGTTTAGCGATATCACCTCTAATAATGCTAATGACCCCTACGCTCCGCTGGCTCATTTTTACTATGCGCTTTCGGCCAACAAAATAAAGCGTTTTAACGACAGCAACCTGATGCTGCGTCAGCTTCTGACACGCCATGCTACCTGGCCACAGCGCGACGAAGCCTACTACTTACTGGCCAATAACTACTTTGAACTGGGCGATTACCGAAAGGGATTTGATTTTTTGAACCGGATCGGTGACCCCTCGCTGGGAAAAGATATTCAGGGCATCAAACAACATTTTCTAAAAGATGTCAAAGACCTCCAACTCCTGAAATCACTGAACTCGGAATACCCGAACGATCGGGTGGTTGCCCTGGCCCTGGTTCAGTTGATCCAGAAAGCCTCGGGCAACAAGGCTGATCTGGAACTTTCCGACCGGCTGACTAATCAGTATGGTATCGAAACAACCAAGCCTGCGGTGAATGCTTCGGTAACTACCGCCAGCGTGGATACTACCCCTACCAAGAATCCCCCTTACGAAAAGAAATGGACGAAAGGATATTACAATCTGGCGATCCTGTTCCCCTTTCGGCTTGATGAATTGAAAGCCAATAAACGATATTTGCCCAATCAGTATGCGTATGACTATTTTACAGGCATGCAGGTAGCTCGACAGCAATTGAAGTCGGAGGGAATTCTTATCAACGTTCAGGCCTACGATGTAGGGAATGAGGAAGATAAAATCCTTGAAATGGTGAACAACATGCATTTTCGCCAGTCGGACCTAATCTTTGGTCCTTTGTATTCCCAGACATTCCAAATGGTGGCCGACTACGCCAATATCAATAACATAGCATTGCTCAATCCCTTAGCCACCGATAGTACTCTGTTGGTAAACGGTAAGTTGGTCTACCTAGCTCATCCATCCCTCCAAACCCAGGTGCGGCAGGCTGTCAGACTTGCCAAAACCAAGAGCCGGTTTCCTCATGCAGCCATTTACTACGGTACTACCTCCAAGGATTCTTCAATGGCATTCGCATACCGCACCGAATTGATTCGATCGGGTGGTAAGGTGTTGGAGATGAAACAGATAGGGTCTTCTGCTTCCGAAATGAATGACAGAATCTCGAGCTTTGAAACCGAAAAGCCCAACCACGTCGTGTTGTTTTCTACGGACACAAAAGCGGGTCCCGCCCTAATGAGTGTCTTGGCTGGCCGAAAACTGACTGGACTTCCAGTAATCGCGGTGGCCAATAGTTTCGATTTCAATCGCGTACGGCCCCGCAGTTATGGAGGGAACCTGTACTTGATCGAGACCGACTTTGTGGATATCACCAAGGAAAGTGTCAAAAGTTTCCAAAGAGATTATTTCGAAAAAGCCAATACATTGCCTTCCGTGTATTCTTATCAGGGGTACGATCAATTGTTATTCTTCGGACGTATGATCGGCAAGTACAATGAGCGTATGAAAGATGGGATCGAACTCCGTAAATACGACGAGGGGTACTTGCTCTCTGGTTTCGATTACACCAAATCGCGGGAAAACGCTGTTTCGGCGATTCTCGAGTACAGTAATTCACGATGGGTCCCCTGGGTAAATTGAACCCTTAACCGACCGCTTCCTATTTATTTATCCAGACTTGCCTACCCAGGTGTGCTATCCTATTTTCAACAATATGAATATTCCCACCAGCCAATCTCTTTTTGAAAAAGCCAACCAATTTATTCCCGGTGGGGTCAACTCGCCTGTCCGTGCCTTTAAGGCTGTGGGCGGTACCCCGTTGTTTATAAAGTCTGCCAAAGGGCCCTATATCTACGATGAGGATGACAACCGCTACCTCGAACTGATTAATTCCTGGGGCCCCATGATTTTGGGTCACGGCCATGAGCTGGTCGAGAAAGCCGTAGCGGATGCTATCCAACACTCGTTCTCTTTTGGCGCACCCACGCGCCGCGAGGTCGAAATGGCCGAGCGCATCGTGAGTATGGTACCTTCAGTCGAGAAGGTACGGATGGTCAATTCGGGTACGGAAGCCACGATGTCGGCCATTCGGGTAGCACGAGGCTTCACCGGCCGAGACAAGATCATCAAGTTCGAAGGTTGCTACCACGGCCACGCTGATAGCTTCCTGATCGCGGCGGGGAGTGGGGCCATCACGTTTGGTACGCCCGATAGTCCGGGGGTACCCAAGGGCGTGGCACAGGACACACTGACGGCCCCCTACAACAATCTGGAAGCCGTACAACTGCTGGTGGATGCCAACCCCGGCCAAATCGCTGCCATTATCATCGAACCCGTTGTGGGCAACATGGGCTGTGTAATTCCCAAATCGGGATTTTTAGAAGGCTTGCGATCTATTTGTGACAAAGCAGGAATCATCTATATTTTCGATGAGGTAATGACTGGTTTTCGCTTGTCAAAAGGCGGCGCACAGGAGCGATTCGGCGTTATGCCAGATATGACGACCCTCGGCAAGATCATCGGCGGGGGAATGCCCGTGGGGGCCTATGGGGGCAAAGAAGAAATCATGAACTATGTTTCGCCCGCGGGACCGGTTTACCAGGCAGGTACCCTGTCGGGAAACCCCATCGCGATGGCGGCTGGACTGACGATGCTGGAATACCTGGATACGCATCAGGAGGTGTACCTGCAACTCGACCAGTCGGGCGTAAAACTGGCGCAGGGTTTTCGGACGAGCATGGAAAAATTGGGACTCGATTACACCGTCAACCAGATAGGGTCCATGTATACCTTGTTCTTCACAGATCAGCCCGTGCACGATTTTCCCTCGGCCAAATCCTCAAATCTGACACTTTATGGCAAATACTTTCACGCCATGCTCGATCGGGGTATCTACCTGGGTGCCTCTCAGTTTGAAAGTATGTTCCTTTCCACAGCCCTCGAAGACAGTCACCTGGAACAAATTATTCAGGCCAACGAAGACTCTTTAAAAGCAATCCTGGCTGAAATCTAGGCACAAGTGGGTAGTAGCTGGAGAATGTTGAGCAGGAAAAAAATCATTTTCAATTTTCAATTTTCCACTTTCAACTAAATCTTGCGTACCTACTCCATCATCGTTCCCGTCTACAACCGTCCCGACGAACTGGACGAGTTGTTGGGTAGCCTTACCCGGCAGCAATACCGCGACTTCGAGGTAATCGTGGTGGAGGATGGCTCGACCCTAACGGCACGGGACATCGTGGAAAAGTACCGCTCTCAACTGGATGTTCAGTATTTCTTCATTGAAAACGTGGGTCAGGGCTTTGCGCGAAACTACGGTTTCAGTAAAGCCAAAGGCGATTACCTGATCGTCTTCGATTCGGATACAATTATACCCCCTCACTACCTCACCACGGTGGACCAGCAACTCAGTCGGGAATTTCTCGATGCTTACGGCGGTCCCGACCGGGCCGATGCAAACTTTACCACTCTCCAAAAAGCCATCAGCTACGCCATGACCTCCTTTTTTACAACGGGCGGTATTCGGGGAAAAACTAAAAACGCGGGTGGTGCCTTCCAGCCCCGCAGCTTCAATATGGGTCTATCACGGCGTGTGTTTCAAGAAACGGGCGGCTTCGCGAAACGCGACATGGGGGAGGATATCGAGTTGGGTATTCGGTTGCAGGGGCACAGCTACCGAATGGGCCTGATTCCCGAGGCCTACGTCTATCACAAAAGGCGGGGTAACTTCCGGGGTTTCTGGCGGCAGGTACATTCTTTCGGCCGCACCCGCTTTCTGCTCGATGAGCTACATCCCCGACTTGGGCTAATCAAGCCCGTTCATGCATTTCCAGCACTTTTTATGCTGTTTTGCGCGTTGATTCCGTTATGGTATTTCCTTTTGAAATCCTTTTTCTGGCTTTCTCTGGCGGCGCTTGGGATTTTTGTCGGAACAATTTTTCTGGATTCCCTGGTTAAGAATAAAAGCCTTTCGGTAGCATTCCTAAGCATAGCCGCCGCATTTGTGCAGTTATTTGGCTATGGAACGGGATTTTTGCGGGAAGGTTTTAAGCGGATTATCTAAGAATATGTTTTGGATTGTATAAAACTAATAAAAGGAGTCAGTCGTTAGCTTGTTGAATCTCACCTCAAACAAGCTAATGCAAGAGAATTTCTCCGAAATGACTGACTCCTGTTGGCAATTTGTCGAAAAAATAATTG
>JBBRDE010000307.1:0-6425 GCA_038204185.1 Cytophagales bacterium
CAAGGGCACCGAGTACTATGACCACTAATCCCGCCGCGGGACCGGCCACTCCCAGAGATGAACCGCTTAGAGAACCAACTACTATGCCTCCCACAACCCCGGCAATGATACCGGAAAACAGCAGGTCTGAGCGGCCCGTGGAGGCCAGTGCAATTCCCAGACACAAGGGCAAGGCCACAAGGGAAACGACCAGACCGGCGGGAAGGTCAGATTTTAGATTGGCAAATATATTCTTTCTATCAACTGACATATTTTTTTGATTGTGTGAACGGTACTGTGTGAATGAAGTAGGTTGATATCAGGAATTGTTTTTAGCGTCAAATACGTACACACCTTCCAGAGCTTCGGAGCTGTTGGCCATGATGTCGAGATCTTTCAAAATACCGTTAGCGATATCGTATACCACACCGTGGACTTCCAGGGAAAAACCCTGTTTCCAGGCGTTCTGAACGATCGAAGTCTTGCATAGGCCCAAAGCTTGCTCAAGTACGTTCAGTTCTACCAGTCGACGGCCTCGCTGATTATGATCTTCAATGGCATCTAACTCATCCTGATATAGCCGATACACATCTTTGATGTGGCGCAGCCAGTTATCGATCAAACCCACTGATTTGTTGCCCATCGCGGCCAGAACACCGCCGCATCCGTAGTGCCCACATACCATGATATGTTTAACTTTCAACACATTAACAGCATAATCCAGGACACTGAGCATACTCATGTCCGTGTGAATGACCATATTGGCGATATTACGGTGTACGAAAACGTCACCGGGAGCTGTACCAGTAATCTGGTTGGCGGGAACCCTACTGTCAGAGCATCCGATCCAAAGAAAATCGGGATGCTGGTTGTTGGCGAGTTTGGAGAAGAACTCAGGGTCTTCCTGGTTCATTTGGGTTACCCAGTTTGCATTGTTTTCGAATAATTGTTGATAGGACTTAGTCATCTGTGTAAATGTTGGTTAATTAACATAGAAAATATTGATAAGAAGCACTCCCCACGTGTTCCACTCCTAACCCCTTTCTCAGTCGAAACGGATACTGTAAGAGTTGACAAGTGTTGATAGCCGACAGCAAAATCCGGACATGCGACAACGTAAAACTGAAAGATCGGAAATAGGGATATAATCGACAGATTATATCCACCCGCATACAGATTGCTGAATAGAGTGTACTACCCTAAGGTCATACAGAACGAAAAGAATTGGGAGGAGGGCAAAAGTATTCTAATTCAACGGAGGAATCAGAATCAGACAAGTAAGTGAACTGGGTGCTCACACCAGGGCCATGGATGCCGAAGTCACTGGAAAAGGAAAAAAGGAAATCTTCGAGGGTGTCAAAGCGTGGGGGATCTTTATCATCACTATCAGTCCCTTCGCCCTCCGCCACTTCAACCGAGGCACCTTCAACCGCATAATACTTTCCATTCGCAACGCTGCTCGCAACGCAAATGCAAATAAGAAGGAAGTATAGTACGTGTTTCATGGTAATCCAATGGCTTTTCCAGACAATAAAACGGAAAAAGGGGCAATACGGTTCCTATTTTGAAAGAAAATTCTAACGTTTATAGCCTTTCTCATGGTTTTCCAGCCACTGACCTACTACGAAAGCAGAACCTAACAGAAGCGTATAAAACACGAGGGCAACGATATTCATGAACATAAGCCGGGCACTTTTGTGGGGTGATTTGGTTTTTGCAAAAATACGAACGGAAATAGGAGTAGACCAACCTTTCTCGAAAATTTATAATACTCCCTTGGTTGAAGGCAGCACATCCAGTGCTTTCATGTCGCGTTGCACCGCCATCTTGATCGCTTTGGCAAAGCCTTTGAAAATGGCTTCGATCTTATGGTGCTCGTTTTGGCCCTCTACTTTAATATTCAGGTTGCAGAGGGAGGCGTCGGAAAAGGATTTGAAAAAATGGTAGAACATTTCGGTGGGCATCTCGCCGATTTTCTCCCGCCGAAACTCCGCGTCCCATACTAACCAGGGTCTTCCCGAAAAATCAATGGCTACCTGTGCCAGGGCTTCGTCCATGGGGAGCAGGAAACCGTAGCGGCTGATGCCACGCTTGTCGCCCAAAGCCTGGCGGTAGGCTTCGCCCAAAGCCAGGGCTGTATCCTCGATGGTGTGGTGTTCGTCGATGTGTAAATCACCCTTCACCGTAATGTCCAGATCGGCACCCGAATGCCGGGCCAGCTGGTCGAGCATGTGGTCAAAAAAGCCCAGCCCGGTATGCATATCCGACAGCCCGGTACCATCCAGATTCAGCCTAACACTGATTTCGGTTTCTTTGGTATTACGCTGCACGGTAGCCGTGCGGGCGGGTAACTTTAATTTTTCGTAAATCACATCCCAGTCATCGCTAATCAACGAAATAACGGAATTCATTGTCTCCGAAACGCCCTCAGCGGGCCGTTCTGGGGCAATGAGGATCGCCTGGGTACCCAGATTAACCGCCAGTTGCACGTCCGTGATACGGTCGCCTATGACGTAACTGTTGGCCAGATCGTAAGTGCCATCGAGGTACCCTGTCAGCAGCTCCGTGCCGGGCTTGCGGGTTGGGGCTTGTTCGTGGGGGAAGGTACGGTCGATGAGGATGGCCGTAAAATGAATTTTCTCCCCCGTCAGGGTTTGCATCATCTTATCGTGAGCGGGCCAGAAGGTGTCTTCGGGAAAGGAATCGGTACCTAGCCCATCCTGATTGGTCACCATCACGAGTTCGTAGTCGGTTTCTTCGGCGATGCGGCGTAGGTTGGAAATGACCCTGGGCAGGAATTCCAGTTTCTCCAGCGAATCTACCTGCTGGTCGCTTTTGGGCTCCACGATGATCGTGCCGTCGCGGTCTATGAAGAGAACTTTTTTCATGTAAATAGTAAATACGTCGTCAGGGTTAAGGCGACAAAGGTCGTAAACATTCCGACTTAGCGGACTAGTTTCGCCGGGCAAATTTTCTTTTTACGGGTTAGGGTACCCCCCCGGGACTAATCCAGCGCGTCGGCAGTGAACCGAAAATTTTCCACGATTTTCTTGCTATATCCCTTCCAGCCGCCCCGAAAATCGCGCCCCGCCACGGCCATGTAGTCAGTCATGGCCTGTGAGTTGAGTATGGGGAGGAGTTTCTCATACTTACCTTGATACGTAAGGAAATAGCCGGAGAAAAGGGTCGCTTCGGGGTTTTCGTGCAGGATAAAATTGGGGACACGGTTCATGGGCGAAAAAATGATTTTCTTCCCAAACGAAGTATCTAAACTTTGCGCCCGCCCAAAGGCGTACCAGGCCACGGCGTTGGGCTTGCCGTTGTCGCGTCGATCGAGCGCGGGTTTTTGGTTCAACAGGTAAGCATAGGCTTTTGGAAAGCGCTTTTTAAGCTCAGGTTCGGGAATGACGACGTGCTTACCCGCTTCGTTTTTATGGTAGGGAAAAAGAATGTAATCCGTGATGGGTTCAGTGGATTTTTTTAGGCGCGACGCCTTGACGATGGGTTTGAGGATTTCTTTTTCAAGCTGAACCTCGATCCCCGATTTTGAGGTAGCCCGAACGCAGGTTAAGGTACCCTCCTGAATTTTAAAGAGATACACCGCATCGCTTAGTGTCGTGAGCCCAACCGAAATCCGGCAAATATCGCCCAAACGCATACCGTCGCCCGGTGGGGGTATCTGTACTGATAATTGCCACAGATCATAGCAGTTGAGTTCCCGAAAAAGAATGGTTCTGAAATTGTACACGAAAGCATCATCACTTGTTTCGTAGCGGAAGCTTTCGTGCCGGCGTTTTCCAAATACCGTAATGGCCGCGTAGGTACCTGTTTTCTCAAAAACCCGGACCGAGCCATAATTGGTAATAAGCCGCAGGTTTTGCCTCTCTTGAAAATACTGCCGAAGCGGACGAGCAGTTTCCGAGAAAAAATAGGAATTTGGGGTGATATAGCCGCAGAGACCCGTATCCTTCAAAAGTCGATCTGCTAATTCAAAAAAAGCTACGTAGGTATCGGTGGAGCCAGAGCCGCAAAATCCGTAGTTTTCCTGCAAATAACCGCGCTGTGATTCGGGCAGATGCTGAATGCGGATGTAGGGCGGATTCCCCACGATGAAATCGAAACGCTGCCTAGAAGCCAGCTGATGAAGGGCATCCTGCTGCCGGAGATCCCAGTCGATGCGTAATCCCAGTACCTCGATTTCCTCGTCCAGTGCTTTCCGGCACAAAGCAAGTGCTTTGGGGTCGATGTCCCAACCCTGCACTTTTAGCAAATTCTCTTCCAGGGTACCTTCCGGTGAGTAATGTATAATGCGCCCCACCACTTCCCGCAGAAATCGCCCGTCACCGCAGGCGGGATCCAGGATAGTTTTGTCCAAAAAATCGGGTGAAGTGAGGCCCGCTTCGTCCAGAATTTTGTTTACGATGTGCGGAGGGGTATATATCTGACCGAGTAATTTTTTTGTATCGTAGGTGCGGGAGAGGGAGGCCATTTGAGGGATTATGGTATGCCGGTTTTCAGACTGAATCAAAGGGTGGCGTCGGGATGCCAAGGATTTGGAGTGGCAATATAACCGCTTCTGGCTTGATTTCCTGCCCGGACAGGGCCTTTTCAAGGTTGAAACCAGGGTATAGCTTCAAGTAAATAGCCCATTTTGCGGGCTTTGTCGATACAGTGCCATTCCCAGGTGGGTAGAAAACCTGCGGCAGGTACACGAAAGTAGGGCCATGTCGATGCAGATTTCTGAAAAATATCAACCCAGAAACACCTTCCAAAAAACTTCTTTATGAAACAGTTAAAGTATACCTTATTTCTCTTAGGGATAGCTTATCTATCAAATAGTTGCCGGCAAAAACTTTACTTAACCCGGCTACACGAGTTCCCCAACTATGTGGATACGGAAACCAGGCCCATTCAGTACCAGGAGAAAAAAGTGTACACCACCGCGTCAGGCGTTTCAGCCTCGAATCTGTTCAACGGGGCACGGCTCAATGATTTTAGAGCGGAGAACGATAGTACCTATACCGTGTCTATTGAACCCGAAAATACACCCATCAATCCCAGTCCCTGGTACGCCTTCAAGCTGTGGAGCCCCGTACCTAAGCAGATTTATCTGAACATCAGCTATAAAAACGGTAAACATCGGTACCTACCTAAGCTTTCGGCGGATGGAAAGTCATGGGTAGATTTGGATAGTACCAAAATTTCCGGTCAGGACGCGGGTGTGCAATTCCCGCTCCTTCTGACCAAAGATACCCTTTGGGTGGCGGGGCAAGAGCTGTTTACGACTTATCATCTACGGGAGTGGTTGGCTGGAATCCAGAAGACGAACCCGAAAACCAGCGTGAGTACTTACGGGACGAGTACACTGGGGCGACCGCTTTATTCGGCTACCCTATACGATAAAACTCCAAAAAAACGGGAATTGATCGTATTAATGAGCCGCCAGCATCCGCCGGAGACAACCGGACAAATGGCATTTCTAAGTTTTACTGAGCGTCTCCTGGAAGATGATTCCCTCACGAGGGCTTTTCAGAAAAAATATCAGGTAATGATTTTCCCCATGCAAAATCCCGACGGGGTCGATTTGGGGCATTGGCGGCATAATGCAGGCGGCATTGACCTCAACCGCGACTGGGATCGTTACAATCAGCCCGAAACCCTTCAAATGGCAAACTACCTAATCAATTTCGCTAATAAAAACCAGTCAAAAGTCGTGTTGGGGCTTGATTTTCACTCGACTTATGAGGATGTGTACTATACCAATTCGGCAGATACGGCCACCACCCATCCTGCATTCACAAAGGAGTGGCTGAGCCAGATCAAGGCCGCCATTCCCGGCTACGAGCCTCATATCACGCCTTCCAATGTCGGCCAACCCGTCAGCAAGGGCTGGTTTTCCGTTACTTTCAACGCCGTCGGTATTACCTACGAAATCGGCGACGACACGCCCCGGTCTTTTATCAAAACCAAGAGTCGCATCGCCGCCGAAAAGATGATGTTAGTAATGATGACCGGGCTGGCGCACCAGTGATGAGTGATGAATGATTGTGAAGCATTCATCACTCATCATTATTTATTCACCTCCGTTTCTCCAAAAATGCCGGGGTCGGAGGGGGCATTCCGATTGGCACTCAATTCGGTTTGGGCCACAATGAACCGTTGCGGGTACTTGCTGGCCGTAGCAGAGTTCAGCGGAGGAAGCACAGCAATATCCTTCTCTTTGGTGCCCAGCCTGCGCAGATCGTCGAAAGCCAGGGTGCCCGTGAATCCTGATACATACCGTTCTTCGATGATTTCACGCAGCAAAGCGCGCTCCGGGGCCAAATTGCCCGCGTTCTCGATTCCCCCTGCCTGAAAGTCAGCCAGGACATAGGGGTCGTATTTCAAGGCGTCGGTGGCATTGAGTTTGGTAAAGGCCGTACCCGAGGCCAGGTAAGTCCGGAGTT
>JBBRDE010000308.1:0-6393 GCA_038204185.1 Cytophagales bacterium
GGTTTCAATTTCATCCGGAAGGCATTGACCTGCATCGTGGGCATAGGAGAAAATGAGATTGTCTATAAAAAACTACGCTAAAATGGGCCGAATGACTTTCCCGGCTACATCGGTGAGGCGGAAGTTCCGGCCCTGGAAGGGGTAGGTAAAAGTTTCATGGTCGAAGCCCATCAAATGCAGGATCGTAGCCTGTAAATCGTGAACGTGAGTTTTGTCTTTCACGCCGTAGTAGCCGAGCTCGTCTGTTTGGCCAAAGCTAAAACCCTGCTTTACGCCGCCGCCCGCCATCCAGACGGTAAAAGCTTCCAAGTGGTGGTCGCGGCCCATGAAGGGTAGTACCTGCCCGTTGCGGTTTTCCTGCATGGGCGTACGGCCAAACTCCCCCCCCCATACAACGAGCGTTTCGTCCAGCAAACCGCGCATTTTCAAGTCTTTTAGAAGTCCCGCCACGGCCTGATCGGACTGGCGGCATTTGTCGTGCAGCCCGATTTCGATCGCCCCGTCGGAACTCGTACCGTGGGTATCCCAGCCCCAGTCGAAAAGTTGCACGAACCGTACGCCATTCTCGACCAATTTGCGGGCCAACAGGCAGTTCATGGCAAAGGTACCTTCGCCGGGCTTGACACCGTACATATCCAGAATGTACTGCGGCTCTTTAGAAACGTCCATCACTTCCGGCACAGACATCTGCATCCGGAAGGCCATTTCGTACTGACTGATGCGGGTCAGGATTTCCGGATCCTGTACTTCTTCGTACGTTTGGCGGTTAATTTCGTTGATGGCGTCAATGGTTTGCTTGCGAATGTTGCGGTTCATACCGCTGGGATCCGATACGTAAAGTACCGGATCGCCACCCGTTCGGCATTGCACGCCCTGGTACACGCTGGGCAAAAAACCGCTGCCCCACACGCTCTTGCCCGCATCGGGTTGCTTGCCGCCCGATGCCAGCACGATGAAGCCCGGCAAATTCTGGTTTTCAGAACCTAGTCCATAGACAGACCATGCTCCCAAACTAGGCCGACCCAGACGCGCGCTGCCCGTATGCATCAGGAGCTGCGCGGGCGCGTGATTGAATTGGTCGGTGTACATGGCTTTCAGGAAGGTCACCTCGTCGGCCACGCCCTGCAGGTAGGGTACATAATCAGAAAGCCAGGCACCCGACTGTCCGTACTGAGCAAACTTTCCCTGCGGACCGAGCATTTTAGGTACCCCCTGAATGAAGGCGAATTTTTTACCTTCCAGAAATTCCGCCGGACAATCCTTACCGTGGTACTTGACGAGTTCGGGTTTGTAATCGAACAGTTCCAATTGCGAGGGTGCTCCCGCCATGTGGATATAAATGACGCGCTTGGCTTTTGGGGCAAATTGCGGCATCCGTACGGCCATGGGATCATTGGGCAATGTGGGAGCGGCGATCTCAGGACCCGATGAACCGCAACTACCCAGTAGTGACCCCAAACCAATAGCACCCAGGCCAAAGCCACATTCTTTCAAAAAATGGCGGCGGGTCTGGCGTTGCAGGTCGGCGTGTTGCAGTTCTTTTAATAGGTTATTCATAGCGTTTGTGTTGGGCAAAACAGACCTGTTTTGCAATTTTATTCTGCTGCTGCTGAGGTGTACCCCTACGGGGCCTTCTAATGGGCTTGGCTACGTTGCTACTACTACTGAGGTGCCGCTCCTACGGAGCTTTTTACTTCTATTTATATCAACTTTGTTCGCTACTAAGGTACCACCCCGCTGGGGCCTGGGTTTTCCCTCGGTCTTCACCATCACTCCCTTGGGGTTTCGCCTTCGTATATTTCCCGGCCCCAGCGGGGCCACACCTCAGTAGCAAACAGCGTCGTAAAATCTAATAAGCCCCGTCGGGGCGACACCTATCTTCTCAACCGAACACCCTAGATTTTAATCCCCCACGTATCGTTCATAGAGCGTCCCAACAGCGCGTTGGCTTCGGCGTCTTTTTTGAAACTCTCCTTCTTGGGATTCCATTGCAAAGGGCGCTTCAGTTGATAGGCAATGTTGCCAATGTTACACACCGACGCGGTGCGATGACCTACCTCGACATCACAAATGGGCTTGCTGCGACTGCGCATGGCATCCAGGAAGTCCTTATAGTGGTTTTCGCTCTTGTAAACGTGCTTCTCGTTTGCACCGATTACTTTATCTTTCAGGGAGGCCGGGGTCGTTTCCAGTTTTTTGCGCTGTACTTTCAGGTCCCCCTCGGTGCCGATGAAGTGGATGGCGTTACTCCAATCCCATTTTTCGTGGGTCATCGTGATGCCATTATCGTAGCGGTAGGTCAGGAAAGGGTGTTCTTTGCCATCGGGGGCAATGACCTCTACCGGGCCGCTATCGTCCATATCCAGCGACCATTGCACAATATCGAACATGTGCGCGCCCCAATCCGTCACCATGCCGCCCCCGAATTCCTTGTAAAGTCGCCAGTTTGGAAATACGTCTTTGGTAATGGGTGGCGCGAGTTCGGCGTTGAAATTGACCGGAGCGTTTGGCCCCAGCCAGGCCGTCCAATCCAAGCCAGCGGGGATAGGCTCGGCAGGCAGGGTGTAGGGTACGGGGGGCGGGCCCACGTTCACTTTAATGTGTTTAATTTCCCCGATATAGCCATTGCGAATCAGCTCCGCGGTTTGGCGAAATTCCGGCCACGACCGCTGCATACTGCCCGTCTGAAAAACGCGCTTGTACTTACGAGCGGCATCCACCATAGCCCTACCTTCCCGCACCGTGAGGGCCAGGGGCTTTTCACAATAAATATCCTTTCCAGCCTGAGCCGCCCGCACGGCGGCAGCGGCGTGCCAGTGGTCGGGCAGGGCAATTACGACGGCATCCACGTCTTTGCGCGCCAGTACCTCCCGAAAATCGTTGTACACCGGGATGTCAGAATAGCTTCCGGCCTCGGTATTTTTAGCGTAATGCGCCTTGATCCGATCCAGGGTTATCTGAGCTTTGTCTTTATACACTTCGCTGAGCGCCACAATGCGGGTTTCGCCCGTGGACAGAAAGGAGCTGGTCAGCCCCCTGCCCTGCTTTCCGGTGCCGATGAAGCCCAGCGAAATCACATCGCTTGGTGCGAGGTACCGGGTACCATCAGCCTTTCTCCCGCCCAGTACAAACCGGGGTACTATCATAAAACCAGCCGCGGCCACAGCAGCCTTTCCGACAAAGCCCCGGCGGGAAATTCCATTTTTGCTTTCTTCGTTCATTACCAATAATGTTAAGGGATAGATTGCAGATTTAAGATTCAGGATTTAGGAATTAATTATTCCTTCGTAACAACTTCGTCCAGATTTAACAACACATTGGCCGATACCGTCAAGGCCGCCAGTTCTGGTGATTTTCGCCCACGGTAGGTTAGCAAACTGTCAATCTCGTTGGGTCTGGCCTGGTATTCCCGCAGGGCTTTTTGATATACCCCTAACAAGATGCTCAGGCTTTTGGGCTGCATGGGTTTATAAGTCAGTTTGCGGTACCCTACCTGCAGCTGCTGCTCGGGTGTATTTCCCCGTCGCTGCATGTACTCGGCCAGTCGCTGGGCCGATTCCAGGTACACCGGATCATTCAGCGTCACCAGCGCTTGCAAGGGCGTGTTGGTACGGATACGCCGCGACTGACAGAACTCCCGGCTCGGTGCGTCGAAGGTCGTCATGGAGGGATAGGGAGCGGTACGCTTCCAGTAGGTATATAGCCCACGGCGGTAGCGATCCTCGCCTTCGCTCAACTTCCACGATTCGCCGTTATAGGGCGAAAGCCAGATGCCCGAGGGCTGGGGCGGCATCACACCGGGCCCGTACATTTTGCGGGAAAGCAGCCCACTGGTAGCCAGGGCCTGGTCGCGTACCTGCTCGGCGCTCAGCCGGACGCGCGGACCGCGCGCAAGCCAATAATTGTAGGGGTCCTTTTCCAACTTCTTTTTTTCCGTCTCCGAACTCTGACGGTAGGTGGCCGATAGCACGATTTCTTTCAAAAGCTTTTTGGTACTCCATCCGTAGTCTTCCATGTAGGCTACGGCCAGCCAGTCGAGCAGTTGGCGGTGGGTAGGTTCGCTCCCCTGCGAGCCGAAGTCCTCCTCGGTTTCGACAATGCCCAGCCCGAACAGATGCGCCCACACACGATTCACCATGACCCGCGCCGTGAGGGGATTGTCGCGGCTACCAATCCAACGCGCCAATCCCAGGCGATTGGGGGGGGTACCTTTGGGTAGCTTTCCAAAGGAAGCAGGTACACCCGGTTTGACTTCCTTGCCGTGTACCAGCCAGTTGCCCCGCTCGAACACATGCGTTTTGCGGGCCAGATTATCTTTACCTTCCCAAAAAATGGGGGTGGTTTGTGCGCGTCCTTTTAGTACCTGCACGTACTCTTTTACGATATCAGGGTACTCAGGTGCCTCCGTGCCGGGCAGGGATTTCTGGAAAGCCACCCACTTGATTTGCACAAATTTTTCCGGAGTTTTAGGACTATCGAAGGCCAGGTATAGTGAATGAGTACCTTTAATAGCGGGTAGCGGAATAATCAGGATCGTGTCCCGCGCGGGAATGGACATTTTGTGCAATAGCTCCCCTCGCAAGGAATCCAAATGCAAGGACATCACCGCCGATTCGGCGCCCGTCGAGACAGCCATCAACATCCAATCTTTCCCGGTGAGGGGTACCGCCTTGATACGAGCCGAGCCCTGGTCCTGCCCGCCGTAGAACTTGGCATCCAGCAGGGATGAGTTGACGTATTCATCAAAATCGTGGGAGTTGATTTTGGGTTCCATAACCCGCACAAACTGGGCTACCTCCCGACTCTGCGCAGGATCGTGCTGGCTCACCCACGCCTTCACACGCTCGACGCGGGCGGAATCCTCACCTTTGTACAAGCGCAAAGTGGGCGTATCGGTCGTCACGTCCTCGTCCCGAGTATTGTTGAAGTACGCCATGTACTTGTAGTAATCGTCGTGCGGTATGGGATCGTAGGGATGGCTGTGGCACTGCACACAGCCAAAGGTGGTACCCTGCCACACCTCCCAGGTGGTGTTGACCCGATCAATCTGCGCGGCTACCCGGAATTCCTCGTCCACCGTGCCCCCCTCATCATTGTTCATGGTGTTGCGGTGGAAGCCCGTGGCAATGAGTTGCTCGTCCGTAGGTATTCCGGTTTTTGGATCTTTCATCAAGTCCCCGGCCAACTGCTCGATCGTAAATTGGTCAAAAGGCTTGTCATCGTTGAAGGCTTTGATGACGTAGTCGCGGTAGCGCCAGATGCTGCGGCCGGGGTCCCGCTCATAGCCTTTGGTGTCGGCGTAGCGGGCCAAATCCATCCACATGACCGCCCACTTTTCCCCATAAGCCGATGATTTCAGCAGCCGATCCACCACTTTTTCGTAAGAATTGTCTGATTTATCCTGGGCAAAATCCCGCGCTTCCTTTTCCGTGGGCGGCAAACCCGTCAGATCCAGGCTTACGCGCCGGATCAGTGTAGCGCGGTCAGCTTCCGGAGCGGGTGACAGTTTTTCTGATTTAAGTTTTTTGAGCACAAAATGGTCAATTTCGTTTTTAGGCCAGTTAGCTTCTTCCCGATTCCCCAGTCCCAGTTTAGCCCACCAGCTGCCCGCCGAAGGTACCTCCGGGCGTTCGACGCGCTCGTACGACCAATGATTGCCCCACTGGGCCCCCTGATTGATCCATGTTTTCAGCGTACTCACCTCCTCATCCGTGAGGCCAGCACCTTTCCGGGGCATGCGCTCGTCGGGATCTTTGCTCAGGATGCGCCGGATCATCTCGCTGGCATCGGCATCCCCCCGCACCACAGGACGTTTCCCCGATTTGCCGGGTTGCAGCATTTCGTCTTCAAACAAAAAACTGACATTCCCCGCTTTCTTAACCCCGCCGTGGCAGGCCATGCAGTTTTTGTTAAGAATAGGCTTGACGTCCTTATTATAGTCGACCTGCTTCTCAAAAAGCCCCAGCCACGACGACAGCAGGACTACAACGCCTATTCCCAGTACAGCATATATGGTTTTCATAGTTGTTTTTTCTTAAATGTCCACCCAAAGCCGACTATTTAGCCAGTGAGGCCGACCCACTTCTCCGAATAGTTGATTCCTTTCAGTAAAGCATTGATTTGTTTGTATTTAACGTGTTTGGGCATTAAATCATTCTGAATTTTCACGAATCCCCACATTAAGGCTCATGCTGTAAGGGGTCAAAACTAGCATGTATGACTTTATGAGATAAATTTATAATTATTCCAACCACAACTCATCTACCACATTATCAGGTGGTTTAATCGTTTTGACAGCTTTAAAAATTAATTTTTGGAAGAGAATTAATTTTCTTCCAAAGAATATCAAATAAATACAATTTAATTTGGCAAAACATAGTTAAAACCTACTAT
>JBBRDE010000309.1:0-6357 GCA_038204185.1 Cytophagales bacterium
CGATATCCCGGTTTCCGTTTACACCGTACGATAATCTCAGTTTCATTTGGCTCACGAAATTGAGATTAAAAAACTTTTCTTCCGAAATTTTCCAGGCCAAAGCCGCTGCCGGAAAGGTAGCTCTTGGTTGTTTGGTACCAAAAGCGGAGTACCCGTCTCTACGCAGCGATCCGGTAAAAAGGTATCTGTCCAATAAACTGTAATTAAGACGGAACATGGCCGCGTCACCGGTGATTTGGGTATCGTTGGTGGTCACCGTAGGACTGATGCCATATTGCAAACCGTGGAACCCAAGATTCTGATTAGGCACAAAAGACTGGTTGGTGATGGTCGACGCCCAGTCTCGCTTACGCTCCGAGCTGTAAAGCATCGTCACTTCAAAATTGTGAACCCCAAATTTCTTGTTCCAGTGAAGCAAATTGTCCAGAATCCACTCGTAGGTGGAGGCGTCGTCCCGTGTGGCGTATCCATTCGAGCGTGATGAGCCGCCTTGCAGGGTTTTGGATGACCAAAAATCGTAATCCTTGATCGTTTCGTAACGGGGCTGGAATGAGAGCTTATAATCAAATCCGAAGGGCAGCTTCAATTTGGCATACATGGAAGCAAATAATGTATTGATTTTCCTCAATCGATCCTGGCCGTAGTAATCAATAAGCGGGTTAGACACGGCAAAGCTGTTGGGATACCACATGGGATCTCCGTTTGCATCGAATTGCGAACCATAAGGGCTCATGAGGTACATCTGGGAAAGATTTGCCGTTACTGCACTTTCATCCCGGTCGGCAAACTGCGAGTTTACGCCCACATTGAGCCATTCTGTTACTTTGAAGTCTACATTCAGCCTGGAACGAATGGTCGAAAACTTATCACCACGCACTACTCCTTCGTTATTTTGGTACCCCAGTGACCAATAGTAGGTTACGTTCTTGGCTCCGCCGCCAATACTCACATCATAATTTTGGCGGATACCGGTTCTGATCACTTCTTTATACCAATCTACGGTTTTCCCAGCCAGGTAATTTTCAGTTTCAATTGGGAAAAAGCGCAGGCGCCCGAGCCATTCCTGCGTATTGTCGGCCTGCGGATTGTTGCTGGCCTTACGCCATTGATCCAGGGTGACACCGTCAGGAAGCTGGGCCGGATTGTTATAATAAAAATTGGGATTGTTGGGATTGGTTGCTCGCAAAACATCTCGCCTGAAAGTGAGATAACCATCTTTGTCAAAAGGCTTGAAGTCTTTTGTCGTCTCGGTGGTACCTACGTTTGCCGAAAAATTGATGATGGGTTTGCCGGTTGTTCCCTTTTTTGTAGTCACCAGAATAACCCCGCCGGCCGCTCTTGCCCCAAAAACAGCCGCAGAACTTGCATCTTTCAGAATGTCGATGGTTTCAATGTCCGCCGGGTTGATATCCGCAATGCTTCCATTAAAAATAACCCCATCCATCACCACCATCGGGTTGGTGGAAGCGTTCAGTGATTTGGGCCCTCGCACCTGCAGTGAACTACCGCCAGCGGCGGTCGGATTTTGATTCGCGTTGAAGCCCGCCACGGTTCCCGTAAGCATATCGCTTAATTGGGTCATGGGTTGGTTTTTGAAGGTTTTGGCATCGATGCGGATTACGGCTCCGGTTAGATCGCTCTTCTTCATTGTACCGTACCCCACCACGACCAGCTCATCCAAAGCGTTGACGCCGGGGCTGAGACTGATATTCCATGTGGTTTGGTTTCCAACCGGAACTTCTTTAAGACCGTAGCCTACGAAACTAAAAGACAGTACGTCATTACTGGCCGCCTGAATCGTAAAGTTGCCTTCGGCGTTCGTCGTGGTACCCCGCTGGGTACCTTTTACAATGACCGTTACCCCAGGTAAGCCGGTTTGCGTCAGACTATCGACGACATTTCCATTGACTGTGCTCAGACTTTGGGCGAACAGCCAGCCGGGAGACAACCAAATCAAAAAAATAAACACAGATATGCACTGTACCTTGCTGGGTAATTTAGTGTTCATAGGATAGGGTTTAGGGTATGTTTTATATTTTGCGTACGTATTCACGTGCCCTTTTGTCAAAGGGGCAGGGCAAATTCTGTTGATGGTGTCTTTTATGAAGAGAAATTTCACTCTTCATAAAAATATCAGTATTAAATTTCGGATTAGGGCAAGGTTACAATGATTATGGGGAACTTCAATGGCAACCCGAACAAATAGTAGCGGAAACGTTTCCGAAATAGCTCCTGCCCTGTCGGGGCCGGGCACGGGAAGCGCGCGGAGGGTGTGTGCAGGGTATCCTGGCTGCTCTTAAATTCTATCCAACAAAACTTCTTATGCGCAAAAGGTACACGACGATTAAAGACATTGCCAAAGCACTGAACATTTCTATCGCAACTGTTTCAAGAGCATTGGGAGATAAATATGATGTGAGTAAGGAAACGCGCCAAAAGGTTTTGGAAATGGCTGGCGAATTGAATTACAAACCCAACTTTAACGCTACAGGCCTGGTACAGCGTAGCACCCACAACCTGGGCATCATCATTCCTGGTATCACCAATTATTATTTTTCAACCGTGATAACGGGAATACAGGGAATCGCCCAGCTGAATGGATTTAGTGTTGTCCTCTACATCACCAACGACTCTCCGGATATTGAAAGCCAGGTGCTTGAAAACCTTTCGGGAAGTAGTCTGGATGGCTTGCTGGCTTGTGTTGCGGGGGAGGGCGACAATTCGGCCAAATTCCAAAAAATAATCGATGACGGCTTGCCGGTAGTCTTTTTCGACCGGGTTATCAGTTCTATCAAGACATCGAAAGTGGTACAGGATGATTATAACGGCGCTTATACAGCCGTTGAACACCTGATTAACTGTGGTTATAAAAAGATAGCGCACATTACCGGATGTAAAGAACTATTGCTCACTGAAAACAGACTTAAGGGATACTATAAGGCCCTCCATGCCTACAACTTGCCGGTGCAGGAGAATTTTGTTATTCATTCAGGATTTTCGCAGAAGGATGGCGAAGCCGATACAGCTACCTTGTTTAGCGATAAAAATGACACTCCTGACGCTATATTCGCTGTTTGTGACCGGAAAGGTATTGGAGCAATGTTAACCTTAAGAGCCCTGAATATCCGGATCGGGCAGGAAGTTGGTGTCATTGGATTTACGAACGACCCGATGTCAGAAATCATATCCCCGACCATGTCGACCGTGGCGGAACCTGCTTATGAAATCGGTAAAACAAGCTGTGAATTATTGTTGAAGCACATTCGAAAAAATACCTTTCCGGCGGAGCAAATCACCTTTTCGGGAGAATTGATTATCAGGCAGTCTACCAACAGGTCCTGTGTACAGGTAGTATAGCTATGGTCTGCTTTTTGTGGGAATCGCTTTTTTTGAAACTCCCGATTCAAAAAAGCCCAAACCGCAACTCTGCATCCATGAAAATCACCCGCCACTCTCTCCTACTCACCTTACTATCCATCACTTCCACCTACGCCCAACTCTGGATCGATGCCGAATCGGGTTTGATACTAGGTACCCCCTACAACAAAATCAGCATTTCCAACACGGGGGGTACCCGCTTCGATCTGGGGAAAGAATTCAAAATTCAACCCATCGCATTCTATCGCCTGCGCCTGGGATATACCTTCAACTACCGCCACACCATCACAGCGCTGTACGCTCCGCTGACGGCCAACTACGAAGGCGCGTTCGATCGGACGGTCACGTTCAATCAACAAAACTTTGCTCCCAATCAGCCTATCACAGCCAAGTACCAGTTTAACTCCTACCGCCTCACCTAACGCTACGGACTCGTGTCGGGCGAACGCTTCCGACTGGGTGTGGGCTTTACCGCCAAAATTCGTGACGCGGATATACGGCTGATTTCGAGTACCCAGGATACCCATTTCAGCAATGTGGGATTTGTGCCGCTGCTCAACCTGCTGCTCGAATACCGCCCCTCGGACTGCTGGCGGGTACTGCTGGAAGCCGATGCGCTGGCGGGTGGTCCGGGTCGCGCCGAGGATGTATTTTTGGGCTTGGGCTACAAAGTGACGCCAAAAATTGGCCTGTGGGCCGGGTACCGCGTGGTAGAAGGGGGTGCCGATGTGGAGTCGGTGTACAATTTCACCTGGATCAACTACGCTGCCCTCGGGGCCACGGTTATGTTTTAGGCAAAAGGCAAATCAATCCCTGATACTTTCCTTCTGACGGGAGGGATTGAGGAAGGTGTCTCAGGTACAATACCAGGTAAAGGGCGATACTCAACCCGCTTAAAAATGCTCAGTTTTTAACATTAACCCTGCTCATGCAGTTTGAGAAAGGTAAGTACACGATTATCCAAACCAATATGACCAATTCCGACGAAGCACTCATTGTTCTGGCCGGAGCCACCGGCGACCTGGGTGGTCGCATCGCCCGCATCCTGCTCCAAAAAGGCGCCACCGTGCAGGCGTTGGTGCGTCCTGCCAGTAAACGGGACGAAATCGATGCGCTGCGAAAAGCGGGCGCTACCATCGTCGAGGTCGACTTTAACAGCCTGCCCCAGTTGACACACGCCTGTGAAGGGGGTACCTGCGTAGTGTCGGCGCTATCGGGACTGCGGGAGGTGATTGTGGAAACCCAAACGCTGCTCCTGAATGCAGCGGTCGCGGCGGGGGTACCCCGGTTCATTCCCTCAGATTATTGCATTGACTATACTAAAACGCCCAAGGGTACCAACCGAAACCTCGATTTCCGCCGCGAGTTTCGCGCCCGACTCAATCAGGCTCCCATTCTGGCTACCTCCATTCTCAACGGCATGTTTGCCGATTTGCTGACCGGACAGGCGCCCGTGGTGCTGTACCCGTTCAAGCGCATTGTGTACTGGGGCGACGCCGATCAACTACTGGATTTCACGACCATAGCCAACACGGCCGAGTACACCGCCGCTGCTGCCCTTGACCCCACCACGCCGCGCGATTTGCGCATCGCGGGCGATGTACTCAGTCCACGTGGCTTGCAACAAGCCGCGAGCCAGGCGACCGGGGATGACTATAAGCTATTCCGGGTGGGCGGTTTGGGTACCCTGGATACCATGATTAAAGTGACAAAAACCCTCATGCCCGCCCACGATGAGGTGTTTCCGCCCTGGCAGGGGATGCAGTACCTGCGCAACATGCTCAGCGGCAACGCCAAGCTGACTTCGCTCAACAACGACCGCTACCCCGGCATCCGCTGGACTACTGTGCGGGAGGTGATTGAAAAACATAGGCAGAACAAAAGTTAAAGTGGTTCGGCATGGAGCCGTTGATCCGATGACGTAGGGTAAGGCTCACTGTTTAATTATTGGGCAAGTTCCGTTTCACCCTGACGCTGGGAATAATCCTAACACCTGGCTTTCTAGGACTGATTCCCCAAGGGATGTATACTTTTTTCTACTATTTTTATTATAAACTGAATCCATTTTTCCCCCAAAAAAAATACTATAATAAAGAACGTATAATCCTATTTCCCATTTTTTCGGGAGAAGTAGGTGTTGTATTTATTTAAATATGAAGGGCTTAAATTTAAACGCCTTTATACGTCACAAGGACAAAAAAAAATTCACCAATTTAGGTTGGCACCGGATTAGTTGGTTCAGTATCATATTCACTTAAAATTATATGAACTATGAAAAACACATTTTTGGCCATCGGGTTGTTCTGTGCGGTTAGCTTGGTCACCCCCACCTTATCACATGCTCAGAATCAGGTAAAAACGGATAAAAAGACCACTGCCGGGGTAGGACAACTAGTTCAGGGTCTTGTAAACGTCAACGTAGGAGCGATTAATGTCAGTGACATTACAGTTCAGGATCTGGTTGATGTGAACAATGTATTGAACAACAACCAAATTGATGTGCTGCGAAACTCAATTAACAAAAATGAAGTTGCCAGCCGTAACCAGAATCTGCTGAACAATCTGCTGCGTGGCGCTAACCTGATCACTGATAACCAGACCGTAGTAGGGGTATTGAGTGGCGGTAAATTCGTGATCCAATAGTAAGACATAATTTGATTTTGATTGCGAGTTTGAGTCCCGGATTATTTTCCGGGACTTTTTTATTGTGGTCGGTATAGCGGGCAGAAGTTCCTACCGGTAGAGATTAGAAACGATTCTCGACGGGCTTATACAGATACTATTATCTGTTATAGCCAACACCCCGCTTATGCATCGTTTGTATTCACCCCTTCTTTTAGTAGTATTTCACTGCTTTTTTCTACCTGCTCAGGCGCAGACTCCCGTACCTACCCCCAACTTCCTGTGGTGGAATCCCACCGAGGCTACATTCCCGGTGCTGGAAGGACAGGCCTGGCCGAAAGAAGCGAAAAATTTTTA
>JBBRDE010000310.1:0-6349 GCA_038204185.1 Cytophagales bacterium
CGTGGGTCAGGTCGGCGAAATGGTCGGCCAGATTCGTGCAGGTGTAATTGACCTGGCTCGAGAGAAGGTATTGGCAGTATAGTTCGCGGGTTGTTTTCATCCCATAAGTTAATAAAATATCAGTTTTGCGAAAGTCCTATTTTAAAAAAGTATGGGAAAAGTCCATAAAAAAAGGCGAGCCGTTTGGCCCGCCTTTTTGAAAAAAAAATGTATTTAAATTTCTATTTCCCCGCTTCCTTCGCCCAGTTATCGCGCAGACCTACCGTACGATTAAAAACCAGTTTTTCGGCGGTGCTATCCTGATCTACCGCGAAGTACCCCTTGCGTAGAAACTGAAACGAATCGCCCGGTTGCGCGGATTGCAAAGCGGGTTCGGCGTAGCCGGTAATGATGGAAAGCGAATCGGGGTTGAGGTAATCTTTGAAATCGCCTTCTTCCGAGGATGGATCTTCCACGCGGAACAGACGGTCGTACTGGCGGATTTCTACGGGTATGGCCTCCGACGCCGACACCCAATGCAGGGTGCCTTTCACTTTCAGGCCCGATTCGTCCTGACCGCTTTTGCTGTTTTCTATGTAGGTGCAATGTACCTCCTGTATGGTATCGTCAGTATCTTTGATCACCTCGTTACACTGAATAATGTAGGCGCTTTTCAGACGCACCATCTGTCCGGGCGCCAGGCGGAAGTACTTCTTGGGCGGATTTTCCATAAAATCCTCCTGCTCAATGTACAGTTCCCGCGTGAAGGGCATCTCGCGGTCGCCCGTTTCGGGTTGTTCGGGATTATTTTCGCTTTGGCAAGCCTCCACTTTGCCTTCTGGAAAATTGGTCACGACTACTTTCAGCGGCTCAGTCACCACCATCCGTCGGGCTGAGCTTTTGTTCAAATCCTCTCGCACACAGAATTCCAGCAGACTCATGTCGATGAGGTTGTCGCGCTTGGCTACCCCGATGCGGTCGCAGAAATTACGGATGGATTCGGGTGTGTAGCCCCGCCGCCGCAGACCCGAAATGGTCGGCATTCGCGGATCGTCCCAACCCGTGACGTGCCCTTCGTTCACGAGTTGCAGCAGCTTGCGCTTGCTCATGATGGTGTACGTTAGGTTCAGGCGGGCAAACTCGTACTGCCGGGATGGGAAAATATCCAGCTCACTGATAAACCAGTCGTACAGAGCCCGGTGCGGAATGAATTCCAGCGTACAAATCGAATGCGTGATCTTCTCGATTGCGTCCGACTGCCCGTGGGCGAAGTCGTACATCGGATAAATGCACCAGGTATCGCCCGTACGGTGGTGGGGGGCGAATTTGATGCGGTACATGAACGGGTCGCGCAGGTGCATGTTGGGCGAAGTAAGGTCGATTTTGGCGCGCAACACGCGGCTACCCTCGGCAAACTCGCCCTTGCCCATCCGCTCGAACATATCCAGGTTTTCCTCCACGCTACGGTCGCGGTAGGGGCCGGGCTTGCCGGGTTCGGTGGGGATACCTTTCAACGCGGCGATTTCCTCCGCCGTTGAGTCGTCCACGTAGGCCAGGCCGGCTTTGATGAGTTCGGTGGCGAAGGCGTATAATTGGTCGAAATAGTCGGAGGCGAAGCGTTCTTCCACCCAGTCGAAACCAAGCCACCGCACGTCGTTCTTGATCGAATCGACGTACTCCACATCCTCGGTGGTGGGGTTCGTATCATCGAAGCGCAGATTGGTGCCGCCGCCGTACTTTTGGGCCAGGCCGAAATTCAGGCAAATGGATTTGGCATGGCCAATGTGCAGGTACCCATTAGGTTCGGGCGGAAAGCGCGTCAGTACCCGGCCGCCATGCTTGCCCTCGCGAATATCGTCTTCAACAATTTCTTCAATGAAATTGAGCGACTTTTCTTCTTTTTTCTCTTCGATGGTCATGGTAAAAGTACTTTGTTCTGAATTCCTGATTTTAGGAGAATTTTAATAAATAAAGCTGTTCTCAGTATCAGGAATTCACAAAGTTACGGTTCTTCGCGCTAGGATAGAAAAGAATTTGCGGAGTTGTCACGAAGTATGAATTATTTAAGAGGATGAGCGGGCCATAAACAAATGCTTCCGATAGCTTTTCTGGCTATATTTCTATCTTTGCGCCATGCGGTACTTCATTGAACTCAGCTACAAGGGCACGGATTTTATCGGCTGGCAACGTCAGGTCAAGGGGCGTTCGGTGCAGCAAACGCTCGAAGAAGCGCTGGCTACCATCCTGCGGCAACCCATCGAAATCGTCGGCAGCAGCCGTACGGATACGGGCGTCCACGCAGAGAAGCAGTTCGCGCATTTCGATTTTGAGCAACCGATCCCTGACCCCGATAAGCTAATGTACCGGCTGAACAGCCTGCTGCCGTTCGATTTGGCAGTACGTCGCATTTTTCCGGTTGAAGACGATGTTCACTCCCGTTTTGCCGCAACGCACCGGCGCTACGAGTACCGGATTATTCACCACAAAAATCCTTTTTTGATCAATCAGGCCTATCCATTTCGTCCTGACCTGGATCTACAAGCCATGAATGCGGCGGCGGCTTTGCTTCTTAAATTTGACGATTTTGAGAGTTTTAGCAAAGTCCATACGGATGTGAAAACCTTTCTGTGTAAAATCAGCCTGGCCGAATGGCAGCAGCAGGAAGGTACCCTCGTTTTCAGGATACAGGCCAACCGATTTCTGCGCGGCATGGTGCGCGCGCTGGTAGGTACCCTGCTCGATGTGGGAACGGGCAAGAAATCCGTGGCCGATTTTGAACGGATTATTTTGGCCAAAGACCGCAAGTACGCCGGGGCGCAGGCTCCGGCCCACGGTTTGTTTTTGGTGGAGGTGGGGTACCCTGAGGAGATCATTGGTCTCTAAACTCAGGTAAGAGCTGATTTTTTTGAATGAGGTACCTGTTTAATTCTAAAATAATACAATGCGGACGGCCGATAGCCGGAAGCCAACAACCACTAGTATGACGATCGGAATCATAATCCTGGCCGCCGGCGCTTCGCAGCGCATGGGCCGCCCTAAGCAGACCCTGGCGCTGGATGCTGGAAAAAGTATGTTACAAACCACCGTTGAAACGGCTTTGGCTACGAAGCTGCGCCCGGTGATTGTGGTGGTAGGAGCCAATAAAGCGGAGGTGGTTCCTGAACTGGCGGGGTACTCCGTGACGATCGTGGATAACGCATTCTGGCAGGAAGGCATGGCCACCTCCATCAAGGTAGGTCTGGCGGGGTTGTACATGACCGAACCCAAACTGGACGGCGTGCTGATGCTGGTCTGCGACCAGCCCTATCTTACTACCACTTTGCTGGAACAAATGGTAGCTACATTTCAGGAATCCGGGAAGAAGGCAGTGGCCTGTCGCTACAAAAAACAGTGGGGGGTACCCGTGCTCATCGGGCGAGAACTACTGGCCGAACTGATCGAAATTAAGGGCGAACAAGGCGCCAAACCTATGCTGCAAAAACACAAGTCTGAGGTAGCTTTTGTCGATTTTGACCGAGGGATTATTGACCTGGATACGCCGGAAGATTATGAGGCGTTTTTAGCGGAATGATGGTTATATAAATTCCCCGCAACGTCAGATGGAAACACCTGACGTTACGGGGAATCGCAGGTACCTTACTATGAGCTTGCCGAGCGGAAATACTGAATTGCATGAAAATTGAGCGCATTAACACCTGGTCTGACCAGTCTAAGGCACTGATTTTCTACTAAAAACCAGGGTTCATAATTAGCCAACCTACTCCGTGTTCTCGTTACACAAAATTGACCCACCCTTGACTTTATTGAATTCCTTATAATTAATTATTTTTAGTAAGGCATTGACTATCAAAGATATTTGCCTACATTAGGTGTCAGAGATAAATATTTACTATTTTGTTTGAACAAGCACTTTCTGTTCTATGTGAGCTTATATTTAAAGACTTTTCCCATTGATTGTTTTTCTAACAAACTAAAAAACGTGAAATCATGAAAATTGCAAAGGATGACATCAAAGTTAAAATGGAGATTCCGGGAGCTGTTATTCGTCTTAAAACTGATTTTGGTGATGCTACGGGGTTAGGTAAGATAAGCGGAGAGTATTTTAGCCTTTCCGAAGGAGTTGACACTACACCATTGTTTATGGGCCTGGAAGGAAATTTATGTCAGTGCCCACACTGGGGGTATTTACTGAGTGGTCAAGTGACGACAACTGATGCTAACGGTAATGAAGAGATTACTAATGCGGAGGATCTTTTTTATTGGCCAGCAGGGCATAATGTAAAGGTTAATAAAGATGCAGAGATGATTATGTTTAGTCCTCAGCATGAACATATTCGTGTAATCGATCATATGATTGAAAAGATTAAAGGATAAAATTAAAAAGGACGAGCAGGTTTGCAGATAATGTAGTGTTGTGGTATGTTTCTACCTAACGTTGGGGCGAATCAGTAGGTACCCTTTTTTAACGACTGCCGGTTAAAACATCTGATAGCACGAATACAAGCAGGCGGTTTTGCTGCTTAGAAAAATGGCACTGGGCCTTTACATACGGCCTTTTTTAGTACACAGTCTCTTTTCGGAAGAATCCGCACAACGATCTACGATGGAAGACTATGAAGAACGGGGTGGCTATCACGAACGAATATTGCTAAAATACCTTCAATTGTAGTTCTAAACCTTGGGAGTTATTTAAAAGTTGACGAAAGAAAAGATGCCGGCTGACAAGCAATCAGCCGGCATTTTGGCAAAGCAATGTTATGTGCTCGTTTATTAATCCACTGATAGTGGAGGCCCTACAACTTGCATATTGTTTTCCGTCATCAATCGCAAAGCAATTTCAGGTGTCATTTTTTTCACTTTGGCGTAGGCTCTGAAAAAATCTTCCAGTTTTGCTGCCGGTTGTGCGATAATCAAAAAAGTAGCAGGTATTTCACTAACAATGGTAAAACAATGCGGTACATTCCGTGGGATGAATATGTTATCCCCCACTTTTAAAAAGAAAATATCTTCACCCACTTTAAATTTCACTTCTCCTTTTGTTACATAAAACATCTCGTCAAAATCAGGATGGATATGCAAAGGAGGCCCTGTTGCTTTTGGATTGTTGGAACTGGTCATGACGGCCAAGTCGCCTCCTGTGTCTTTGGATAAAACTTTAAAATCGATGGGAACAACACCATCCAGCTTTACGCTTTCGTGAAGCCGGCTGTCGCCATCCGCTACCTTAATACCTTTCTTGGGCCTATCGGAAGCAAAGGCTTCTGTTTGATGGAGACTGAGCATAGGAAAAGTCATTAAAGTTGTTTTAATAAAAGCTTCTCTTTTCATGGGTTGAGCAGTTGAAGGTTTGTAAAATGAATCTTCCGTAAAGCTCAAAACAATTAGTGAAAGCTTGGTGGTAAAAAATCCGCAATTTTCAAACGTACCTGAAATTTGGATTAAGCGACAACTGCTGTTCAGGTGCGGATGCATCTTCCTGGATAAAATTGTTTGGCGTGCAGTTGGTAAAAGCTTTGAAATCTTTTACCAGGTGTTGGTAATCATTGTAGCCACTTTCCCATGCCACCTCCAACCACGACAAATCCGCATTGCGCTGTTTCATTAAATAGGCTTGATGAAAACGGCAAATGCGGGCATAGAACTTTGGTGGTACACCAATTTGTTGTAAAAACCGGCGTTCCAATTGGCTGGCACTCAGGCAGGCCTCTTTTGCCAAGAAATCTAATGTGAAGGTTTGTGGATTTTCGAAAAGCAATCGGCCAATTTTATCTACTGGATGACTGGTATTTTTCAACAGCTGAATTCTCTTCCATAGAAACCCTTCTATCAACAGTAACATTTCCTGGTAAGAAGGTGTATTTACCAACTGCTCATTGAGCAGCCTTATTTCCCCACCAAGTACCATTTCTGCGTCTTCGTTTTTTTGCACGAACTCAGTCATTGGTATCGAAAGGAATTTGAACAATGCACCAGGCTGGAAGCGAACACTGATAGCAAGGTAATCTTGCGGAAGATGTAAGTTTTGGCGAGTGGTAGGTTGACCGAAAATTACCGTTTGTGCCCTTTTCTCTAAAATTCCAGTTTCAGGGGTACTTGAAACCACAGAACCTTTGATATAAAAAATAATTCCTTGTTTAGGACAAGCTGGATAAGGCTTTACAGGAGTAACTCCATTATTGCCAAAGTCGAAATGAATGAGCAGATAATCCCTAATGAACCCACGAAGAGGAACACTTGGTTGACAACATCTGTAAATCATATAAGAAGATTTAGGATCTAGCCCAACGTTGACGTATTGCCGATGGTTGCGTTTATTTCCATTAGGGGTGTGCTTCACGAATTTTATTCAACCTGATAAAGCTATCACCCA
>JBBRDE010000311.1:0-6340 GCA_038204185.1 Cytophagales bacterium
GTCGTTGCCCGCCCCGGTACTCCCATGGGCAATGGCTGACGCCCCGATTTCCTTCGCGTATTCAGCCACGGCAACGGCCTGAAAAATACGCTCAGCACTCACCGACAGGGGGTAGGTGTTGTTTTTAAGGATATTACCAAAAATGAGGTACTTGATGCAATCAGCGTAGTATTCCGTGGTTTTTACAACCGTCGTGTGTTGCTTCACGCCCAGCGCATAGGCGTTGGCTTCGATGGTTTTCAGCTCTTCGTCGGAGAAACCACCCTTATCGACCAGAACCGAATAGACGTCGTAGCCCTGATCTTCGGCCAGATACTTTACACAAAAAGAGGTGTCCAGCCCGCCGCTGAACGCTAGTACTACTTTTGGTTTTTGGGACATTATTTCTTTTACGCTTATAGCCGATAGCTGTTGGCTAATGGCCTTTAAATTTTACTACTAATTAACTACCTAGGGGACTTTCCCCCACAAACTTAACGCATTCTGACGATTCGGGCTATGGCAAACAAAAACCCCGCTCCGATTCTTTGCAGAAGTACCGAGCGGGGCTGTACGATTTTGAATGACAAATCAGAGGTAGTGGTAGGTGTTTTGTAGGGAGCAATCACTCTCAACTGTCAACCGCGCAGGCGGCCCTGTATCCACTTTCTTTACTATACCAGCATCGCGTCGGGGGTTTTCTTGGGGGTGCGGTCGTTCCTTCGCAGCAGAATACGCTGCTTAAGACGCATCCAGCGCTCGTATAATTTGGACTCCTTCAGGAAATTCCAGCCTTCTCCTTTATCCTGCTTTTTAGCTTCTTCCTGGTTGTACTTCATGCCCGTACACAGGCTATTCTTACGGTTGGTACGCGTCAGTATATCATAATTGACACAACTGGCGCATCCCTTCCAGAAGGCATCATCGGCCGGGAGTTCACTGAATGTTACCGGCTCGTAGCCCAGATCGGAATTGATTTTCATCACCGCCAGGCTGGTCGTAATGCCGATAATCTTGGCATTGGGGTACTTCTTACGCGATAACTCGAAGGCCTTGGCTTTGATGGCCTTGGCCATGCAGCTATTCCGAAAATCAGGATGTACGATCAGGCCCGAATTGGCCACGAACTTACCGTGCTCCCAAGTTTCGATATAGCAAAAGCCTACCCACTCGCCCGTTTTGGTAGTGGCGATGATAGCTTTCCCCTCGATCATTTTCTCCATCAGATACACCGCCGAACGCTTGGCAATGCCGGTACCCCGCTTTTTGGCGCTCTCCTCCATTTCAGCGCAGATCGTTTCGGCGTAGTGTAGATGGTCTTCGGTGGCAATCTTTACTAGGAATGGATTCTCTTGAATTCCGTTATTTTTCATGGTTTGGTGCTGAATTGGCTCCTTCTGCGCATAGCTTGGGAGAAATCACATCAGGTTGAGATGAGTTTCTGAAATAAATAAACTAGGAAAAAAGGGCAGAAAAAACTTTGCCACGTAGGCAAAAGAAGATTAGATGGTCCAGACGGACCTAAATCGGAAGGGTGTCGTATGAAAGAAAGTATGGATCACTTTGCTGTTCAAAAGTTGTTTCCGGTGCGCCGGACCGTGTTAAAACGATGCAAATCTTGTGAAAATTATGCATCTACTCCAACTAAACTGCAAATATATTTTTTCCGTTCCCTCCTTTTGTTACTATTTCGCAAATCGTTTCGCTTAAAGAGCGAACGTAATGAAAGGTATTTGTTTTACTTTTTGTTTCAGCAATTAGACACAATCATTTGTTAATCATAATTTTACATAGATTTTCTATTGATTTAATTTGGAAAAGGATAATTTTGGACACCCAATTTCCCGAGGCTACACTTCATGAACCAACTGACTGCCGACGATCTTATTTACGGCTATATCAACGGCATATTTCCTATGGCCGATGCTGACGGATCCCTATACTGGTATTCGCCCGACCCTCGGGCCATCATCCCTATTGACTCCTATCGTCCTTCCAAATCCCTGCGGCCCGTGTTGAATAAGAATGCCTTTGAGATTCGAATCAACCGAGATTTTGAAGGCGTCATGCGGCAATGCGCCGCGCCCCGAATTCAGGAGGAAGGCACCTGGATTTCGGAAGATATCATCCGGGCATACACCAGGTTGCATGACCTGGGTATGGCACACAGCGTCGAAACATACCAGGACGGGAAGCTGGTAGGGGGATTGTATGGGGTGGCGGTTGGAGCGGCTTTCTTCGGCGAATCCATGTTTCACCACGTCAGCAATGCTTCCAAGGTGGCTTTTCACGCGCTCATAGGAATTCTGCGGGAGCGTAATTTTAAACTTCTGGACACGCAGTTTATCAACGATAATGTGCGCCGATTCGGAGCCATTGAAATTCCCAAAGTTGAATATCTGGCGCGATTGCGGCAGGCGATCACCATAAAAACCCACTTTACCGAGCCTGATCTGGAGCATATGTTCCAGCGTGTGGCGTAGGTACCTTAGCGCCATTCTCCCTACTGACAAGTTACAGGACAACAAGAGAAACCCTTTCAACATATCCTATCCTTCTCATTTATGGCTACGTGCTGCACTTCTAAATCAAGAAATTCAAGCGAAAAATCCAAGTCATTCCTCCCCTTCTCCTGACAGGAGAAGGGGCCGGGGGTTGAGGTGAAAACGAAATACCCTATTTTTGGGGAAATTTTACGCCTTCAATCCCTGCACAATGGCTGGTGTCAAGCCCATTCTGGTCATCAAATTCGGTACAGCTTCCATTACCCGTCCTTCTGGCGAGCCAGATCAGTCCATTATTTCTGAAATAGCCCGGCAGGTAGCCACCTTACATCCCTCATTTCGCATTATTTTAGTATCGTCGGGAGCCGTAGGCGCTGGGAAAGCGCATATTCAGGAGTACCGGGGCAACATTACACAGCGCAAGGCAGCCGCTGCGGTCGGCAACCCGTTGCTGATCGGTTTGTACGCCCGGTACTTTGTGCCTTACCAGATTGCTATAGCCCAAAGCCTGTGCGAGCGGCAGCATTTTGCCAGCCGGCATCAGTTTTTGCAATTGAAAAGCACCTACGAAGAACTCTGGTCGAGCGGCATTATCCCGATCGTAAACGAAAACGACGTAGTGAGCGACCGCGAACTGAAATTTTCGGACAATGACGAGTTGGCTACGCTGATAGCCACCGGTTTCGGTGCCGAAACGCTTATGCTCTGTACCTCGGTAGGTGGCTTGTTGGATGAGCACGGAAATATTGTCCGGGAGGTGAACGACGTCAATGATGTTTTCAAGTGGGTACGCAGAGGGAAGTCAGATTTAGGGCTGGGAGGAATGGCCTCCAAACTGACCTTTACCAAACTTGCCACCCGCATGGGCATTCGGGTAGTCATTTTCGGAATGAACGAACCCGACGGCATCGTAAAGGCGTTACGACTTGAAACGGGTACGGTGTTTCACGCCCAATGTTCAACGCTGACAGCCCGCAGGCGCTGGCTGGGCAGCGGTGGCCTGGTAGTGGGGCAAATCCACATCGACAACGGAGCCGTGCGCGCCCTGCAACAGCGAAAAAGTCTGCTGGCGGTCGGTATCCTGCACGTGCAGGGCGAGTTCGAAGTCGGCGAGTTGGTGGAGATTTTCAATCCGACGGGCGAAATGGTGGCAGTAGCACGTTCACGGGAAACTTCACGGGCTATACTGAGTAATTTGAAAACAGTAAATTTTGAAGTGGCGAACGCTAGCGATATTGTGTTATTTTAATTTTATTCAAGGATATGGATTTGGATTCTTTAGCAGATATTGAACAGGATTTTGCATCGGCAGACGGGCGAGCCGCCCGTACCACAACGACCATTATACCTATGTTGAAAGCGGCCCAGTTGGCAGCGGTATTGGTGCGGAATATGTCGGACTCGATCAAATCAGATTTGCTGAATAATCTGGCCGATCGGATTCTGGTGCAGAAGGAATTCATCCTGACTGAAAACCAAAAGGATCTGGACCGCATGGACGATGCCGATCCTAAGAAAGATCGCCTGCTGCTCAATGAAACCCGTATTGGAGGGCTGGCGCAGAGCCTGCGGGAGATAGCGCACCTACCCGACCCGACCGGACAGGTACTGCTGGAGCGTACGCTGGAACAGGGGCTGCAAATGCAGAAAATCGTCGTGCCGCTAGGCGTGGTGGGTGTTATTTACGAATCCCGCCCCAACGTTACGCTCGATGTGGCCGCGCTGTGTCTGCGCTCAGGAAATGCCTGCGTGCTGAAAGGCGGGAAAGAGGCCTCTTTTTCCAATGCCTGTCTGGTAAAAATAATTCACGAATCACTGGCCGGCTTCGGCGTTCCTGCCGAAGCCGTGACGCTACTGCCGACGGATCGGAAATTTGTGAGTGAGCTACTGACGGCCACACGCTACGTAGACATCATCATTCCTCGCGGTTCGGAATCGTTGATCCAGTTTGTAAGGAAAAATTCGCTGGTACCTACCATTGAAACCGGAGCCGGGGTATGCCATACATATGTGGAAAAATCGGCAGATTTGGAAAAAGCGCGGGCCATCGTGGTCAATGCCAAGGTGTCGCGGCCTTCGGTGTGCAATTCGTTAGACACCGTTGTGGTAGATCAGGGGATCGCAGCCGAATTTTTACCCTTATTAAAAGAAGGGCTAGCCGCTTACCATGTAGAAATTTTTGCGGATGAAGTTGCCTATCCCATTCTACAGGCGGCAGAGTACCCCTACTTACAAAAAGCGCAGCCAGAAGATTTTGGCCGGGAGTTTTTGGATTACAAATGTTCGGTAAAAGTCGTAGAAGGCTTGCCGGATGCACTGGCGCACATTCAGGAATTTTCTTCCCGGCATTCTGAAGCTATTGTTTCGCAGGATGCACAGGCTATTGAAACATTTCTCAATGAAGTCGATGCGGCAGCGGTGTACGCCAATGCCTCCACCCGCTTCACCGATGGCGGCGTATTCGCGCTGGGGGCCGAAATTGGCATTTCTACCCAGAAACTTCACGCGCGCGGACCCTTTGCCCTGGAAAAGCTAGTTACCGAGAAATGGGTCATTCGCGGCAACGGACAGGTACGGGAATAGCTGCCTTTTTTGTATCTTTGATTGAATGCATTGCGAACGATATACCCTTTTTATGACTTCATCGCTTGAAAAAGACCATCTGCTTACCTTAACCCACGAGGCTACTGAACTACTCAAAAAGCTTATTTCAACGCCCTCCTTTAGTCGAGAGGAAAACGATACGGCGATTCACCTTGAAGCATTTTTACAAAAGAAAAACATACCCTTTCACCGAAAAAAGAACAACATCTGGGCGCTTAACCAGCATTTTGACGCTTCCAAACCTACCCTTCTTCTCAATTCTCACCATGATACCGTGAAGCCCAACAAATCCTGGACGCTCGATCCCTTTGAGCCGCTGGTGCGGGATGGCAAACTTTACGGTTTAGGCAGTAATGACGCGGGCGGATGCCTCGTTTCGCTGATTGCCGCATTCTGCTATTTTTACGAGCGGAGCGGCATGGCTTACAATATCGCACTGGTCGCCTCAGCCGAGGAGGAAGTTTCGGGCAAGGAAGGGCTAGAAATTGTGGTACCCGACCTACCCCCCATCGAGTTTGCCATTGTGGGTGAACCCACCGAAATGCACTTGGCTGTGGCTGAAAAAGGGTTATTGGTACTTGACTGTACCGCACGCGGAAAATCGGGCCACGCGGCGCGGGATGAAGGCGAGAATGCCCTCTACAAAGCCATTCAGGATATTCAATGGATTACGGGCTACCGTTTTCCCAAAGTATCCTCTACCCTGGGCCCGGTCAAGATGTCGGTGACGATGATCAACGCCGGCACGCAGCACAACGTGGTACCGGATACCTGCACCTTCACGGTGGATGTGCGGGTGACGGATCAGTACACGCTCGAAGAAATTCTGGAACAAGTGGAGAAAAACATTCAGTCGGAAGTGGACGCCCGTTCCGTTCGACTGCGTCCTTCCAGCATTCCTACGGAGCATCCCATTGTGCAGGCGGGCCTGCGTTTGGGAAGAAACACCTACGGTTCGCCTACTACCTCGGATCAAGCCCTACTGAATTGCCCTTCTTTGAAAATGGGGCCCGGCCATTCGGAACGTTCACATACTGCGGACGAGTTTATCTACCTCCACGAAATTGAGGCGGGTGTCGCCCAGTATGTCAGGATGCTGGAAGAAGTAATATTCTTAGGACTTTCGCTTAAACAGCATGAACAGTAGGATTCATCAGTTGTTGAACCAAGTAGTCGGTGAACAACCCTTGCCTGACCTGATAGACCGTTGTCCTCATCTGCTTGGCTTTGACCTTGAAGGAAACCCACGCATG
>JBBRDE010000312.1:0-6246 GCA_038204185.1 Cytophagales bacterium
TCAGGGCGGGGTCGGCGGCTAACAACTGCCGTGCGGTTTCCGTACCGCGCCGCTCACCCAGCCAACCGTAATACAAGAGCGTAAGCCCAGAGGTTCTTTCTTTTTGGGGTAGAGCCGTTATTCTGTAAGGGTAATTTGGAACGATGCTGGCTTTATTTTTCATAAAATCTGGCAAGAGTTTCAGGCGGTTTTCGTCTGTAACGAGGCAATGGCTTATCGGCGCGTAAATTACCCTTTTAAGCCAGCTCAATTGGTTGCCTGGACGGTTCTTTCGCAGAAAAATCGAGTCGAAAATATCGAGTACCACGTTTTTCTGGAACCACAAAAAAGGCCAAAGTACCAGGAGTTGCGGTTCGTTGATGAGATGCACCGAGTCGTAACGCCGAACTACCAATAGGCGCACGCTTTTGGTAAAATAGCGGATTAAAGTACCTATAGACCCACGGCCGCCTTTTACAAAATGCAAAGTGTCTGCCGCCGCCTCCGCGTAACATAGCGCGGGATCGGGGCCAAGCGCGACCAATTCTACCCGCGCCATTTGGCTGAGCGTCCGAATCTCCTTGTTAATCCGCATATCGGATCCGTCGTTGAATGACAAATACAAAATACGGGGGATCATTAGGATAGAATTTTCAATTTGACAAAACTCCTTGGTTTAAAGGAAATCAATACCTCGATCAGCCCCCAAGCCAGTAATAGGTAGTTGCCGTACATATACGCTGGGATAGGCGGATAATAAAAAACGAAGCCCATCACGCCCAGGGTCAGGTAAATTAGTATATGGAGCTTTTTCCTATAAGCCAGAAACGAGGCAAATACCAAGCCTGACAAGGCGACGAGGTAGTTGATCCAGTCAGGTGCTTTATTTACGTACCCGATGCTAAATGAGCCAAAAAAGTTAACTATTGCATTTTTCAACAATAAGACTGGGGATTTTTCCAAAACCGCCATATATTCCTGCCGCGTGATATCCGTGTACTTTTGTTGCACGGAGGATTCATAGAAATTACCTCCCGTGGAAGAGTTCAGCCTCACTCCTGTATGCTTTTGGTAAAGGGCATAAGATGCCTCGTCGCTAAGCGATATTCCGTAGGGATTGCTGTAACCTCCAACCCCAACGTAAAAGGTGTGCCACGGATTCTTGGCGGCGGGGGCATAAAGTAACCACACAGTTGCCACAAGGAAAAGAACGTATCCGGTGGCCCATACCTTTGAACGACGCAAGAACAGCATGAGCAGAAAGACTCCACTAATGAAAACTATCGTGGGGCGAGTTAAAATCACCAAAGGCAATGAGCAGAGTATGAGTAACCAACAGAATTTATTTTTTATCTTTAATTCCAAATACAGAAGGCCAAAAGAAGGTATCACCTGCCAGAAATAGTAAAAATTGAATGTAACAAACCGAAGAACAAGGGGATTGAGAGCGTAAAAAATCAGGAACATCAACCGGAAGCGGAGCGAGAGGCTATTAAGAGCCAATACTCCCAAACAGAGCAGTATATGCACCAGGCATTGCACTAAAATGCTAGCTAACTGGTGACCCACGAAGGGAAAAAGAAGAGTAGAGGCTTTTATAATATAAGAATAGCTTACTGTCCCATAGCCAAATGGCTTGTGGTTCCCCTTGTTTTGGAATAGATAAGCATCTTCCAGTACTGGATCATCCAAGGACTTGAATTTCTGAACATCATCCAGATCAACCAAAAATACGCGTTTTGTCGGATCAAGGGCCTGCGCTGCCGAAAGGTAAGTACCCATCCAATTAGAACTCATGCGCTGATTCCTCCAATGATAAAATGACAACCATAAGGCTACCACCATAAGAAAAATGGAGAGGAGCAAATAAAAACTATGCTTCCTGGGAGACAAAAACGTATTCATCTGTCGGCTAGTTGGATTAAGTTGAATCTCCCGACCGCAGCCTGTTCAGGAATTGTATTGCAGAATACCTTTTGCCCCGCGTGTTAGTTTGACACCGAGAGCGGGGTTGCCGGATAGGGATCATCAAGATAGTCTTCTAAAGAATAATACTCGTTTGCTAATACCAGAAGTATAGCATCTTCCGAAAAATCTTCCATTTTTTGCCAGTCTCTGGGTTCAAGAACGAGACAATTATTGGGTTTGTCGAAGTGGAAGTGAGTTTCCTTCTCACCATCGTGAACGTAAACACAACACTGTCCGCACAGACATATCAGCGCGTTCCAGGTATTGTGGTATCGATGCCCTGCGCGGGGAGTATGGTTAGTTCCATAGATATAGTACACCCGCTTGATGGTACCAGGCATTAGTTTTTCAAACACAGTAAGACTGCCCGAATCGGATTGGAAAGTATCGAGTTTGACTAGGCTAGGCATTCGCTAAAAAAAAGTTTAACGCTGAAAATATTCATACAGGCTGCGACCCAAATGGACACAATATAGGCCTATTCTCAGAATTTAGTTCGTGATTCGAGCAAGTAAGAAACGATTTTAAGACTGGCCTTTCCGTCGCCGTAAGGATTGATTATCTCATCCAAAGGACTACTGTGGCCCCACCAGTTTTCTACCGCCACCACGATGCGTTCCCGGTCTGCTCCCACCAGTTGCACCGCGCCGGCTTCCAGAGCTTCCGGGCGCTCGGTCGTGTCGCGCATCACCAGCACGGGCTTGCCCAGCGCGGGGGCTTCTTCCTGGATGCCGCCCGAGTCGGTCAAGATAAGCCAGCTTTTTTTCATGGCAAAGACAAAATCAGGATAATCCATTGGATCAGCCAAAAATACATTCGGGAGGCCAGAAAGATATTCCTGCACGGGTTTCCGCACTCGGGGATTGAGATGAACCGGATACACGATGTTCAGATCGGGAAGGCGGTCTGCCAGGACAAGTAAAGCTTCGCAGATTTGCCCGAAGCCTTCCCCAAAGTTTTCACGACGGTGGCCCGTCACCAACAGAACGCGGGCATCTTTGTCGAAAGCGGCCTGAATTCCGACTGGTACTCGTGCCGAAAACCCTTGCACCTTTTCCTTTGCCCACAACAGGGCGTCGATTACTGTATTACCGGTAATCATAATACCACTACCCGCTACGCCTTCCCGCAGCAGATTGTCTGCATTGCGCTGCGTAGGCGCAAAGTAGACCGATGCCAGGCGATCCACCAGCAAGCGGTTGGCTTCCTCGGGAAAAGGGGCCGTTAAGTCACCGGTGCGAAGGCCCGCCTCCACGTGGCCTACTTTAATTCCCGCGTAGAAGGCCGCCAACGTGGCGGCCAGGGCCGTGGTAGTATCGCCGTGTACCAACACCCAATCCGGCCGGAATTCCTGCAATATACCGCGCATTCCCTGCAAAATCCGGCAGGTGATGTCCGTCAAGTCCTGACCCGGCTGCATGATGTCGAGGTCGAAATCGGCTTCAATTTCAAAGAATTCCATAATCGGCCCGAGCATCTCGCGGTGCTGTCCGGTGGAGCATACTTTCTGCTCTATTGCGGGCGAGTCGTGCAGGACTTTTACCAACGGAGCCATTTTGATGGCTTCAGGACGCGTGCCGAATACGGTGAGTACTTTCATGTAAACAAGATTGCAAAATCCTCCCAGGCGTATTTTGCTAAGGCCGCAAAGTTACGATTTCCTGCCGCTTCCAGCGCGGGACGAGTGGCAGTAGCGGCCATCCGTAGCTTTTGCCGCAATTCATCTTCCGAGTCGTACAGCCATTCGTCCTGTTGTCGCAGCCTTTCCAGCACTACACCTTGCCGGGGGACAATAATGAGCCTGGCGAAGCCCATCGCCATAATTAACGAACCCGAATTTTCGATGTTCCTGAACGGAAGTACCACCACATCCGCCGCCCGAAAGTAGTATTGCAGATCGTTATCGGCGATATATCCATTCACAAAAAGGATGTTGGGCGGCCGGTTTTCTTCAACCATTCTGCCGTATTCCTCGTCCATGACCTTGCCCGCTATGAGCAAAAACAGGTTGGGTTGCGACATCTCTCCGAAACACTTGACAAGTTCCAAGACTCCTTTGTAAGGCTTTATCAAGCCGCAATACAGAAAAACCTTCGCCGAAGAAGGCAACTGCAACTTTTCCCGAGCCTCTTTCCGACTGACTTCATCGGGATAGGTACTGGTGTAATCACCTTCCGGCACCACCCGAAACTTGCTTTCAGAAACGCGGAGTTCGTCCGCAGCTTTGGGTATGGTGCTTTGTGCAAAAACCCGAATCCAGGCGCAGCGCCGGGCCAGAAATCTTTGGCAAAAGCGATGAATGCCCAGATGGGTGGCGTCATGGGGGAGTACATTATGCAGCGTCCAGACCAGCTTAGTACCAAGCGCCCGGGCCAGCAGCATTTGTCCACAAAATACGGGAACGCTAAGCAAAGTCAGCCAAAGCGAGCGGCGGTAGTAGTAGGAAACGATCCAGTCGAAGTGCAGGTAGGTGGGCCGATACTTGATCACCGTGCGGGCTATCCCCAAAAATCTGTCATGTACCCCTCTGAATGCCCTCAACGCCCCGCTTCTGTTCAGCCCCGACATCATGAGCTGTTGATAGGGGTTATCCGGCCCGGCGACGGGCAGGCAGGCGACGTTGTCGGCTATCGGAACCACGGCTGGTTGCTGAGGAAAAAAAAAGGAAGGTAAGGCAGCCGCTCCACCCGTAAGCCTATCCCCTCTATACCCGCCGCCATGAGTTGCTGGTAAGGGTTAGTCGTCTGCTGATTCCAGGGCAGAATTCCGAAGGTCAAGGGCTTGTTTTTCAAAACATAATGTAATGACGAAGAAATCAAACAAGACCTCTTTCCAAAACTACCAGGGTCATTACGGGCCTATTTCGTAGGCTTCAGCAAACTCTCGTAGCGATCCATGTCTTTATAAAGCGCCAGGGCGGCCTTCATTTCGGCGTCGTTGTTGAACGAGGCTTCCTTCATGCCTTTTTCGAGGTAGTAGTGCTTCACGATTTCTTCCTGCAAGAGCGCCATCAGTTCGTCTTTGTGGATTTGCAGGTCGTTTTCTTTATTATGCATGAGTTTGCTTTTCAACGCCTTCAACTGCTCCTCGATGGCTTTGAAGGACTTCTCTTTCTTGGCGGCCTCTTCCAACTCCGTTAAATCCTTGTCCACCTGCGTGGTGTAGGTGTATTCCTTATCAGCCAGCCATTTTGTAAAATTCTGGAACTCGGCGTCGGTCACGCGGAACTCGCGGGCAGGCTTGATGGTCGGATGCTCGGAATGGTACTTCACGGCGTAGTCGAACAGCATCCTCTTCCTGGCCAGCGTACTGGCTAGCGGCGAGTGGGTTTTCTTTTCGGTCAGGATGTCGGGCAGCACGCCGCCGCCGTCGTACACCACCCGGCCATTGCGGGTCGTGAAGGCGGTTTGGAGCGAGTCGGGGACCTTGCCCACGCTACCGTCTTCGTTGCGATGGCTGTAGTCGATGGCCTGAATGCAGCGGCCGCTCGGAATGTAGTACTTGGCGGTGGTGATCTTCATTTTGGTGTTGTACGACAGGTCGCGGGTGGTCTGCACCAGTCCCTTGCCGTAGGTGCGCTGCCCGATCAACACGCCCCGGTCGTAGTCCTGAATCACGCCCGAAACGATTTCTGCCGCCGAGGCCGAGCGGTTGTTGGCCAGCACCACCAGCGGAATTTCGGTGTCCAGCGCGGGGTTGTAGGCCGAGTACGTCTTGTTCCATTCCGTTACTTTTCCTTTGGTCGAAACAATTTCTTCACCCTTGGGAATGAACACGTTGGCAATTTCGATCGACATATTCAGCAGTCCGCCCGGATTCTCGCGCACGTCGAGGATCAGCTTTTTCATGCCCTTGCCCTTCAATTCCTGGAATGCATTGCGCACCTCCCGAGAGGCGGTGGCGGTGAAGTCCTTCAGGTCGATGTAGCCCACCTCGTCGTCGATCATGCCGTAGTACGGCACATTGGTCACTTTCACCACGTCGCGGCTCACGGGGATTTCCATGGGTTTCTGCACGCCATAGCGCTTGATGGTCAGCTTGGTCGTGGAGTTGGTTTGTCCGCGCAGCAACCGCGCCGGGTCGGAGTCGGCCAGCGTGGCGAGGTCGACGCCATCGATTTTCAGGATTTCATCACCCAATTGCAGACCCGCCTTTTGGGCCGGCGTGTCCTCGTAAATCATCATGATGGTGTACTTGTCCTCCGCCGAACTCACCACGGCGCCGATGCCATTGTACTTGCCAGTGGTCATGGTCATGTAGTCCTCAATGTCGTCCTCGGCGTAGAAGTTGGTGTAGGGG
>JBBRDE010000313.1:0-6098 GCA_038204185.1 Cytophagales bacterium
TTGCCAATGCTTCCTCGTAGTACCGCAAAGCCTGCTCGTAGTTTTTTTGGTTAAACTGCACATTCCCCTTCAAAAAGAAATTTGCCGCATCCTCCTTATCAACCGACTGACAGCCAACCAGTAAAAAGCTGAAAGCAATTAGCCATTTGAAGTTTATTTTTAACAAAGGCTTCAAATTCATCTGGTTGAAGTTATATTCATTCATCATTCATCATTCATCATTAAAATATGCGTTACCTCAAAGACATCCCCAACCACCACTACAAGGTTGGTCTCTACCAATGGAACGGCAAGTACATCGTAAAGTTCGAGGCGGGCGGGATGTACGAACAAATTTACAAAATCGATGAGACAGAATTCGAATCGACGGAGGAGTTGGAGTCTATTTTGGATGAAGAGTTCGTAAAAACTATCTCAGAACGCTTCCGGCAAATGCACACCGATACACAGGAAAGCATGAAAAGACACGGTTTTTTGTTTTGAGCGAGCGGGCCCAAATCATACGCTAAGCGGCCCTTAGCCGTTGATTATGGTAAGTATTCGCTTTGGTCCGCTGGCACAAAATTTGAATACCGAGCGACAAAGCCTAATTTTGGCTATTCTACCACTCACTTACCTACCCAACTCTATGTTATTGAAGCGTAGTCTGAAAACCCTGATACTTGTTGCCTGGCTTGGGCAATCAGCGGTTTTCGGTCAAAACTCTATGGGCTATACCCAGCCCGAGGCCCATTTCCGCAACGGACTGGAATTTTTTGAAAAATCGAACTTCGTGGCCGCTCGGCAGGAATTCAACGAGTTTCTGGCCTCTCAAGATAAGCTACTTACTACGAGCGATTATAACGCCGTGACCGCCGAATACTACGTGGCCGTCACGGGGCTTTACCTAAAATATCCCGAAGCCGAGGTGCAGGTGGACCGCTTTGTCCGCAACCACGCCGAACATCCCAAGGCCCAGTTGATTTACGCCGATTTGGGGAAATATTATTACGAAGGAGGTGATTACGAGCAGGCTATCGGCTACCTCGAAAAGGCCATGCAGGTGGCAGGCGGCGGAAGCAAGCGGGCTGAGACGATGTATCGTTTGGGTATGTCGTACTACAACACCCAGAAACTCGACCAGGCGCTGACCTATTTCGATCAGGTGAAGATGGAAACCGACTTCGAGAATGCCGCCGATGCCTCATTTTTTGCCGGAGTGATCAATTATAAGAAAAGCCGTTACCGGCAGGCTTACGATGATTTTTTGCGCATTGAGAATCACCCATATTATAAGAATGAGGTGCCGAACTGGATTGTGTCGTCGTTGTATCAACTCAAAGACTTTGACAAACTGCTGACTTACGGGGAGCGACTTCTCTCGCAGCAGCGCGGCAACAATAATCTGGACGACGTTGCCCTTTACGTAGCTGAGGTTCAGTACGAAAAAGGCGATTACGAAGCGGCGGTTAAATCGTACGATAGGTATAAGCGCATGAAGCCCGGTGGGTTGCCGCCTACTGTGGCTTTGCATTATGGCCATTCGCAATTTAGGAACAACAATTTCGAGGGAGCCATCGAAACGATGAAGAATATTGCCCCCGGCAAGGACTCGGTGGCGCAGTACGCTTCCTATTTGGTGGGCATCAGCTATTTGCAGACCGGCAATCCAAATTTTGCCCTGACGGCCTTCGACAATGCGGCTCGGTTGCCCTTCAATCTTCTGGTGCAGGAAGAGGCGGCCTACAATCACGCCAAGGTGCAACTGGAATTGGGAAATTATAGCGAGGCGATCAAAGAATTAGGCGACTACCTGAAAAAATACCCGAACAACAAGAACCAGGACGAGGCAGCCCAGCTCATCGCCGAAGCTTATTCCGGCTCCAACAATAGTACGGGGGCCATCACCTACATTGAAGGTCTGCGTAGTCGAACGCCGAAAATCAACGCTACCTATCAAAGACTTACTTTTAACCAAGGGGTTAACGAATTCAACACCGAGCAGTACCCGGCCGCTATCGCGGATTTTAACAAATCACTAAAATACCCCAATGATGCAGATATATTTGTTGCCGCAACCTATTATAAGGCAGAATCCTTTTCGGCCCAGCAGAAATACGACGAGGCCAAGCCCATTTATGCCCAACTGACCAAAAACCCCGACGCGGGCATCTACCGACGTAAAAGTCTCTACGCGCTGGGTTACGCTTACTACAATCAAAAGAAATACGCCGAAGCTCTGCCTTACTTCAAGGATTTCACGGCGAACACCGAAGGAATTTCGGCGCAAATGATCGAGGATGGCTACGTGCGCCTGGCCGACAGCTACCTGGCTTTGAAAAAATATACCGAGGCGGTCAACACCTATGAGCAGGTTACGAAAAATGGTAAGGTGGACAATGACTACTCGCTATTCCAGAAAGGCCGCGCCTTCGTTTATATGAACCGCGAAATGGATGCCCGCCGCCAGTTCGAACTGCTCATCAGCCAGTATCCAGCCTCGCGCTTCGTGGACGACGCTATGTTCCAAATTTCCGATCTGGAATTTCAGAAAGACAACTTCCAGCAGTCCGTCCGCTTATTTACACGGATGATTAACGAGAAGCCGAAGAGCTTCTTGATTCCCGCTGCTTTGCTGCGGAGGGCCCAATCGTACTACAATATTCAGGTTTACGAAGAGGCCATCAACGATTTTAAGCGAATTTTGCAGGAATTTCCGGATTCTCCTTCGGCTAGCAGTGCGCTGGAAGGCATTCAGGAAAGCTACAACGCCGTGGGACGCCCCGAGGATTTCACCCAGGTCTTGGCCATTGTCAGGAAAAACAATCCGGGCAACACCAAACTCGACGAGGTGGAGTTCGACAATGCCCGAAATCTGTTTTACGCCGAAAAGTACCCGCAGGCCATTCAGGCTTTGCAAGAATATGTGCAAGCTTACCCGCAAAGCAAAAACCAGTATGATGCCCGCTATTTCTTGGGAGCGTCCTACGAAAAGACGGATCAGACACAGCGGGCCTTACAATACTATGCGCAGGTGGTTCAGGAAAATCGCTCGAACTACGTAGCCGCCGCCGCCCAGAAATCGGCGGAACTGGAAATTGCTCGTGGGAACTTCGCCAGCGCGGTAGGTAATTTTAAGGTGTTGCTCAGGAACGCGGAAAATAAAAAGGAGCAAACTATCGCCTGGATTGGCTTGATGAACACCTATTACTCCTTGAAAAGCTACGACTCGACGCTGTACTACGCCAATCAGGTCATTAACGTTGGAAACATCGTGCCGGGAGGTTTAGGCAAGGCGCAACTTTATTTGGGCAAAGTTCCTTACGACCGGGGCGACTACAACAAGGCGACCGAAGAATTCAAAAAATTGGCCGCCGCCAGTAAGGACGAGTATGGCGCAGAGGCCAAGTACTGGATCGCTATGATCCAGTACAAAGAGAAGAAGTTCGCCGAAGCCGAGAAGACGGTCTTCGATTTGAGCAAGGAATTCGAGGGTATCGACTTCTGGCGGGTGCGCTCATTTATCCTGTTGGCCGATGTGTATATGGGCATTAACGAGAAAGCCCAGGCGAAAGCCACGCTGCAATCCATCATCGAAAACTCCGAGGACGCCGAGGCGGTAAGCCTGGCGAAATTGAAATTGGCCGAAATCGAAAAGAAATAATTTCCCCTCCCAGCACAAAAATTTATGAACAGCAATAAGAAGAATAGGAATGGTGGTCTGGTGGCTTTGGCGCTTTTGGCGACTGTACCTGCTTTCGCCCAGCGCGGCGAGATCGAAAGCCAAACTTACGAGATCGTCAAGGAGAAGAACATTGAGTTTCCCGTGGCCAATCGGCTTTTTGACAAAGTGCAGCCTATGGAGGCAAAAACTGCCGACAAAAAGGTCACTTACGAATTTATCGATCCAAAGATAAATCTTGCCTCACCAAAACTAACACCTTCGGTTTCGATACCTTCGGATGAGAAGTCGCGGCAGGATATGCCGGAAGCGCTCAACAACTACATCAAGCTGGGCGGAGGAAATTACGGACGCTTTTTGGGCGAAGGATTTGTCAGTACCCGACCATCGGATGATTTGGTGTTCTCGGCGCAATTGAAACAGTTGTCGGCGGCAACGGGACCGGTTTATGGCAAGAATTCCGGGAATTCCACCACCGACCTGCGCTTTGCCGGCAAGTACATTCGTAACGCATTCAAGATCGACGGCCAAATCGACTACGACCGTAATAATTATTATTTCTACGGCTATAAGCCACAGCCGGAATCCGTCGTGATCGACCGCGATAGCATTCGGCAAACGACCAATTTGTTCGGCGTTCAGCTCGGATTTGAGAATACCGAAGCTAAGTCGCTGGTCGATTATTCGGTGCGTACCAATTTTTATAATCTCAAAGACCGCTACAACGCATCGGAAACCGACTGGGGAACGACGATCAAGGCATCGACTCCGGTAGTCGAGAATTTGGTCGCCCTCTTCGAGGCTGGCGCCTTTATCTCGCAGCGCGTGGATTCCGAAACCTATAACCGGAACGTTTTTCGGATCAAGCCGCACTTCAAGTACGTCTCTGACTTCTTCTCGGTCACAGCGGGTGTGAATGTGGTAAATCAAACCGACAATACGTTAAACATCAATAACACACGCCTCTATCCGGTCTTGAATTTGGATGTCGTTCCCATCCCCGGCCTGCACATCTATGGGGGATGGGACGGTGACCTGGTCCGTAACACATTGCGTTCGATGCTTTCCGAAAACCAATGGCTTGCTCCCGATGCCTTAATCATAAACACCGACAAGCGTTCGGATATTTACGCGGGCGTCAAAGGGGAGAACACCCAGGGCATCAATTTTGAGGGGAAGGTCTCCTACGCCAGCTATGGTAATTTTTACGCCTTCAACAACTCCCTGGCCGACACTTCTAAATTCTCGATCCTGTACGATGGCGACAAAACCAATATCCTGACCGTCTCTGCGCAGGTAGGCTACACGCACAACGACATCCTGCGAACCTCGTTAAAGACGAGTTTCTATAACTATAAATTGGGCGTGTTAAAGGAAGCCTGGCACCGCCCCAATTTTTCGTTAAACTGGTTTAACGCGCTTTCGCTTAACAAAAAACTTTTCATTAGTAGTGATTTTTATGTCATTGCCGGCTTAAAAGGAAATAATTTTCAAAGTGAAAAAATTATAAAATTGCCTACCATCATCGACCTTAATTTGAAGATGGATTACCTCTTAACCAAGAACTTCTCTACGTTTGTCTCAATCAACAACATCTTGGGAAAACAATATTCCCGCTACCTTTACTACCCACAGATGGGATTGAACTTTGTTGGTGGTCTGTCTTTTTCTTTCTAATTTCGTTTAGTTAAAGTTTAGCTAAACCAAATTTCAAGATGGCGCCCGTTGACAAGTACATCCGTAAATTGCTGTTCGAGTTCGATTGTGTCATCATCCCCGATTTCGGGGGGCTACTCACGCACCGCGTCGGGGTCCGCTACGACGAATCGACCCAACTTTTCAAGCCCGCCGGCAAGAGGCTGGCCTTCAACGAAATTCTGAAAATCGACGACGGCCTGCTGGCCTATTACCTGGCTGCGGGAGAAAAAATTTCCCGTGAACAAGCAACCAAAGAAACCAGGAAATTTGTCGCTTCCCTGCGGGCCAATCTGGAAAACCAACAAATGGCTGGCATCGATAAAGTCGGTAGCTTTTCTACCAACTCCGAAGGGAAACTGATTTTTGAGCCTGACTACGCTCAAAACTATGATCAGGAGTGGTATGGGCTTGAGGAAATCAGCGCGAAACAATCGGAATGGCAGCCCAACTGGCTGCGTCAGGACATGAAGGATACCGAAGTTTTGGTGGCCCAGGAGGACTCGATTATTCCTTTGAGTTCCACAAGAAACGTGCGTTGGGGTTGGGCGGCGGCGGCCGTTCTGGTTTGCGCCGCCAGTGCAGCCAGTTATTTGTACCAACCCAATGAGCACAATCTGCTAAGTTCGCTCAATCCCATTTCTTTGGTTAGTGATCTTTACCAATCTACCAATCAGGTTTCGGATTATGCCGATAACATAGTGGAGCCTTCACACGTTAAAGTGGTCTATTTTCAGGAAAG
>JBBRDE010000314.1:0-6066 GCA_038204185.1 Cytophagales bacterium
GTGAGTAATCCGTACGGGCCAGGTAGAATTTGGCGTTTAGGGCTGTTCCATATTGCACCTGCTCACCAATGTCCAGTCCCGAAATGGCAGCCATGACCTCCGTGCCGTGCATGTCGGAATAGCTCTCGGCTATGGTAAACAGCCACTCGCCGGGCTGACTGGGCTTTACGTAGTCGCGGATACCGAGGATGCGGTTGTTGGAAAATACGTGTCGCAACGAGTGCGACGAGTCGGCCCCGTAGAACCCGGCGTCGATAATCCCTATGGTAACATCTTTGGCCGTAATGTTGGCTTTAAGAAACGCTTCCGATTGCACCTGCGTCATCACGGGAGCCAGCGCGGCGCGGTTCACGGGCTGGGTGCGGGTGATGACAAAATCAGAGTTCATGGGTACTACTTCCTGCACAAAATCCATGTATTTTACTTTCTCCACTTGCTCATAGGTGAGTATCGCTGAAACCGCATTGAGCCAACGTGAAGCATAGATCGGCTGAATCTGCTTTTCCTTTAGCGTTGCCAGATAGCTTTGCCGCACGGGCAGGTCGGTATCTTCCCAGGGGGGCAAGTCGAATTTCTGCCGATTTTCCCGCGTAGTTTCCGATATGGCGGGTAGAGAGGCCCTATCTTTATCCTTTAAATAGATCCAGTATTTGGGTTGAGCCGACGAGGAGGTGGACAAGAAAGCGAGCAATAAAAGCAGTTTTCCGAATCGCATGGTTTTGGTACACTAGGTTAAGATTCTAATCTTTGCAAGATAAACGTAAATTCACAAAATGTGGTACCTAGTGGTACGGGCTACCAGCCCGTCCTGGTAAGAATTAATCCACTTTTGCTACCATAAAAAACGAGCCGGACACCAGATCGCTGGCCCGGTCTTACCCCATATCACAAACGATCAATGCGCTACCTACCTATTGACAAAAATCTCTTTATAAAAAACCGGCGCCGACTGGCCGAATTGCTGAAACCTAAGTCCATGGCCATTCTGCAAGCCAATGACATCATGCCCACTAACGCTGACGGCACGATGGGCTTCCGGCAAAGCTCTGATTTGTTTTACTTATCGGGCGTGGACCAGGAAGAAACAGTACTTTTAATTTTCCCCGAACACCCCGATCCGAAATTTCGGGAGGTACTCTTCGTGCGCGAAACCAACGAACACATCGCCGTGTGGGAAGGAGAAAAACTGACCAAGGAACAGGCGCGGGAAGTATCGGGTATTCAAACCATCCACTGGACACATCATTATGAGTCCATGATGCGGCTGATAATCTTTGAAGCCGAGCGCGTGTACCTCAACACCAACGAGCACACCCGCAACGAGTCGCCCGTACAAACCCGTGATGCACGCTTTATTCGGGACTTCAAAGAAAGGTACCCCCTGCATACCCTCGGGCGTTTGGCTCCACTAATGCATCAATTGCGGGCCATCAAGCAGCCGCAGGAGATTGTGCTTTTGCAGAAAGCTTGTGACATTACGAAGCAAGGGTTTGAACGCCTGCTGAAATTTGTAAAACCAGGCGTGATGGAATACGAGATTGAGGCAGAGCTGCTGCACGAATTCATCTGTAACCGCTCGCGCGGCTTTGCATATACCCCCATTGTGGGTTCGGGAGCTAATGCCTGCGTGCTGCATTACATTCAAAATAATACGGAATGCAAAGACGGCGACGTCATACTACTGGATGCAGCTGCAGAGTACGCCAATTATGGGGCCGACCTAACCCGCTCGTTCCCCGTGAACGGACGATTCACCCGGCGCCAACGTGAGGTGTACGATGCTGTGCTGCGGGTGTTCAAGTACGCCAAAAGTCGTCTTATCGTCGGCAATGTTTGGGATGAGTACCACGTGGAAGTAGGGGCATTCATGGAAAAAGAACTGGTCGATTTAGGCCTGATTTCCCAAAATGATATTAAAGAGCAGGATCCCGAGTGGCCTGCCTACAAAAAATATTTTCCGCATGGCACTTCGCACTTTCTCGGTCTGGACGTCCACGACGTCGGCAATAAATACCGCCGCTTCGAGCCGGGTATGGTGTTTACCTGCGAGCCGGGCATCTACATCCGCGAAGAAGGGCTGGGCATTCGTCTGGAAAATGACATACTGATTACCGCCGACGGCAACCGGGATTTAATGGCCCATATCCCCATCGAGGCAGAGGAAATCGAAGATTTGATGAATAGCCTGAACTGATGGAATTTTATTCAGAAGAGATAATAAAGCTATTGATTTCCTTCGCGGCGGGCGCAGTGATTGGTTTCGAGCGCGAATACCGAAGCAAATCGGCGGGACTGCGCACCATGATTCTGATTTCGCTCGGTTCGACGCTGTTCACGATCATCTCCATCCGCATCGGGGGCGATCCGTCACGGATGGCCGCCAATGTCATTACGGGCATTGGATTTCTGGGCGGAGGAATCATTTTTCGGGAAGCCAACCGGGTGGTGGGCACCACCACCGCCGCCACGGTGTGGGTCACGGCGGCCCTGGGCGTGTGCATCGGATCGGGCCACTACGATTTGACGCTAATATCCTTTGTACTGTTGCTGTTTTCGTTGATAGCGATGGACATCATCGAAAAGCGGTTCATCAACCTTCGGCATCAGGCCCGAAACTACCGCATCGAATCCGTTTATCACCATAAAATGCTGAAACACTACGAGGAGCTTTTTCGGGAATATGGTTTAAAGGTAAAAAGGGGGAAACAGAATCGGACAGGGAGCACGATATCGGGCAACTGGTTGCTGGAAGGTTCGGAAAAAGAACATGAAAAACTTACCAAACGCCTGCTCAACGATTCAGAGATTACTGAACTTGATTTTTGATACCCCAGGGTTTTGCTTCTGGAATTGCACCGGTCCCTTTTTGGGCAGCGTGTATTTTTTGACCAGAAAGCTAAAAATCCCCAGTCTTTCGAAACGCAGGGGCAAGTAGGTAGGTTATGATTAGAGAATGCCTTTGTTCTATTTTTACCATTATCAACGTGTTGTAAGTTCATGGCATTATCCGATAGTTTTACAGTTTTCCATTCCCTGCTGCGTTCCCAGCTCAGCCCGACGGAATACGACTGGTTGAGGTCAAAGGGCAATGCGTCACCCCTGGAACTGATGACGGCCTTTGTGGCCGTGCCACGTTTTGTGGCCCGGCAACCCGTGCAGGCTTCGGCGGAACACAGCCAGGCCCTTGCGGAATCCATCGAAGGATTTTCGATAGAAGGCTGGTCGACGGTGCGCCTGAGCCGGGTATGGTTGCTAAGCCGCCTGGATTCCAGCGACCGCGAAACCTATGTCCGGCATATTGAAACCCTGTTCGACACCGCCGAAATGAATGAATTGGTTGCTCTGTACTCAGCGCTGCCGCTGCTGGGCTACCCCGAGCATTGGCTTTTCCGGGCGACCGAAGCCGTGCGCTCCAACGTGGGAGACGTGTTCGACGCCCTGGTGATGCACAACCCCTACCCCGCCCGATACTTTACCGAAGCACCCTGGAATCAGCTGGTTCTGAAAACAATTTTCAACGACAAACCCCTTCACAAAATCGTGGGGCTGGAAGCGCGCGCCAATCCGGCCCTGGCCGGGATGCTCTCTGACTTTGCCCATGAACGATGGGCGGCGGGTCGCAGCGTGGCCCCGGAGGTATGGCGACTTTCGCCTAACTTCTTTAACGCTACGTTATTGGAAGACATGAAGCATTTGTTTTCTAGCCGTGATTTGAGCGATCAACGGGCCGCCGCTCTTGCGTGTTTCCAAGCTGGATCCGCCCCGGCACAGGCGTTGCTGGCTCAGTACCCTGAATTGGAAAAAGAGGTACAGCAAAAAAAAATCAGTTGGGCCGATCTGGAATTTAATGATCTCAATACCTATGCAACAAAATCCTAAGAACCACGAACCGAATCCCTCGCATTTTGAGGAAAGCCAGGGTACCCCTGATCAGGAATCTCCCACCCATCGCAACCTGACCTGGGACGAATACCGCGACACGATCAAAGGAATGCGCTTTTTTGATCCGCACATCCACATGACCTCCCGCACCACTGACGACTATCAGGCCATGTTCGATGCGGGCATTGTGGCGCTCATCGAACCCGCCTTCTGGCTGGGTCAGCCACGCACGGGACTGGCCTCTTTCAAGGATTATTATAGCAGTCTGGTCAACTGGGAGCGCTTCCGCTCGTCGCAGTTTGGCATTAAACACTACTGCACCATCGGACTCAATTCGCGAGAGGCCAACAACGAGCCTTTGGCCGAGGAAGTGATGGAAATTCTGCCACTTTTTTTGTACAAAGAAGGTGTAGTGGGGGTAGGTGAAATTGGTTTCGACGATCAGACCGCCGCCGAGGAAAAGTATTATCGTGCCCAGCTTGAACTGGCCAGGCAGGCCAGACTTCCCGTGCAAGTGCATACGCCACATCGCGATAAAAAGCACGGCACCGAACGCAGCATGTCCATCGCGCTGGAACACGGCCTCGATCCGGCCTGGGTCATTATCGACCACAACAATGAAGAAACCGTCAGGAGTGTACTCGACCAGGGATTTTATGCAGGGTTTACCATTTATCCTTTCACCAAAATGGGCAACGAGCGCATGGTGAAAGTGGTGGAACAGTACGGCGCTGAACGGATCATGATCAATTCCGCCGCCGACTGGGGCATTTCTGATCCGCTGGCATTGCCCAAAACCGCCGCTCTGATGAAGATGCGGGGGATTCCCGATGACGTGATCCGGAAAGTGACCTACCAGAACGCCATTGACGCATTTGCTCAAAGCGGGCAGATTGACGAAGCGGATTTTGCCCACGGACTGGAGATCGATCAAAGTCAGAAAATGAACGGCAACACGATTCTGAGGGGCGGACAGCAGCCCCGAATTGCCAAAGAATCGCTGTTTATCAATTAAATGGCCACTATTAAACCGTATCTTCAACTTACCCGTCCGGCCAATCTCTTAACCGCCCTGGCTGACATCCTGGCGGGGATGGCCATCGCGGGTTATTCCTTTCGGGAAGGGGGCGACTTTGTGCTCTTAATGGTATCTACGCTAGGGCTTTATGGGGGTGGCGTAGTACTCAACGATGTTTTCGATGCCGAACTCGACGCGGTCGAACGGCCCGAACGCCCCATCCCGAGTGGTAAGGTACCTCTGCGGTACGCCGCTATCATGGGCGGCAGCCTGCTCGCCCTGGGGGTACTCTCTGCGCGTTTCTTCTCGCTTACCAGCGGCCTCATCGCGCTGAGTATCGCGATTCTGGTGATTTTGTATGACCGTTACGCGAAGCATAGCAAGATATTCGGCCCGCTGGTCATGGGTATGTGTCGGGGCGGAAATCTACTGCTGGGTATCAGTGTATTACCTGCTGCCATGCCCCAATATTCGTGGTTAGGCGTTGTTCCAATCGTCTATATTGGTGCCATTACCATGATCAGCCAAGACGAGGTACACGGTGGCAAACGTCGAACCTTGTACCTGGCAGGTTTCCTTTACGCCACCGTGCACTTGGTTCAGCTATTAGTAGCCTATACTCAGCACAACTTGCTTTTAACTATCCCATGGGTAGCTTTGCATGTTTGGCTGGTGGCCCGTCCGCTAATGGCCGCAATCAGCAATCCTGTTGGCCCACTAATTGGCAAGGCCGTCAAAGCCGGCGTCCTTTCGCTGATCGTAATGAATGCTGCCTGGTGCATGGCTTTCGGCTATTGGCCCCTTGCGCTGGTGGTATTATTATTGTTGCCTTTTTCTATTCAATTAGCCCGAATTTTCGCCGTGACCTGAGGTCATTTTTTTATGCAAACCATTGAGCAACATTTTCAGATCGAATACTCGTATTCTATCTTTTTTACCCAATACCTTTTTTCCCAAAAAAACCACGTATTGGCTGATTTTATAGGGGGTTTTGGGGAAGCCGGATTTCAGCGTAAAACCCTGGTCGTACTGGACGGAGGCCTGCTCCTGCATTACCCAACGCTCACCGAGGACATTCGCAGCTATTTCGCGAACTGCATCCCGGCCGTCAACCTGGCGAATACCATTCTGGTGGTGACCGGGGGCGAGGGGGCCAAGAACGCCCC
>JBBRDE010000315.1:0-6055 GCA_038204185.1 Cytophagales bacterium
AAGAAGTGGACGATGCCACTCAGAAACTGGGCATTGACCATGTCGCAGTTATACATTAAGTTTGGCGACAGACTACGCGTTGATGAACAAGCTTTCATCGGAAATTAAGGGAAGTGACACAGTTCAATTTACACTCCCGTCTCAAAAGAATCCGTTTTTAAATTATAGAAATATTCATCTCCATTCTTTAATTGGATCAAACTATAACCTTCATTTCTAATAGCGTACCCGTCGTTTGTGGGAATGGTGCTGTCAAATAATTCACTGTACACGAAAGCCCTTGGTTTAACATTACTCTCGGTAAATAAATATTTCAGGCTCACTCCGTCTTCATAAGATACAGTACCCGTCCCGGCAATGCCCGCGATGGTGGCAAACAAGTCAGGCGCCTGAACGATCGAATTCTCAATAGCGTTTTTCCTGGACACTCCTTTTCCACACACAATTAAAGGCGTATTGATCCCGCCCTGGTACAGCGTTCCCTTAGCCATTCGCGATGAAAAAGGGGATTGCGCCACTTGGCCGGGCGTACCATTATCTCCCATGAAAATGAATACGGTGTTTTCTCTCTGCGACATCGACATCGAAGCCAAAAGGCGGGCAATCTCGGTGTCCATGGCCTCGACAGCAGCCAGGTAGTAGGGCAACGGGTTTGACCTGATCTCCGCAGCATTATCGGCCAGCGACTGGTCTTTAATTAAGTTCAGCGGCGGGCGATGAAACGGCGTGTGCGGTGCATTGAATGCCAACCAAAGAAAGAAAGGTTTTTGTTGTTGTTTTATCCAGTTAATCGATTGGTTTACAAAGTGCGTGGTGGTATAAGTCGTGATCGTTTGTTCCTGGCCACCGCTCGTTTGCGTCCAATTGTAATAATCAGACACCCCATCGCGCATGATTCCAGAAAAATACGGCACACCCAAACTTTCGGGGGCATTCAAAGGGCTGTTGCCGCTCACGTGCCATTTGCCAATCACCGCGCTCCCGTATTTCCCGGCATTTTTCTGCTCGATATACTTTTGAAGAATTACTTCATCCGCTGTAAGCGTGGCGGTTTGCGGAGTTTGAACGCCACCTACGCCCGTTCGAAAACTATACTTCCCTGTAAGCAAAGATGCTCTTGTGGGCGCGCATTCGGGACTAGCCCAAAAGTTTGTGAAGGTCAACCCTGCCTTTGCCATTGAATCCAGGGTCGGCGTCCTGGCTTTGGTACTAGTAATCCCCGGATAATTTCCGAAAGCATCCCAGCCCAAATCATCGGCGATAATCAGAACGATATTGGGCGAAGCATCGGAATTTAGTACCTCATCGACGATCACTTCGCTTTTCTCCCTGCAAGCAAAGAGACACGCCAGACAAAGTGTAAAGAATGCAGTCGTAATGGTTTTATTAAAATCCATTTTTGATAATTTATTCCTTGGTCAACTGCTTGATATCTTTTATCAGTTGTTCGGCTTCCAATTGCAGTGTGCCGTTATAAATACCCCTGATCCGTTTGTCCTTATCTATTAATAGGACATGTTCCGTATGCAGAAATTCGGTACTATCTCGGGTAAATCCTAAATCTTCCTCGGCAAAATACGACTGTCGAGCGAGGGTATAAATCTCGCCTTTGTTTCCGGTCAGTAAATGCCAATTGGGGGAATTTATTTTATTCTTATCAGCAAACGCTTTAAGTTTTTCTACCGTATCTATCCATGGCGTGACGCTATAAGAAAGCAATACTACCGCGGTATCATTTCTAAACTCGTCCTGAATTAATTTAAGGTGCCGCGTCATAGTCGGACAGATACTTCCGCAACTGGTGAAGATGAAATTGGCCAAGTGAATTTTACCTTCGATGGTCTTCTCTGTGACCTGATTTCCGTTCTGATCGGTCAGAGAGAAGGAACTGATCGTATGGGGGATTTTTTCGTTGACTTCGGAAGGCGAGGTAAGAAATGCGGGTGTAAAGTCCGGCGTATTGTAGTAGGGAAGGTTTTCAACTTCCGAAGACTCACCGACACACGCTCCCAGAATAGCGGTAAGAGCAAATACACTAATCGACAAAAATACTATCCGCCACATTGACACAGTTTTTTGTACCCAACAATCCGTAGCGTCTCCCCTTGATGATTATATAGTTGGAGCGAATTTTGCCATTGTCATAAAACATTTTTTGCGAGCCACTCTCGTGGCCTCTCGTATAATTCATTTCCTGCACCAACCCCCCGTTTTCATTCCACTCCTGGCAGGTACCTTCATACTCGTCGTTGACAAATCGGTAGTGAAGTTTTTTTTTTCGTTCGGCCACCAGGCCAGGTATTCTCCTACTTTCATTCCTTTGGCGTACTCACGCTGTTCCATCAATTTTCCGGTTTCGTAGTACTTTTTCCAAATCCCATCTTCCTTTCCGGCCAGGTACCGGGTCACTTCCATCGTATCGCGGGTAGCCGGATAGCGCGCGAATATCGCCCCCGTAAAAGGCTGATTGGCCTGATACACCAGACCATTCTGGAAATGCAGGGTTTTGTCCGTGCTTTCCAGCCAAACAGTATCCTCCCGGCGAACCGATTGAGAACAGCCGATGCATTCTAACACGAGTAATGCCAGAACAGAAAGTAAGTTAGCGCGAGACCGTCCCCGCCGTGCCGAAAAACCCACTGCCATTAATGTAAGGGTCTGCATCCGTAATATGATAATGGTAAATCCCCTGAGGATAGTCGGTCGTCACGTGCGCATGGCCGTGGTAGGCATCGAGCATGGCATTGGTTACTTTTTTGCCATCTTCCTGAGGCCCGTAAACCGGGAAGCCATCCAGCAGAAAGCCCAGTAAAGCCGATTTCGTGGCTTTTACGGTGGTGAGGTAGAGGGGCTCGACGTGATAGTGGTATTGTCCCGTTTGCTGAGGGTGTCCCCAAAACTGGTCAAAGCTCGTGATTTCGTTCGTCAGGGGCTGATTCGGGCCCGCGTATTGGTTGAAAATCGGGACGCCGTTCAACGCTACCCCAATAGGCCCAAGTGGTGTGGCCGAATGGTTTGCGGCTTCTTTGGGATTCAAAGGAATTTTGAACGTCATCGTTTGTGAAGCAATCGAATTGGGATTTTTTTGGAAAGTAAAGTCACCGAATGTTTTACCGCTAAAATTCTCATAAAGCGCATTCGAAGTAGCGTAATAAATACTCTTATGATCCGGCATTCCGTTCGATTTGATGGTGATGTTGGTACCATCGGAAGAGATGCTGGTGGCACCGTATATTTTCTTAAACACTTCGGGGATGGTTCCATTGTTCAAAACCGGGTCGATGGCAGTATCATCGTCGCTTTTCGTGCAACATAACAATATTGAAACGCTTAGCAGAACGGCAGTCAAAAAAACAGTTGGTCTAATCATGATTCTATGGAATAAATGTTTTGCAACTTGTACCTCAAAGTCGCCGCGGCGGATTTCGCGGCCCGGTGAAATAGTCCGCCAAATCCCTGGTTAATACTCGAAATTCATCTTGCTGATCGGGTCGACAAAGTTTTTCTACTTCCGCAAAGTGATTGTAATGCACGGTCTCTATTTTTTCCTGTAATGCACCTAAACGGTCTATCAGCGAATCTTTTTTATTCTGCTCATTGCCCGCCAGAGTCACGTACAGATTATTTTTGGTATTCCTCATTTCCTCGTTCAGCTCTTTCATTGATTCTTGATGGCGATCAATCAATTGCTCATAAGCGGCCACTTGCTCTTTATCAAAATCCAGTTTTTTAATAATGAACCTCTTGGGGCCTTCGTTACCTTGTCCGCCCCGGCCGGGTGGCCGCATCGGCTTATTTATAAACAGGAAAGTCAGCAACCCTACATTAACGATCAAAAGACCTACCACGGCTAGGGTCAACAGTTTGATCTTACTCATTGTAGAAGCTATTTTGGTTGGACAATTGCATGGATGAAACGACCTCGGAAATACTGCTTTCTGGTTGGTTGTTCATCTTAGTGAGTAAAATACCCGTATTGAGGGTCAAAATAAGCATGGCGGCGGCGGCAAAAGACCACCTCCACTGTATGGGCGCTTCGACAGACTGGTTCAATGATTCTAGCCGCCCCTGAATTCGGGTCAACAGAAAGGGCGGCGCATCCACCCGGTTGATTTTTTTTAGTCCGTCAAGTTCGTCGTGGTTCATCATGATCAGGTATTATGGTAGGTTATACGAGATGTACTTTAAAATCCTTCGGTGCGTCCAATTTTTTTTGAAAAATTTTGTTTGGCGCGCTGGACCAGCGACTCCACGGCCTTGGGAGTGAGGTCCATAATATCCGCCACCTCTTTGACGGAGTGATCCTCAATTTTAGTCAAAATCAGCACAGTCCGCTGATTATCGGGCAGCGTATCGATGATCGCGAAGAGCCGTCCTACCTCCTCTTTATCTTCCAGGGCCACGCCGGGATGATCGAAATGGCTGGCTTCGGAGATAGGCTCGTGGGTTTCTGAATTGAACAGACTTGTAAGGAATCCGAATCGCTTCACCGATTTTTTGGATTTGACAAAATCCAGACAATGGTTGATCGTGATTTGATAAATCCAGGTTTTCAGGGAAGATTTTTCAGCGTCGTAGCTTTGGTATCGCTGGTATATTTTCACAAAAACCTCCTGTGCAATATCCTGAGCATCCTCCTGATTATGGACATAACTCAGTGCGAGATTGTACACCAAGACCTTATGGTTGTGGTAAATTTCCTCAAACTGAATTGTATCGAGCATGGGCAAAATCTAGGCGGAAGGGTACTTTGTATGTGAAGAAGGTACGAATAATGGGTCGAATTCATTGCATTTCACATCTCTGTGTAGATTCCGTAGGCCGCGTAAGCGATCATGGCCACACAAAGCAGAATCTGCACGAAAACCCCGGAAAGGAAGCCCAGAAAAGAGCCAAAAGCAGCTCGTAGGGCATTTTTAAAGGTAGCTTTGCCAATCAGTTCGCCCAGGAGTGCCCCCAGAAAGGTACCCAGGAAAATGCCGATAGCCGGGATAAAAAACAAGCCCCCCAATCCGCCCAAAATGGCCCCGATGCTACCATAACGCGTGCCGCCGAACCGCTTGATACCCCAGATTGGGATATAGTAGTCCAGTACCGCGATGACAGCCGCCAGCACCCCGAACGTGATAAGCACCCCCTGACTGAAATCGGCAAATCGGCTGAAATGAATCAATAGCAGTCCGCCAAAACTCAGCCCTGGCCCCGGCAACGGCAACACGGAACCCGCGAGGCCAGCCAATAAACAGATAATCCCCAGAACCAGCAAAATGACTTCCATGCGCAGACAATTGATTTAGTTTTTATTTAATAAAAAGTCCCCGGGCACCCTATCTTTGCCAAAGCTAAAAACAACTTCTAACCGATTGAAGAGAAATTTGACTAGTTGCCATGCTTAATCAGCGGCATCATTTTCAACTGTCCATTGTCAACTATCAACTAAAAAAAATGTCCAAAGTACTCATTATAGGAGCCGGAGGCGTCGGCAGCGTGGTAGCCCACAAGTGCGCCATGAATAGCCAGGTATTCAGCGAAATCATGCTCGCCAGCCGCACCAAAGCCAAATGTGATAAAATTGCGGCTGAAATCAAGGAAATGCACGGCGTGGAAATAAAAACCGCCCAGGTAGACGCCGACATCGTGGCCGAAACGGTGATCCTCATCAAGCAGTTCCAGCCCAAACTACTCATCAACGTAGCCTTACCCTACCAGGATTTGACGCTGATGGAAGCTTGTCTGGCCACCGGAATCCACTACATGGATACCGCTAACTACGAGCCTAAGGATGTGGCTAAATTTGAATACAGCTGGCAGTGGGCCTACCAGGAGCGCTTCAAAGAAGCCGGACTGATGGCCCTGCTGGGCTGTGGCTTCGATCCCGGTGTAACGCAGGTGTTCACGGCCTACGCGAATAAGCACCACTTCGACGAGATGCACTACCTCGACATCATCGACTGCAACGCGGGCGACCACGGCAAGGCTTTTGCCACCAACTTCAACCCCGAAATCAACAGCCGTGAAATCACCCAACCGGGCCGCTATTGGGAGAATGGCGAGT
>JBBRDE010000316.1:0-6032 GCA_038204185.1 Cytophagales bacterium
AGGAGCTCCTGCTGCGCGGCCAGACGGGCGACACCGCTTTCGGATTTTAGAATAGCCACTACCTGATCGACCGAAAGTTTTGTAACATCAGGGAAGGCTTTGTACTGCCAGGTCTTAGGCACAGCGCGTACTACAAAGCCTTTATTTGGATTACCCGAGTAGCCTGCCCCATCCCAGGCCGACATATAAGCCCGACCCGAGGCATCGATGTCTATATCGGTGATTTGCGCAAGCTTCACAAACTCCTCTTCTTTCTGGGTATAGCTGGGTCCATCGGGCGTGACACGGTGAATATACAATTGGCTACGGCCCCAGTCGGCCATCATGGGCACGTGGTTGTATTTTTCGGGCCAGGTAGGGTCGTCCATGAACAGAGCGCCCGTGCCGGAACCACCTCCAACGTCCACCAGGGCGGGGATAATTTCTTCGGTAAAGTGCTTGAACAGTACCGGGTACCCGTACTCTGCCGATTGAATTTGGTGGGTAAACCGGATGTTCCAGCCCCCGCCGTCGTTGGTGTTGCCCCGCGTAAAAATATTCATGTAGGGGTCGATGGCTACGTCGTAAATATTACGCATCCCGTGCGTATACACTTCCATTTCGGTGCCGTCGGGCCGGACACGCAGGATGCCGCCACCTAATTGCGTGAGTTTCTTTCCAGAACGATCTTCGGCGTTGACGAAGCCAAAATCACCCACGGCGATGTAAATCCAGCCGTCGATGCCCATGCGGATACCATTGGTGGAATGGTCGGTACCCCGGCTTTGCAGGAACTTAGGCGAGCTGATGTGCTGAATCAACGGCTTGGGAGCACCGTCGGCCTTTCCATCGTTATTTTTATCTTCAAAAACCACCAGGTCCATGCCTTCTGCAATACCGCTTTCTTCGGAAAAAACGGTGTGCAGAACAAAAACCTGATTACCCTGGACAATAATCCCACGCGGGTTGTCCACCATCGCGAACGTGGAATGCTGATCCATTTTACCGTCATTGTTGGTGTCTACCAGCTTGACGATACTACCCTGGCCGGGCTTTTTACCCAGTGAACCGATCATGTCCACGCCCACAAAGACCTCACCCGTGGGAGCCACTGCCAGACAGGCTGGGCTGGGCGTGATTTCGTAGTTGGCGAAGTGGGTTATCGAGAGTTCGGCAGGCCACTTTGCCGCGTTGGGCAAGGAGTCGGCACTCGCTATGCGCTGATAATCAGTCGTATTGGCCGACTCGGGTTGCTTTACATTTGTCCAGTAGAGGATCAGAAAAGCGTAGAAAAGGCTGAGAAGTACCTTGGGCATGATGGAGAAAAATAGGTAGAAGTATGAATATTGGGCGATAAAGGGTTAAAGTCTATATCACTTTTTCGAAGACAAATATAAGGCAAAACTACCATCCTATTAGGTTAGGTAAGGGGGATTGTTTCGTAGGGTATGGGGCACAAGGGTGAGGTGTAGGGGGGATTTCTACCAAAATCTGGATAAAATATATACTGTGAAAAATAAGACTTAGCCTTGCGAGCGGAATTTTAGGGCTAACTCTCTGCTCAGAACAGGGCTTGTTCCCACTGAGTGCAATAAAAGTACTTAACTTAGGTTCAGGTGAGGGGCTTCATGAGTTGAATAATGAATTAATACCAGCCTTTTCTGCCAACCATTATCACTTTGTTGAGATCCTTAGCAAACTATACGCAAAATTTGAGGTCATTCCAGCCTTCCCAGCCCTTAAATTTGTCCATCTCTAAAAAAGATTGAATTTTCCGTGCTGACGAATCTTGCCCTATTGAATGGGCAGAAATAGCTAGTAATTGCTTTTGTCGAGTTCACCCGTAAAATGGAGGGCCAACAGATTTTCGCTATTTTAATGATCGTGTTTATAGATAGAGTTAAATCATTCAAAGCAGACGGCGTTTTTGGACATTGTCTGCGATATGTTTATTACTCAAACCTAAAATTCTGCACCCGCACCGCATTCAGGATAGCCAGCAGCGCTACGCCCACATCGGCAAACACGGCCTCCCACATGGTAGCTACCCCACCTGCGCCCAGGATGAGCACGATACCCTTCACCACCATGGCGAGGGTGATATTCTGCCACACGATCCGCCGCGTGGCGCGGCCAATGGCAATCGCCGTGGCTATTTTGGCGGGCTCATCGTTCTGAATTACTACGTCGGCGGTTTCGACCGTGGCATCGGATCCCAGCCCGCCCATCGCTATACCAACGTCGGCCAAAGCCACGACGGGAGCATCGTTTACGCCGTCGCCGACGAAAGCCAGCTTTGCTTTTGGGTTGCTTTTCAAGGTTTGTAGGAGCCGTTCTACCTGGGTTACTTTATCTTCGGGCAGCAGGTCGCCGTGCCATTCGTCTACTCCTACCTGCCGGGCCACTTCTTCCACCACCGCCGATTTATCGCCTGAGAGCATGACGGTGCGGATGCCTTCTTTTTTAAGTCGTTGGATTACCGCCGCCGCGTCGGACTTTACTTCGTCGGCAATGGTAAAGTACCCGGAGAATTTTCCATCCAGGGCGGTCATCACGATGGTATAGGGGATTTTGGTCAATGATTCATCAAAATCTACGTCGAATTTCCTCAACAGCTTGGCATTGCCCGCCAGTATGGTTTTCCCTTCCACGGTACCTTTCAATCCGTGGCCGGGGATTTCTTCGACGTCCTGAACAGAGAAAGATTCGTAAGGTACCCCCTCATCTGTTTCAGAAACGAAACCGGTCTGAATATTGCCACGCTTGGCGTATTCAATAATGGCCGTGGCAATCGGGTGGGTCGATTTGCTTTCCAGGGCGGCGGTCAGCTGAGCCAGTTCCCGGCTTTCTATACCCACTGATTTTACTTCCTGCACCGAGAAAGTACCCTTGGTCATGGTACCTGTTTTGTCCATTACGACGGTTTTGAGCTGGGTCACCAGATCCAGAAATACCGATCCTTTAAACAAAATTCCGTGTCGTGAAGCAGCCCCGATCCCCCCAAAGTATCCCAATGGAATAGAAATCACCAACGCGCACGGACAACCTATAACCAGAAAAACCAAACCCCGGTATAGCCAGTCACTGAAAACATAGTCATCCACAAAAAAATAGGGTAGCACCGTAATTGCCACCGCTAGTCCGCAGATGATGGGTGTATAAATTTTGGCAAAGCGGGCAATAAATTCCTGCGTTTGGGCCTTGCGGCCGGTCGCTTCCTGCACCATTTTGAGAATGCGCGACAGCTTGGAATCCTGAAACGGTGTGGTCACTTCCATTTCCACCAGCGAGTGCCGGTTGATCATGCCCGCCAGCACAGCCTCGCCCCGCCGGATGGTGCGCGGCACACTTTCGCCCGTGAGCGCAGCGGTGTCGAACGAGCCACTGTCGTAGCGCAGCGTACCATCCAGCCCTACCTTTTCGCCCGGCTTGATCTGTACAGTTTCGCCTACCTTGACAGAAGCTGCTTTCACGGCCTGGTACTTCCCGTCCCGCACGACGGTCACCTCGTCGGGCCGCACGTCGAGCAGGGCTTTGATGGAGTGCCGTGCCCGCAGGACAGCGGCTTCCTGAAACAGCTCTCCGATCGTATAGAAAAGCATGACCGCCACGCCTTCGGGGTATTCGCGGATGGCGAATGCCCCCAGGGTAGCTACACTCATCAGAAAAAATTCGGTGAACACATCGCGGTACAGGATGCGGCTCCACGCCCGCTTCAATACCGGCCAACCGACGGGCAGGTAGGCTACCACGTACCACATCAGCCGCCACGGATCGCGAAACCAATCCGCAGCGAATTGGTCCAGCGCGAGCCCACCCAGCAGGAGAATTAAACTACTGAAAACGGGGAGGTACTCCCGCCAGGGTTGTCCAAAAACCATTCTCTGCGAAAAGGCCTGGGCGGCGGGCGGGATGCCTGCTTCGATTAGATCTATGTCGTCGTGCGTATGGGAGTGGTCGTGGTTATGGTCTTGTGCCATGGAGTTGTCGGGGTTCGGTGAAGAGTGCAAGAAATAGGGAAATAGCCAAATTTAAGGTTTTAACCCAATAGATTAGCAGAAATACCATGCCATCACCCCACCAAAAAAGGCCCGAAGCGGGCCTTTTTGTGAATTTACTCGATCAGGATATGTAAGGAGTACCTTCCTTTTACCAAACAAAATGCCCGGTGAGCGGAGAGAATGCTGAAATTTTTAAAGAACGGGATCAGTGACCCGGGCATCGAAAATACCCGTCAGTACCTCACCGTTCCGCTTGATTTGCAGAAAAATACGGTACTGTCCTGCTTTGGGAAAAGCGTAGGGAAACGATACCGCACTGCCGTGATCCATGCCCGCGTGGATCAGAGAATCCGATTTCATTTGCATACCCATTTCCCGCATTAGAAATGCCTCCCTTTCGTTGTCGGGCATTTGTTTGAGGGCGGCTACGTGGCGGTCGATGCTGTCGCGGAAGGTTTTCGCATCGGCTCTTTTGAAGACTCGCGCCGTATCGGCAATCCGATTTTTGAGTGATAGCTCGGCGGCCATCGCCACGGTACCGACGGGATGCAGGTGGACATACACCGAACCATCGGACCGGATGACCGCCGCGTGGCCCGCCATGCCCAGGTAGGGTTGCAGTTGGGCGGGTTTACCATCCGGCGCAAACACTTCAAAATTCAATTGATACGGTTTTCCCGCTTCAAAAACCTGATTGGCTTTCCCCTCCCACACTACGGAGGAGCCATCTTTAAGGACGGTACGAGTACCGGGTTGGCCACAAATCACTACGTTTTCATCCAGGGGTACTTGTTTGGGGTTATTCAGCGGATCCGTTACGACATAGGTATCTTCCGGGTCGGTTTTCCTGATCGATTTGTCAGAAACCGCCATTTCAGGAATATCGATGGTATCCGTGAGAGTTTCGGTAAAACCTGAGTAGGAAAATATGTCACCGTACACGAGGTACCTTCCAGGGGGGAGATCGGGCAAATAGGCCTGAAATGTGGTGGAATCGGTGCGTTCGGGATGCAGGTGCGCGAAGGCATCAAGGCCGGGCGTCCGCACCAGAAAGAGGTGCATGAGTTTGCCGTGATCAGGCACCAGGTAGCTGAGGTACCCCGCTCCGCGTTTGGACTTGTAGTCGGTCGAGTCGATCTTAAATTGAAAGAGTCGTTGCCCATCCCGGTTGACAACTGAGCCATTGGCATTCAGGGGCTTGTACAGATAACGCTTATAGTCAGCGGCCCAGCTATCCCACCAACTTCCTCCGCCGAACAGGATCACTAAACAAGCTACCAGCGCAATTCCCATATTTAGGTACCTCTTTCTTTTTTGGGGGGCTGTCAGATTTTGCCCCGCCCGCAGCACCCCGTCGCTGACGCTGGCTCCGATGACCGTGACCAGCAGAACCAGCAGGAGTAGTCCCAGCGCGGAAAGCGTCCATCCCAGCCCAGCGGGAAGGTCGCGCTCGGCGGTGGAGACTGCCACGACGGGTACCACAAACTGACCCTTGCCTTTGTCCCCGTCAATGTCAAGCTGTACACTGGACGAGCCGCTTTCCATCAGCCAGACAATGCCCTGGAATTGTCCGGTCTGCCCGGCTACGAGTGGGAGTACGTCGTAGGTAGGTGCGCCTTCATCGCCCGAGCGGAAGTAGATGGGCCGGGCCTGTACGTGGGTTGCTCCGCCGTTTTCGACGTACACGGTCACGTTGGCGGTACCCGGAATAACGTCGGGCGGCTGGATGTTAACTAAAATACGGTACTCACCCGCCATGCCCTGCAACACGACCCCCGAACTACCCACGTGCGCCTGAGTGGTGAAGGGTAGCAGGGCTAGTAAACAATAGAACAATACTTTCTTCATCGCTGTATTTGTTGCATCCAGCGACCCCAGGCCAGCCCGATTCTGGTGGAAATAATGCTCAATACCAGGGCAATGCCGAGTCCCTGTGCCAGTTGGGCGGTGGTTTGGGTACCCCAGGGGGCAAATTTGTAGCGGTATTCCCAGTCGGGACTACTGCCGAAGTACCAGTAGTGGCTACCAAAAAACCAGTTGCGGGCGTAGGGC
>JBBRDE010000317.1:0-6030 GCA_038204185.1 Cytophagales bacterium
AACCAGGGCTGTAAAGAACAGCAAAAAGGCCAGGAGGTAGTGCCTTTTACGTAAGGTGTAATTTTCTTTCATTTTATATACTATCATATTGTTGATAAATACTACGACAATGCAATATTATAAAGGTATTACATTACTTGCAAGTAGAATAGTAATAATTTTATTTTCAATTCGACTATTCGCTGTTTTTAGCCCGTAAATAGGCTTTTTAGAAAATAAAACTTCACATTTTTTACAAATAGAGAAAGTCATATATGTCTGATACCGGGTATTTCCCTACTTTTACTCCCACAATAGTGAAGTAAATACAAACCGACACAAGCAAGTGGTACAAGTCATTTTCCGGGGATTCGATATTCTGGAACTCGTGGCCCGGCGCGATGGCCATGCCATCACGCTCACCGAAATTTCGGAAAGTCTGGCGCTCAACCAATCCACGACGGCCAACATCATCAACACGCTGGTGCACCGGGGCTACCTGGAGCATATCGGGAAAAAGAAGGGCTACCGCCTGGGGCCCGCTGCTTTTCGGCTGACGAATGAGATTGCCTACGGGCAGGAATTGATCGACGCCTCGCAGGACGTTATGGAAGAGCTTACGGCCCGCCTGAGCGAGTCCTGTATTCTGGGCGTGCTGCGGAACAACAAACGCTATACCCTAAACGTGGTCAATTCCAAGCAGGAGGTGCAGGTGCGGGTGCATTCGGAGCGGAACGTGTACGAAACCGCCAGTGGGCGTTTGCTGCTGGCCTACCTCAAAGATAAGGACTTACAACGCTTTATCGATCAAAATGGGCTACCCGCCGAATCACTTTGGCCCAAAGCTTTTACCACCGAAAGTCTGAAAACCGAGTTAGTCGCTATTCGCCGGGAAGAAATCGTATTTACCCATTCCAAAGACCGCCACGTGCGCGGGTCTGCGGTTCCCGTTTTTTCAAAGGGTGATGTAATAGCCGGGTTAAGCGTCTTTTTACCGGAATTTCGGTGGAGCGACGAGAAGGAGCGGGAAATCGTAAAGGCGTTGAGAGCGGCAGCGACGCAGATTTCGGCGAGGTTAGGCAACAAGCTATAAAGATAATGGGATTGGCCCTTTGCCTGATGAATCCGTATTGCCACGTATGGATGTCGGCTTACCTATTTGGGGAGCACCATAGTTAAGCCGGTTTACTACGTCCATAAACCGGACCCTCATACAGAATACCCATCACCAAAAACATAAGAAAAGTCAGCACCACCTACTTATTCTTTCAGCAAACTCCAATAGCTTTTGGTAAGGTCACCGAAGGGCCTGGTACCGTAACGTTTTTTTCACTGATCCTTTGAAGTCGTGCTTAACTTCTTTAAGCAAAGGTACCGCTGGAAGATAATCATAGGACTGCCAGTCGAATAATAAAACGGAGGGCACGAACTTACAAGAGGCATATATAAACAAGCTGCTTTCGCTTTCTCCGGCTGTTTTCAATGCCTGAACCGTAAAGAAATTGGGCTGTATCGTATTCACATACAGTTTGTTCTCCTGAACTGACGACTTACTGACGGTGGAGGGCCGACCGTCAATGAATATATTGCCGGCGATGTGGTTATACTCGGAGGTCAGCCGCCTTCAGTTCATTGAGCAGTTGGTGGACGCCGTGCCGTTTACGGCGCTGCCCGAAAAGTTGGCAATAAGGTTGTGATACACTTTCACCAAATCGGAGTCATTCAATTGCACTCCGTTTGCGGAAACAATCCGGATGAAGTTGTCATCCTCCAGGTTGGGATACTGTAAAGTTCCGACGCTCGCATCGTGGTGCATCGGCGATATGCCCCCTAATCAACAATTGGAACGAAATGGCCCGGGTGGATTCGTTGACGGGTTTTGGAGAATGGGCGGATGAAATCTACACCATTTATCCCGACGAAACAGGCGTACGATAAATCACTTTGTACAGTTCTCAGCCCCAGTCGGCCCACGAATGTTTGAAGGAATACTCGTGATGGGGCCGGGACAAAGAGCCGAGCAGGTACTGTAACCTGATGCCTTGACCCTGGCGAACATGAAGGGGGAAACCCCCACACCTATTCCTGGGAGAAAGGCATCCCCAGAGAGGCCGAAAAATAGGGCTATGTGGCCTTACCTACCAATGTCAATATCCATCTGATCAATACTAAATCGGTACTAAAACCCTTCTCCATCATTTCCCCCAAAGCCAACCCGATCTGGGATAATTATTCCATTTCGGGTGATTGTTTCGTAAATAGTTTTTTTTCAAAAGATTGATTATAAGCAATATAACTTTTAAAAGATATTTACTAATTGATTTTCAGTACTTATAAATATACGATTTTATAAGCCGAAAGGGAATAATTTGTTGTAGTTCTGTCGGATTGGGAGCGAAGAGTGATTTTATCAATTGCCGACAATTTTGTTAAGTCTGGCATTTCTCTAAGCCATGCTATTACGTTCACCACCCGCTTTCAGTAGTTGAAAACGGTCGGCTTCTTTTCTAGCCAAACTGATAATCTTTACTTGAATCGACCCATGAACAGAAGAACATTCTCCAATAACCTCCTTAGTGTTTCAACAGGTGTGCTAGGTATTCCCAGTGCTATGTGGTCTTACGAAAATGGGAATGGCCGACTAGGGAAAATACCTAAAACTGATACCCACGTACATTTGTTCGATATGAACAATTTATCCTATCGTTGGTTAAAAAACTCGCCCAACATCAACCGTAATTTCGATTTGCAGGATTATAAAGAGGCTACGAAAAGTTCGGCACTGAACATTTAATTTATGGCAAACATTAGGGGCTTCATCATCAGGAGCGCTTCCAAGGGGTAAATTCTGTTGACGAGCCCCTGTTTTATCGCAGGGGAGACCCTTTTGTACTTGGTTTCAAACTTCTTAGCGTCTGGATTGACCAATATTTTGAACTTTTCATTCTCTTTTGTCAGATTGTAGACGGATTTCAAGAAAACAACGTGAGCGTCGTGAGGCTCGATTCTCTTCGAGTGGCACTTGGTCTTGCGCGTGTGCCTTTTGTTGTCCTTGCGGAAGGCCCCGTTCCGACTTTCGACAAACGCAGTGGAAATCGTGTTGCAGCGTTCACTTTCAGCCAGTATCTCAAGGATTTCCAGCTCATCCCCCAATACGATGCGCGTGGTCACATTGACTACTTTCCCGTTTTCTCGTTCTTTGACAACTTGTGCATACTTCAACTCTGGGTCAGGCATTTGCCTGGGAAACGGCTTCCTTCCTATGCCCTTGTAGGGAACCTGCTCCAACGTGCCGTAGACGTCTGTGAGCACTTCTTCATAGAACCATCCGTCGCTCTCGAAAAAGGGAGCCCGCCCGTCGCTGTTTCCCTTGATCTGCTCAACGAATGACCTGGCTTGCTCCTGGTTGCGCTGACCGCTGTGGACCGTGTGGATGTAGCTGCTTTCCGGCAGAACGCCCACGAAAGTCCAGCGGTCGCCCATTCCCTCAGAGTGTTGCTGGCATTCTTCTGAGGTAAGAGTCTCTTTTTTTTAGAATAAAACTCCAAAACTCGTCGATCTGAACCCGGTCGAGGTGCATGTCCCTTTCCAAATACTCGCTAATCTGAGAAACGTGGTTCGCCGCCCTGAGCAGCCAGCGTCTTTGGGTCGCCAGGCACACACCCGTGGTTCGCTCGATGGCCCTTTGCCCCTTGCCCTCCGACAAGTCCTTCAATACACTTATTATCAAGGCCTTTTCGCTACGAAGGTCGTAAAAGAAGGTGTCTTTGGTTATCACCCAGCGACTTTTGCAGCCGTTACAGTAGACCTGATTGTTTTTTGAGCTTAGTGTGCATATGTTGCCCAAGCCAATTAGGTTATGGTATTTGCACGATTCGGTGGTGCAGTATTGTAACAGTTTGTATTTGTCAAAGTCAAGATTCATGGAACAAAGCTACGAATCATAAATTATATACCCAGTACCAAAAGTTCGAACATCGGAAAAATAGTTTTCATGGAAAGCGGAGCGGACGCCGGTTTGGGTCTCAGGGAAGCTAGCCTGGTAAGCCAGTTGGCCTTATCCGAACTAAAGATCACGGGAATCGTGGCCAAGGCGGACCTTACGCAAGGGCCTGGCACGGAAAAAGCATTGGAACAACTTTTTGAACTCCCTTTGGTTAAGGGCATACGGGCGGGTTTCCCGAAATATGCGGCCACTTCCAGCGATTTTTTAGCAGGCTTCAAGGCATTGGCTGATCGCAAGCTGAGCTTTGACCTGTTGATCTCGCCGCCACTTATGGACGAAGCAGTCGAGGTGGCCAAAAAATTTCCTAATACGATTTTTATCCTCGATCACATAGGCAACCCGAACGTTGGGGATGCAGATACTGCGCAATGGCGGAACGGAATAGAGAAATTAGCGGAACTGCCCAACGTAAACTGTAAAATTTCGGGTATTATTACCCGTTTCGGAAAGGATTGGTCGGTCGAAAAAATCAAGCCCTATATTCTATACGTCATCGAAAAATTCGGGATGGATCGTTTGGCCTTCGCCGGAGACTGGCCCGTGGTACTGCTGGCCGGCTCCTACGAAAGCTGGTCCAGGGCTTTTGAAAAAATTACGGGACAATTTTCCGATGAAGAACTCCACAAAGTATACCATAAAAATGCAGATCGTATCTACAGGTTATGAAAAACAAAAGCGACATAAATTTTCGGGAAGGTAATAGGGTTTGGTTGTTTTTACTTTGCTCTTTGTTATACTAATTCAAATTTTCTATGACGTATTTTTTTTGATATGGAAAGCAAGTTATCGAGACGACTCTTCCTACCTGTTCGGATATTTGCTTAACGACGGCCTGTATCCGTTCCTGAGCCTGTTCGAGCGTGTGGAATACCCTGGATTTGAGCCCTCTGCGAACTTCCTTGAAGAAGCGCTCGACTGGGTTCAGCCGCGGCGGCGGACCGCTCCGGGCAGGCCGCGGGCAGTCGGATGAAGGCGAGCTTGTGCTCGTCGAAGCACCCTTCGACATGCGCCGTTGCACCATCGGCCACGAAGAGACACTTCTTCTCGAGGCATCCCTGCACCTGCCCAACGAACCAGCTGAAACAGGGGGCGTTCAGTTTGGGCAGGAAGGCTGCAAAGCCCTTGCCCGTGAAGGGACACGTCAGGTACAGGTAAGTGCTCTCATAGCCTATCTTGACGGGGGCGACGGGACGGTGTCCCATCGGCGTCCACTTGTGGCCCAACTCGGTGCGCGTGCCCGCCCTCAACTCGTCATGGAACAGGATGGCATCGTCAGCAAAGGCGCTTCTGAGCTGTCCGAAGTCTTTTTAAAAAGTTCGACCGCCCCCGGTTTCTGGCGGACGTTGATGGGTCTCCCACGCTTACGCTTGATCTTCAGGCGCTTGCAAAGATCACTCACTCCGCCGATGGTGTAATCCACACCGAGGCTGCCTGAGAGGTAAGCCTGGATGTGTTCAAGTGTCTGCGCTTGGTCGTCGTGCAGGAATTGGCGCAGGTGGCTGATTTGCTGGCTGGTAAGTTTGCCAAATCCGCGCCGCGAGGGCTTGTGCATCAGCCCTTCGAAGCCCTGCAGGCGGTAGAACTGCCATAGCCGCTGGGCGTGGCGCTCACACAGGCCGAGCATCGACCCAGCTGAGGCCTGGGACTTGCACTCGCCTGTCTTGAGTAGCCGTAGGAACCGGGCACGGTCACGATCCAGCGCGCTACCTCGCTTCTTCTCTGCTTCTAGCAGAAAGTCGACGGATTCATCGATTTGGGTGGCATAATTCATAAACCAAAGATACGCTGGTTTGAATTTGAATTAGTATAAGTAACAGGAATAGGATTGCCTTCTTCGTCATACACGCCTGCCACTCTCAAATTCACCACATAAATATTTACTTTATCAGTAAACTTGATAATTAAAAATTTGCTATGTTGTCGCCCACAGGCCTGTGCGAGGCGCATAAGCTCTAAAAGGGCTTTTCACGCGCAGGTTATGTAAGCCACAGCCAATGTTGATAAGCCGGTCACGAACCTGGTAGCCATGCAGACGAATCCGATCT
>JBBRDE010000318.1:0-6027 GCA_038204185.1 Cytophagales bacterium
AAACAGCTCTTTTGCCTCCGTGTAGGTAAGCGTTTCGTAGCTCATCCGCCCGGCCTGTCCGCCCGGTATGAGCACGTAACGGAAGGTATGATTGGGGGAGGGTGTCACGGGTAGCGCCGGCCCCCTGACCGGAGTAGACCAAACCCGTACTTTACTAAGATTGAGTGAAAAATCAATGATATCTTCGGTAAACTGGGCGTACACGACAACCGGCAGCTGACGCACCTGATTATTGTCGGTTTCAAGTTTGGCGTACACCAGTACCACACCCCGGTCCAGAATTTCCTGCGAAAGACGGTCGGCCTGAAATTCGGCATAAAACCGATCGACTCCGAACACATTGATCTTCGTCCACGTACCGGCTTTTGTCCAGGCGGAATATATTACATTCGCGGTTCCAGTGGCCCCCTGTGGTCCTTGTGCCCCAACGGGACCCTGCGACCCGGACGATCCCGCCGGTCCAATAGGCCCTTCCGGCCCTTCGCACGCACTCATACCCGTCATCGCCAGCAGTAGCACAAAGCAGTACCGCAGACTGCTCAGTCGGATTCCTTCTATTCTTCTTCTTAGTTCGTGCATTTTTTCCATCATTGTGAATTTTGGCCCGAATATCCTGATTAGGAGAGACATTACCAAGAAACGCTGCATTATTAGCGCTTAGTGACTGGGTAGTTTTTGCTGCGTTTGCCGTTCTTTTGGTGTGAGCTAGTATCTTTGAAACATAATCCCGTACCCCGATTCATTTCCTTTCTTTGGCATTCATTTTCAAGTATCCTAGCCCCGACTCATGGCCCGACCGACCCAAACTCTTTTTCTACTGGATGCCTTTGCCCTCATCTATCGGGCTCATTTTGCTTTCATCAAAGCGCCCCGAATTACCTCCACCGGCCTGAACACCAGCGCGGTTTTTGGCTTCACTAATACCCTGCTGGAAGTACTCAAAAAAGAAAACCCCACGCACATAGGCGTAGTGTTCGACACACCCAAACCTACTTTCCGGCACGCGCAGTACGAAGCCTACAAAGCACAGCGTGAAGCCCAGCCGGAGGATATCACCCTGGCCATCCCGTACGTCAAAAGGCTCGTTAAGGCTCTTAACATCCCCTGTCTGCACCTGGATGGCTACGAGGCTGACGATGTGATAGGTACCCTGGCCAAGCGGGCTTCGGAGCAGGGCTTTGAAGTATTCATGATGACTCCCGATAAGGATTACGGCCAGTTGGTGGAAGAGCACGTGTACATGTACAAGCCCGCCTTTATGGGCAAAGGGGTAGAAAAACTAGGGGTATCTGAGATTCTGGATAAATGGCAGATCGAGCGGATCGACCAAGTGACCGATATTCTGGGCCTGATGGGCGATGCTGTCGATAATATTCCCGGCGTACCCGGTGTAGGCGAAAAAACGGCCATCAAACTGATCGCCCAGTACGGCAATATTGAAAACATGATTGCCCACGCGGGCGAGATTTCGGGCAAACTAGGCGAACGAATCCGGCAGAATAGCGATAAGGCCATCCTGTCTAAGCAGTTAGCTACCATTGAAATCAATGCACCCATCGAATTCAATCCGGACGCGCTACGGTGCGAAGAGCCCGACCGGGATCAAATCAACACGCTATTTGACGAACTCGAATTCCGAACGCTACGTAAGCGGGTGCTCGGCGAAGAGCCGACCACCGCACCAGCCCGGTCTTCCGGCAAAAGTAAGGCGGGACAACTCGATCTGTTTGGTGCGAGTACCGATTCGAACCCGGACATTGCGTCCTTTGAAAGCTCCACGACCAGCTATGAGCCGGAGTTGGCACCCGCCTCATTCCGTACCATCGCTAACACCTACCATACCTATCAGACTGTAGACACCCCCGAGCTGATGGAAAGCCTGGCTTACTACCTGGCCCAGCAGGAGGCTTTTTGTTTTGATACCGAAACCGACTCCCTGGACGCCCTGCAAGCCCAACTGGTAGGTTTTGCTTTTGCCTACCGAGCGGGGGAGGCCTTTTACGTTCCCGTTCCCGCCGACCGCGAGGTTGCACAGCGAATCGTAGATATATTCCGTCCCGTTTTGGAAAGCGACTCGATTATGAAAATCGGCCAAAACCTGAAATACGATTTGATGGTCCTGGGCAAATACGGGCTGCAGGTAGGTGGGAAACTAGCCGACACCATGCTGGCCCACTACCTCCTGGAACCCGAAAAACGCCACGGCATGGACCGCCTGGCCGAACAGTACCTCCACTACCAGCCCGTTCCCATTGAGGAGCTAATCGGCAAGAAGGGTGTTAAGCAGGGTACTATGCGCGATGTACCGATCGCCGATGTCACGGAATACGCCGGGGAAGATGCAGACATTACCTTGCAACTGCACCACATTCTGGTACCCGAGTTAGCTACCAAACAGGCCGTTAGACTATTTGAAGGAGTAGAAATGCCGCTGGTACACGTACTGACGAGCATGGAAACCGAAGGTGTCCGGGTAGATACCGAATCGTTAGCCGCCATCTCGAAGGAATTGGAAAACGACATTCGCGTTCTGGAAACGGACATTTTTGCTTCGGCGGGTACGGAGTTCAATCTGAATTCCCCCAAACAGCTGGGGGAGGTTTTGTTTGATAAAATGCAGTTGATCAAAAACCCGAAAAAGACCAAAACCGGACAGTACGCAACGGGGGAGGATATTCTTTCGGATCTGGAAAGTGAGCACGAAATCGCCCGGAAAATTCTGGACTACCGCGAACTTCAAAAGTTAAAGTGCACTTACGTCGATGCCCTACCCCTGCTGATTAATCCCCAAACGGGTCGGATTCATACCTCCTACAATCAGGCCGTAACCGCCACGGGGCGGCTGAGTTCGACCAATCCCAACTTACAGAATATCCCCATCCGCACCATTCGCGGACGCGAGATTCGGAAAGCCTTTGTACCCCGCTCGGAGGAGTACGTGATTCTCTCGGCCGACTATTCCCAGATCGAGCTGCGCATTATGGCCGCGTTCAGTGGCGACCCCAGCATGATCGAAGCCTTCAACCAGGGGCGTGATATCCACGCCACCACGGCCAGCAAGGTATTCAAAGTACCCCTGGAAGGCGTCACGTCCGACATGCGACGGCAGGCGAAGTCGGTCAATTTTGGCATTATCTACGGGATTTCTGCCTTTGGTTTGGCCCGCAATATAGGGGTCTCGCGCACGGAAGCCGGTGAAATCATCAAGGCCTACTTTGAGGAATTCCCCGCCGTGAAGCAGTACATGGACGACACGATTCAGAAAGCCCGGGAATGCGAGTACGCCGAAACCATCCTGGGCCGCCGCAGGTACCTGCCTGATATCAACTCGCGCAACCAGACCAACCGGAGCTTTGCCGAACGAAATGCCATCAACGCCCCCATTCAGGGCTCGGCGGCGGATATGATCAAACTGGCCATGATCAATATTTACGGTTTTATTCAAAAAGAAAAACTTCGCTCGCGCATGATTTTGCAAGTCCATGACGAACTCATCTTCGATGCCCATCGCGACGAGCTGGATTTCCTGAAAGAAAATGTAGAACAACTCATGCAAAACGCCCTGCCGATGGAAGTGAAAATGGAAACCGGCATCGGCGCGGGTGCCAATTGGCTGGAAGCGCATTAAAAAGAAAGGAAAGGATACAAAGGGGAAAGAACGCAGTCTAACTATACGATATGCCTCGCGCAGTATCCCCTACCTAGACCTTTCCTACTTCAAAAAAGTAGATTCTTTACCACTCCTACTTCTTTCGCCAACACGCATATTACTGCTATGGAAGAGCTTCTGGTACCACCAAGCGACCACCGCGAGGAGATGGTATGGCGCCGTCTGCTGGCTGGCAATGTCGTTGCCTTTGAAAGTATAATGGCATCGCACTTTCGGTTGCTATTCGTGTATGGACTCAAATTTTCCAACGACGAGGAATTTGTGAAGGACAAGATTCAGGATTTGTTTCTCTATATCTGGGAAAAGCGGCAAAATCTGAAATCAGATATCCCCGTGAAGCCGTACCTGATGGCCTCGCTCCGGCGTATGATGCACCGCTCGCAAAATACCACGCTGGTTTACAACCCTTCGCTCGAAAATCACCCTACCCTATTCGATGTCAAATTCTCAGTGGAGAAGGAGTATATCCGGCGCGAAATGACTCGACTCATGAGCCAGCGGCTCAAAAATACGCTTGAAAAACTCCCACCACGCCAAAAGGAAGTGATCTACCTTAAATTCTTCCAGGAACTCACCCGTGACCAGATTGCTACGGTGATGAATATTTCTCCTCAGACCGTCTCTAACCTCCTGCAAATTGCAATGAAGCAGTTGCGCAAACCCTCAGTAAGTCGGATTTTCGACTACCTATCCGACATAAGCTAATTGATTTATTCCTAGTCAATTATAGCACTATTCTATATTTTTATCCCAGACTTTCTGAAATAAGTTTAATTTTTTAATGGTATTAGACACAAACTTGCGTCTATATTAAAGCAGAACCTCTAATTCTGCATGAACCATTACCGTCAATTTTGTTCCGAAGACTTCATCTGGGATGCTGATTTCCGCGCCTGGGTATTTAGCCCAACCCGGGAAAATTATCGGATGTGGAGCAATTGGCTGGAAGAAAATACGGACCGGGCCGAGGTAGTCCTACAGGCACGGGAGGTAGTTCTGGCGTTGCAATGCGACGAAACTTCACTTCAAGACTGGGAAATAACCGCCCGAACTACCGAAATAAAGGATCAAATCTCCCGGTAAGGGATTTGGGATAAAAGCGCAATGACTATGTACCACTAAAACACGCTCGCCTATCGAAATCAGACAACAATTAAAAAAAAGAAGAGTCGGAAATGTTGCAGCATTCCCGACTCTGAGAAAATCCCCCGATGTGATCTCTTGCCTCTGGAAGCAATGACAGAGGATTGTATCGTTTTGCCAACTTTTTAACTTTTAACAAAACAAACAAAAGTATGAAATTAAAAGTGTACTATCCCAACATTCGTTCAGGGATTTTGTGCAAGTCGATTTCTCGATTTGTACTCGCCATCCTGCTATTAAGTCCGTCCTTCGGCAGTGCAGGTTTCGCAAGCTCCTTGTTTCCCTCCAACGAAAGCCCCAAGCGGCTGGTATCCGGCATCGTCCGTGACGCCACCAGCGTGTTGCCGGGTGTAAGCGTGGTCATCAAAGGTACCACCCGTGGTACCACCACCAACAGTGAGGGAAAATTCCAACTCGACGTTCCCAACGACAATACCACCTTGGTATTCAGCTTTGTAGGCTATGGTTCCAAAGAAGTGTTGGTGGGTACTCAAAGTACCATCAATGTAAGCCTTGCCATTGAAGACAAAGTCCTTAGCGAAGTAGTGGTGGTGGGTTATGGTACCCAGCAAAAGGTCAACCTGACCGGTGCCGTGGGCGTGGCCGACGCCAAGCGCCTCGAAAACCGACCCATCGCCAACGCCGGCGAGGGACTACAGGGTGTGATCCCCAACCTCAACGTAAGCGTGCGAAACGGGGATCCATCGCGCGATGTGTCCTTCAATATTCGGGGTTATGAGTCCATCAACGGAGGTTCCCCACTCATTCTGGTGGACAACGTACCGATGGATCTTAACCGAATCAATCCCAACGACATCGAGAGCATCAGCGTCCTGAAAGACGCCTCGGCTGCCGCCGTATACGGTGCAAGGGCAGCCTTTGGTGTAGTGCTGGTCACTACCAAAAGTGGTAAGGCCGGCAAGGTACAGGTAAATTTCGGCTCGCAATTCTCCCTGGCCAAGCCTATCTTCAACATGGACGTAGTTACTGATCCTTACGAATTCGTGCAGGCTCGCAACGGGGCTAACATGAGAACATTCGGCAACCCCTCCTACGACCCTGACTTTGTAGCGTCAACTAAAAAGTACTCCGATAATCCGATCGCCGCCAACGAGTGGGGTGTCGTAAACGGGCGGCTTCAGTACTATGGCTACAACAACTACCAAAGCCGCATCATGACCGACTATGCACCTACGAACCAGCAGGATTTATCC
>JBBRDE010000319.1:0-5978 GCA_038204185.1 Cytophagales bacterium
ACTCCCGCTCAAATCACTTTAAACGAGCAAGCAGACCTTATTGCTAAACTGTTACGGGAACTGGAAGTAGAAGCGGCGCTGGAGCGGGTGCGTTCCCGTGCATTAGCCATGCACAAGAGTGAGGAGCTTGCATTGGTGGCATCAACGGTATTCAATGAACTGGAAAAGCTTGAAGTAAAGACTTTGAGGTGTGGTATTGGTATAATAAACGAAGTAAACAGGAGCGTTAAAGCCTGGATTACTACGTCTACAAACGTTAACAATACCATTGGAATATCAGGGGACGAGCCATTAAGCGGTCACCCTTTACTGAATGCAATTTTTATCAATTGGAAGGCACAAAAATCCTTTGGTTATACCCTAGAAGGGATGGATCTAATTGACTATTATAAGGCTATTGGAAACACAGGCTTCCAGGAAGATTTTGCCAAAGAAGTATTGAGTAATACCGATGCAAAGCACTTTTATTATTGCGTAATGTTTCCCTCAGGAGGCATATTTACATTTAGTGAAACCCCTTTCTCCGAAGGCACCCTTCATGTCTTGAAACGCTTCGCAGATGCCTTTCATCATGCCTACAAACGGTTTGAAGATTTGCAAAAAGCAGAAAATCAGGCAAGAGAAGCCACTATTGAAGTGGCTTTGGAACGGGTCCGTTCAGCGGCAATGGCGATGCATTCATCAAAAGATTTATTTTCTGTAGCTGATATTTTGCGTGACCAACTCTCGCACCTTGGCAAAAAAGATCTTGAATCCTCCATCATTCATCTTTATCGTGAAAACTCACCCAATTTTGAAGTGTGGTACTCTTACCGCCCGTTGAAGGATCTCACAAGAGCACTGGTACAGGATCATATTTCTGTTCCGAAAGATGCTTCTTCCTGGACAATAGAAATGACCGGCAAATACCATTCACAGGATGAAACATACACCATTGAGTCAAAAGGTAAGATGCTTGAGGACTGGTATCATGTGCTGGAAAAATACGCTCCAGCTACAGTAGAGTACGATTCAACAGGAAAGATGATTTTACCTGAAGTGCTGTATTATCATTTTTCTAAATTTTTAGGCGGTGCCTTACTTATGATTTCTGACGAAACTCCCGACGCGGAAGCATGTACTCTTCAATTACGTGCCGCAAAGGTTTTCGAACTGGCGTACACAAGGTTTAAAGACCTGCAAAAAGTAGAAAAACAGACAAGAGAGTCGCAGATTGAGCTGGCAATGGAAAGAGTAAGGGCAAGAACCATGGCTATGCAAAAAAGCGAAGAATTGCATGAAACCTCTCAGATTCTTTTCCAGCAAATGAAAGAATTAGGAGAGCCGGTCGAACAACTGACCATTGGCATCATAAATGAAACTGATAATGTAGTGGAAATATTCGCCACAGTCCAGGGAAGTCAATTACAGCAAGCATTCAGGCATAGTATTGATGAGCCGTTTGTAATGAATAAAATTTATATGGGTTGGAAAGCACAGCAGAAATCTTGCCTGGTAGAAATGAACAGTGAAGAGATACAAGCCTATAATCGTTACCGGAATGAATTGGTCAAATCGGAAATGTTTTCAACCACATTTTCAAAAGATGACCGGCGTATTATCTATGCAGCGTATTTCTCTAAAGGAATGTTGGCTCTGAGCAGCAGTACTCCCCTGTCTGAGGAATCACATCGGTTGTTAGAACGGTTTTCCGGAGTGTTCGATGGCACCTATACCCGCTTCCTCGACCTCCAAAAAGCGGAAGCACAGGCAAGGGAAGCGATCAAGCAAACATCACTGGACAGGGTACGGGGCGAAATAGCGAGTATGCGCTCCACTGAGGATTTACAGCGCATCACCCCCTTAGTCTGGCATGAGCTTACTGTATTGGGGGTACCTTTTTTCCGCTGCGGGATCTTTATTGTGGGTGAAGCTCAGCAAATCGTTCATTCCTACCTTTCTAACCCGGATGGCCATTCGTTAGGCGTAATGGATTTACCCTTTGGGATCAATGATACCACTCTTAAAGTGGTAGAACATTGGCGGAAAAATGCGGTGTATCAAGCCTTTTGGAATCGGGAACAGTTTGTGGCCTGGATGCAATCCCTGGTCGAGCAGCACCGCCTGCAAAACGAGGTGGGGTACCAAGGGGCCGAAACACCGCCCGAATCGCTGTATCTGAACTTCATCCCGTTCAAGCAGGGAATGTTGTACGTAGGAAATTCTGATGAATTGACGAGTACCGAAATTGACCTGGTTCAGAACCTGGCTTCGGCCTTTTCGATTGCCTATGCCCGCTACGAAGATTTCAAACAACTTGAAGAGGCAAAGGCGAGAGTAGAAGCTACCCTGGATAAATTAAAAGCTACCCAGGCCCAACTCATCCAATCCGAAAAAATGGCAAGCCTGGGGGAACTGACGGCGGGCATCGCCCACGAAATCCAGAATCCACTCAACTTCGTCAACAACTACTCGGAGGTGAACCTGGAACTCGTCGAGGAACTACGCGAGGAGTTTAGGCGCGGAAATGCAAAGGAGGTGGAATCTATCATGACTGACCTTGCTGACAACGAAGCCAAGATCCACCACCACGGCCAACGCGCCGAGGCCATCGTGCGAGGGATGCTCCAACACAGCCGTAGCCGCAGCGGCACCAAAGAGCCGACCAACCTCAACGCCCTGGCCGACGAGTACCTGCGGCTAGCCTATCACGGGCTGAGGGCCAAGGACGGCACTTTCGAAGCGGAGTACAGTACCGATTTTGACGAGAGCCTGCCTCTGGTTGAGGTGGTACCCCAGGATATTGGGCGGGTACTATTGAATATCATCAACAATGCATTCCAGGCGGTAAACGAAAAGAAAACAGAAGGTTTGGAAGGCTATCGACCTACCGTAAAAGTCATTACCCGGAAGCGGGAAGATTCGGTTGAAATAACAATAGCAGACAACGGTAACGGCATTCCCAAAGCGATCAAAGACAAGATATATCAACCTTTTTTCACGACCAAGCCTACCGGAAGTGGCACTGGGCTGGGTTTATCATTGAGCTATGATATTATCAAAGCACATGGAGGCGAAATAAAAGTAGAGACGAAGGAAGCTGGGGGAGCAGAATTTCTTATTCGACTACCAAATCATTCATCTTAGATGTGAAGCCACAAACCCCGTTTTACAAAAAATAGGCAAAAGACGTACCCCAAAATAACTTACCCCTGCTCAAGGTACCCTTCCCTCCCATTCATGCAACAATAAGCTAAGCATATCTTACCGCAAACCAGGCTTTTGTCATAATAGACCAACAATCCCTTTCGACTGACTACTACTTTTGAGGTATAGTTTTCGGCGAAAAAACTCGACTCATCCGAGCCAGCACCGACGATTTTATCGTGCCCGATGCCGTGAAGGCCCACCTGGCCCATGGGGATCAGCTGGGAAGCTGTGGCAGTCAGAATCCTGCAGCCCGCCTTGGAGTGGAGGAGTTGTCAGTACAACCCTTATCACTCTCGCTGAAAGCCTATCCCAACCCCGTGCAGGATGCCTTGACGGTGGAGATACTCAGCCGTGTGGTGGGAATGGCTACGTTGGATGTGTTGGATATGAGGGGACGTTCTGTCCAGCAGCTCACCCCACTTCTAACGGAAGGATTGAACGAAGTAAAATTCGGATTAGGTACCCTACCCACCGGCCTCTATCTGATCCGGGCGGTAGATGCCCTGGGCCAGCAGGCAGTCGTGCGCGTAAGCAAACAATATCCCTCCGATAGTTTTGACCCAAAATAAAGCCAGGCTACGTGTCACGTAGTCTGGCTTTATTCTTAAAACACTACATTATCAATTAGCCGCACGCCCCCCAGATGCGCAGCCATACAAAGGGCGGTTTGGCCTTGGGGTTGTATTGTTTCCACGGGTAGCAGACTGCGCGCGTCGGCTACCTCAAAGTATTCCAGCAGAAAATCGGGGTACCGCGTGAATTGCGTCCTGACGTGCTGTTTGGCCTCCTCCACCGCATACCCCGCCAATAGCATCGTCCTGGCTTCTTCCAGGCTTTTATGCATCGAGGGAGCCATCACCCGGTGTTCGAGGCTCAGGCGTCGATTACGGGACGATAAAGCCAGCCCGTCGGCTTCGCGCGCCGTGGGGCACGGCACGATTGCTACCGGAAAGGCCAAATCCTCCACCAATCGCCGTATCACTGCCACCTGCTGCAGATCTTTCTGCCCAAAGTAGGCGCGGTCAGGCTGCACCATGTTGAAGAGCCGCGCTACCACAATACCTACGCCATTGAAATGTCCCGGCCGGTAGGCACCTTCCATGACGTGTTCCAGATTGTCAAAATCCAGCCTCAGCACGGGGGCCTGCTCATACATATCCTCCGCCGATGGAGCAAATACCAGCGCACAACCTGCCGCTTCAAGCAGGGCACAATCTTCGTCCAGCGTGCGGGGGTACTTCGTCAGGTCGTCGGGATTGTTGAATTGGAGCGGATTGACGAAAATACTGGTGATGGCGTACGTATTTTCGTCAACGGCTCTTTTGACCAGTTGGATATGTCCCTCATGCAGCGCGCCCATCGTGGGTACCAGGCCCAGCGTCGTATCCGAATTTTGGATTTTTCTTAGGTGAGCTCGAAGCGCATCGGGGGAAGTAAAAAGCAGCATGTGGTGAGCGAGAAAAAACGAAAGTAGGGTTGCGAGCCCGAGAATACTGGTAAAACCCGGACTTTATTGATTTCAGGCTTGAAAGCAAAACCAAAGGCATGGAAAGAGCCAAACTGCTTGCAATATTACAATTACTTGGAAATAATTATTGAAATTCGGCTTTTTTTTGTATAATTTTGCAAATCTTTTTTTCACAAACGCCAAGTATCTGTATGGACAAACTGCGAATTTTGTATGTATCCAGTGAAATTAATCCCTTTCTTCAAACCACCGACGTGGCCGCCTATGTAAGACAACTCCCTCAGGCCATGCAGGAGCGCGGCGCCGAAATCCGCATCCTTGTTCCCCGATTCGGTCTCATTAATGAGCGCAAAAATCGTCTTCACGAAGTAGTTCGTCTCTCAGGCATCAACATTACCGTCGGCGATGAGGAGAAGCCCCTCGTCATTAAGGTCGCTTCCATCCCCAACGCCAAGCTGCAGGTTTATTTCATCGATAACGAAGACTATTTTCACCGCAAGTCCGTTTTCTTTGACAAGAAAAATAACTTTTACGACGACAACGACGAACGGGCAATCTTCTTCTGCAAAGGCGTGCTCGAAACCGTCAAAAAACTGGGCTGGGCGCCTGATATCGTGCATTGCAACGACTGGATGACCGCTCTGATTCCGATGTACCTGAAGACCACGTACCGGAACGACCCCATGTTTAAAGACACAAAAAGCGTTTTTACAGTGTATAATAACGCTTTCAGTTATAAATTTGACGCCGATCTGCTGGAAAAAGCCAAAGCGATGGACGTAAGCGACGAAGCGCTAGCCCACTTACGCTCGGCCGATTTCGAAGGATTTATAAAGCTTGGATGCGCGTACGCTGACGCCGTCGTGAAAGTAGACGAAGATTACAGCGAGGAATTAAATCAATTATTGAATGAATCACCTAAGCGTGTCGACCTCGTCGAAGAAGACGACAACCTCTCTGAAGCGTATTACAACCTGTATAACGACCTGGTTAGTTAAAAATAAAGCCATCGGGGTGGTCGTTCTGACCACCCTGCTATTTAGTTGCGATCCTCCCGGCAACATTGGCGTCACGCCGCTCACTCCCGTTGAAACCCTTTTTACCGATACCCTTACGGTCCGCATGTCTACCGTGCTGGCCGATTCGGTGCGGACGAGCAATCCCGATATTTTCCTGGCGGGCCGCTACGTAGATCCGCTTTTCGGTACCATCACGGCATCTAGCTTCATCAGGATGTCGCTCGGTTTTCAGTTGGATTTGGGCACGACGGCCGTCTATGACTCGTTGGTATTGTACACGCCTTACAACTATGCCTACGGCG
>JBBRDE010000320.1:0-5964 GCA_038204185.1 Cytophagales bacterium
GGACTCTTTTTACCAAAAGCTAATCCAGACCAACACTAACCAGAAAGTAGTGATAGAAGACGTAGAGGTTGATATGAAGAAATACCCTTACAAAGTACGAACCGTATTCAAAGTCATTCAGGAAAGGGCGACCAACAAAAGCACGCGACTATTGGCTTCCGAAGCGTCACTGGTGGATGTCACCCGATCCGAGGTGAACCCTCAGGGGTTCTTGCTCAGGAATTTTCGGATCACGCAGCGTAGTGATGCAAAGGAAGAAACCATAAGGTAATCATCATGAGAACTGACAGGCAGCGAAGAAAGTCGAATAGAAGTGAATCCAAGCTTTCGGGATACGAACTAGGAGCAGGAATCAGGAAGACAGTAGAAGAAAAGGCTCAATCGACTGGGAACGCCCTGAACTCTCTACAGCATAGGATTGGGGTCCGAACTACTTCCGTATTGATCGGGCTCATCTGGTTAGCTGCTTTCTACTACTTCGCCCATTTACTGTTACCATTCATTTGAATAAAATATGGATAAGACCACAGAGATTAAAGCCGAGAAAGCCAAGCAGCTTTCAAAGCCCTCCAAGCACGTTTTCATGGTTTTGCTCCCAATACCTATCCTCATTGCCATAGGGATCATGGGCAATATCCAGGGATGGATTGGAAAACCAAAAGTAGGGACGAGCGATGACCTTAAGCTGGCCATGACAGTGCCCGACGCAAAGGTCAAGGATTTGGAAAAAGATAAGAAGTACGGGAATTACTCGGTAGAAACTCCACTGAATGATGTCAACGGGTTGGGCATTTCCTTCGACGATAATTCCAACATTAATTCCAAGATGCTGAATGGAGATGCGGGGTCCTCTATGGGAATCGCTTCCAACAATGACAAGTCAGTGAACGACCTTGCTGCGGAAATGGGGGCCAATGCAAAAAATGGAACCTTCACAACATCGAACGAAGTGAAACTGAGTAGTCAGCAAAAAAAGAACCGTGCGTGGGAGAATAGCGTCGAGCAACAGCGGGGTTTTAATCGAAATGTCAATAGTACGGTTGACGCGATGTATCGTAATCCCTCACTCAACACAGAGGATCAGCTGGACCAGGGGAGAATGAGTACAGAGGAAAAACAGCGAATCATGGCAAATGAGAAACTTCTTGATCTTCTTGACAAACAGATTCAGCAACAAGGGCAGTCGGGTGTCGGCACGTCAGTCGCCCCAGCGAGGACAGCCGTTATACACCGTAGTAATTCAACGACAAAAAGGCAAAGCTACGATGTCGAACCCTACCAAGATCCTGCTGTGGGTACTAATGGCAGGGAAGGTGGTAATTCTTTTTACGGACTCAATGGACGTAAGTTGAGAAATACGCGACCAACGAAAACAAGTGGTTCGATCCGGGCGGTCGTTCACGGCGACGGGGATGGAATTACTGTTACCAATGGTTCGTCGGTGGCAATCCGTATGCAGGATGAAACAGTCATAGGTATCGAAGGCGAACCGCTCGTGCTTCCAAAGAATACCCTAGTGTATGGTGTTTCGCGAATTAACGGTGATCGTATAGACATAACCGTTAGTAAAATTCGGATGGATAACTTCATCTATAATGTCCAGATGGAGGCATACGACCTCGATGGGCGGAAAGGCTTGTACGTGCCAGATATGTTGCTAAAACAGCGTGCAAGCAGCTCAATTGTTCAGGGTTCGACCCAGCTTGCCAGTCCCGGCTATATCGTGGGTGGTTCGGTTGGACAGCAGGTTGGCGGCCAATTGGCATCGCAGGGAGTCGGGATGGCACTAAATGCTGGGAAGAATATTTTGACCAGAAAAACGCAACAGCCAAAAGCCCAGATAAGGCCCAACTACCAAATACTATTGCGATCCGGCACGGCTGTACCAGTAACAGATTTAAACGAAAATGAAAGCGACGATGAATTTTAAACTAATTAAAATGAAACTATATAGATTCATTATAGGGGCGTTAAGATTGTTCTGGATATTCGTAATGTTCGACCATATGGTTATTGCACAGACCGTTGTAAATGATTCGATCATTCCCAATAGTGCCATTCGGTCAGCAAACTATTTAAGACCGATTGAGATAGAACCTCATCCATTCATTCTCCCGATTGCCAAGGCGTCGGTGCGAGGTAGCTATCCCGTCGAGCTTTCCTACAGCAAGACAACGCATATCATTTTTCCGTCTAAAATTCAGGATTTTGACGCTGGAAGCGACGTGGTGATCGCTACAGTGCCGGAAAAACTGCTGAACGTGCTTCGCGTGAAGTCTGACGCCAAAGGCTTTCCCGGTGAAACAAATATGACGGTTTTTACAGAGGACGGGGGTCTTTTCAGCTTTTTAATTCGGTACAATGATAACCCAGAAGTTTTTAACATCAATATTTCCAACAACATAGCAGCCGATGATTTGGCTACCCAATCATTGGGCATCGGACAGAGTTCTAATAACTCACCAAATACTTATTTGATGGAGGAAGGAAGCTATTTGGAAGAATCGCTTAAAGCGTCATCACTTGAAGTGTTGGTGAGGAAAGATTTTATCCGCCAGCTTGGAGCGCGGAAGAGCGACCTTAACGTGCTTCTGAGGGGGATATTCTTAGATCAGAACAACGTCCTGTATTTGAAGCTGGACATGAAAAACAAGAGCCTAATGCCCTATCAAATAGACTTTATCAAGGTTTTCATTCGGGATAAGAATCACATCAGAAGAATGGCTGCCCAAGAGAATGAGATCTCCGTCTTAATGGATTATCCTATGAGTATCACGCACCTGAATGGATTACAAAGTCTTGAAAAGGTGATTGCCATTCCATACTGTACGCTGGCTGATGGAAAGATTATGGAAATTGAGATTTATGAGAAAGCCGGTGGAAGGCATCTCAGATTTCAGCTAGGCAATGATACTTTGTTGAAAGTCAAAAGATTATGAATAATGGGGTATTGAGAAAATAACCTAATACCATTCTATCAACTTCTGGTAACCGTGATTGAAAGCGCTTGATTTACTATATTTGAGTAGTGATAACAAATTTTAAGAGGTTTGTACTCACGCCCTGGCGGTCTGTCAGCCGTCAGGGCAATTCAAGATCGGTAAGATCCTGTGGAAATCCTTATAGCTGAGAATAAATTCATTTCTACGGAGTCAGAGCATGAGGTTGGCTTCAAGAAGGCTTTTTAAACAATGATTTTATAGTATCAATCCCTAACAATACAATGATCGTCAGCGCAAAAGTCCCAAATGCGATCAAGATAGCGTTTTGAAGTACCTGTGCCATAGATTATTGACTATTTTATATGTATTGATTCGTTATTTGTTTCTGCACCAATGGAAGTGCTAAGTTAAGACGACAAAAATTCTAGTTTGATGCTTTGCCGAGGCCATGTGACGACAAAAGTCCACTGGTCACGGTGGACTTTTGTCGTTGTATTATCTTTTGGACTAACAATCAAAGGATTAGAATGATTTTCAATCAGGCATCAAATGTTCAAATAAGAGGTTTTGGAGGGCTATATGACGACTAAAGTCCACCACCGCCAGCTTAAACCATCATTATCCAACAGCGTTTCTTTGAATAGTTGAATTGTTATTTAGTAAAATCATACGAAATAGGGTAAAAGACCTCAGCAGCCTGTTTTTCCTGTTAAATCTTTTACTATTAATCTTGGTACGCCTTTACGTTTATTTTTTATTTGTTTATTACCTATTACGGTTGAGATATATAACTGAAAACCAGTACACTATAAGTAGATTTAACGACTAAAGTCCACTTACAAGGATACCAAAGTCCACCAATTAGACGACTAGAGTCCACTAGAACAACGACCAGAGTCCACTCTGAACAAGACTAAACTCCATCATATGACGACCAAAGTCCACCAATGTGGATAAAATATCTGGATACAACGACTAAAGTCCACCATTAGAGGGTAAATTAAAAACTAAGACGAGGATATGACGAAAAAATATTTCATTTGTCGCTATATTGAGAAAAATTTGTAAGAATGGAAAAGAAAATCGCCAAGAAGGCTACACAGCACAATCACTTAGTCAATGCAAAGTTCGATATGTCGACTTACGAGATGCGGCTATTTATTGCGATGATGAGTCGATTGAACAAATCTGATTCAGAATTTTCCGAATGCCAAATTCACTTATCAGATTTTATGGATAAGGCTACGGGTGGGAAAACCTACCAGATGATAAAAGATGCCTGTGTCAGCATGAGCAAAAAGGTTATCCAAATAGAATCATTAGTGGAAGGAAGCAATGGTAGTCTGCGAAAGCAATTCGTTGTGCTACCACTCATGGCCATGGCAGCTTATCAGGAAGGAGAAGCTACCATCACTGCGCAGTTCAATAATAAGCTGAAACCGTACCTACTGAATTTAGCGGGGAATTTCACTCAAGCCGAAATAAAGCAGCTTTTCCGTTTGAAGAGCTTTTACAGTTATCGCCTATACTGGCTTCTGAAGCAGTACCAGACATTTGGGCAACGTTATATTGAAATCGAAGAACTGCGGGAAATCCTCAATCTAAAAGGAAAGTATGATCGTTTTCAGGACTTTAAAATAAAGGTGCTCAACGTAGCTAAGAAGGAGCTTAAAGAGAGTGACATGGCTTTTACCTTCGATTTGGAGAAGAAAGGGAGGAGAGTAGTGGGGATAAGATTCTACTTTGCTACGAGTGGTTTGCTGAAACAGGAGACAGATGCTAATTCACGACAACAACAACTTTTTGGAAAAGCAGACGATAGTTCTATACCAAGTAGTACTCAGGTTACCGCTCCTGGAAAAGTCCCTCTGCACACTGTACTTGCTGAGCTGAAATTGTCGAATTTACAGATCAACCGGATTATTCAACGAGTGCCAGCAGACGATATTTATAAAACGGCTTATGACATAGGTAATACATTGCGAGACAGTAAAAACTTAAATCCAGCGGCGTTTTCGTTTAGCGAGTTTCAACGGAGATTTTTCCCGAAAGAGTAGGGGGGATATAAGTTCACAGCGTAACTTCATTCTGAGTCAGTTTGCTGAACGGCAAGTCTGCGTAGCTTCTCATTCTCTACTGTGTAGCGTTGAAGCTGGCCCTTAAGATAGGCGTTCTCGGAAAGCAGGGCAGAGATCATCTTTTCAGTTTCATCGTAAGGAACTACTTCCTCAGCATTCTTCGCTTGGTTGAAGTAGCCACGGCAAGTATTTGAGCAATATTTGGCCGTCGAGCGGCTAGCGTAATAGGTTGTCCCGCACCAATTACAAGACTTTTCAAATACTTTAGCGTTGCGTTCAAATCCTGATCGGGTCAATTTAGGCATATAGCAGTTGAAAGATGAATAGCAAAGATAAGACTAAAAACAATATTATACCGTTTTTATATCGTTATAATATTGTTTTTGAAATATCTTGCAAATGCAATCCGTGTTCTCACAGGTCAGGGCAAACGGAAACCGTGATGTCCACCATGGATGAGCGTTACCGCAGTTAGGTGTTAGAAGCTCACATCAAGTAACTGATGTCAAGCTGTGGTCGGCTAATTAGGGCCGCAGGGGACTGGAGGGATGTGGGCATGTTTTAGCCCTGATCCCCCCAATAGCGCGGCATCTGCCCAATGAGACGTCGCAGCAGAGGAGTTGATCTTTAGGGTGAAGGGTCGGGTGATTTAATGAATATCCAAATACCCCTTCAATAGGGTGGGAGTGCGTGCCATAGCAAGGGTAGCAGGCTGCGGCGGAGCGTTGCCTGGCCAGGGTTCGACTGCTTCCTTCAAGCAACCGAGACCCTGGCCAGGTCAGGGGCTTGGCCCCGTCCCGCCCCGGTATATACTGGCGATTTTCAGCTCGATTTTACCGGGGCTTTTTGGGGACGGATTTCGGGCCAATGATCTGTCGCGGTGGAGCTGCATGTCCCTTGCGGAGGTGGGCCGGGTGGGTCAATGAACATCCGAACTTGCGTCA
>JBBRDE010000321.1:0-5937 GCA_038204185.1 Cytophagales bacterium
CCGATGCTCGTACTTTCACCGCCGATTTAATCAAAATCATCGAGCAGGAAACCGGCTGGAAGGTTTCGCGCTCACCGCTTGCTTTGGCCAATTCCCTTTCTCCCACTTTATCCTCCCGCTAGTCATGGTTTTCAACTCCTACACCTTCATCGCCTTCATTGGGGTGGTTCTGCTGCTGCACAACGCGCCCCTGCCCTGGAATGTAAAAAAGCTAAATCTGCTGCTGGCCAGCTACCTTTTTTACGCCGTCTGGAACCCGCCTTTCGTACTGCTCCTGTGGCTTTCGACTATTGTAGACTACTTGGTAGCCCTGGCGTTGGGCCGTGAAGAAAATCAGTATAAGCGCAAGGGGCTATTGATAGTAAGTCTGGCCGTAAATCTGGGGATGCTGGCCTTTTTTAAGTACGGGGGCTTTCTAATGGATAACTTCGTGGCGCTACTTTCGCTGGCGGGTATCACGTACCAGCCTGCCCGGGCGGATATTATCTTGCCAATAGGTATCTCGTTCTATACGTTCCAGACGCTCTCCTACACGCTGGACGTGTACCGCCGGAAGTTTGCCCCGGAGAAATCGCTGCTGGATTTCTCCCTGTTCGTGACCTTCTTTCCGCAACTGGTGGCGGGTCCCATTGTACGGCCCGGCGAACTGATTCCGCAGTTTAAAGAACCCCACCGGGCTACCCAAACTCAATTTGTCTGGGGCTTGTTTCTGCTTACGTTGGGTCTCTTCATGAAAGTAGGTATTGCCGATGGTATGCTGTCAGAAACGGCTGATTCAGTGTTTGGTGTTCCCTTTCCGCTGCATCCGCTGGATGCCTGGGCGGGGGTACTTGCCTTTTCCGGTCAGATTTTCTGCGACTTTGCCGGTTATTCCACCTGCGCCATCGGGGTTGCCCTGTGCCTGGGTTTCGTCCTGCCCGATAACTTCCGCTATCCCTACGCGGCTATTGGCTTTTCCGATTTCTGGCGCCGCTGGCACATTACCCTCTCCACCTGGCTGCGCGACTATCTGTATATTCCCCTGGGTGGCAACCGCCTCGGCAACGCCCGCACGTACCTGAACCTGATGATAACGATGCTGCTGGGTGGCTTATGGCACGGTGCCAACTGGACGTTTGTGGTTTGGGGCGCGCTGCACGGCATTTTTCTGGGCCTGGAAAGGCTCTTCCGGAATCGGTTGGCCCGGCTTCCCAGGGTGCCCGTTACAACCACAACCGGGCCGTTTATGACTCAGGCTTCCTTTCTTCCGGCTATTTCGCCTGGTCGTTCAGTTTCACGGTTTGGGCTGGCCCTACTGACTTTCCTGCTGGTTACTATTACCTGGGTTTTCTTCCGCGCGCCCAATTTTGATACCGCTATGCGGCTGTTGCTCTCGATGTTTGGCCAAATACCCGTCCAGGTTAAGCTCCTGGCTACTATCGATATGTACAAAGTACTGGTCGTTACCGTCACCTTACTAGGCTGTCACTGGCTCATGCGGGACCGGTCGGTGGTAGCCGTAGCCGAAAAGACGCCCTGGTGGCTGCTCGGACTGGGCTGGTCGTTTATGCTCCTGGTGCTGGTACTCACCCAAAAAAGTACTGGTTCCTTCATTTACTTCCAATTCTAGGGAATCAGATCGGTTGCTTTCAAAGAAGTACCTGGCTGAATCTGGCGCTTCGGAAATTTTCGGGAAATGGTAACCGGGTACTTTCTCCAACAAGTCGAAGATTTGTATTATTCTTACCCACCAACGGCCGACGGAGGAACGTCTCCCGCTCGGCTTATTATTGGCGGAAGCGGAGGAAATGACCAACGATCCTCGTCTTTTTTGCTATCTTAGACTTTTTACCGCAACCCACTTTGTATTTATGACTCACATGAAGGCCCTGCTCGTCTTTACTTTCTTCTTGTTTTCTTTCCCAACGTTTTCTCAGACAGCTCTCAACCTTGAAGATATCTATCGCAACGATACATACAGTGCCGAAAGGTTCGGGCCAGTCAGGTGGATGAAGGATAATAAAGGCTATTCTACATTAGAGAAAAATACAGGGGTTGATGGCGGAGATATAGTCAGATATGAAGCGATTTCCGGTGATAGAACTGTTATCGTTTCTGCCGATAAACTAATTCCCTCGGGCGAGACCAAACCCCTTCCGATCGAGAGTTATGAATGGTCTGCTGATGATTCCAAGCTGCTCCTATTTACGAATACCAAAAAGGTTTGGCGTTATAATACCCGGGGGGACTATTGGGTTTTGGATCTGAAATCAGGAGCACTGACTCAACTCGGAAAGTCAGTGGAACGCACCACCATGATGTTCGCAAAGTTTTCACCAAGTGCAGATAGAGTGGGGTATGTCAGCAAGAATAATATTTACGTTGAAGATATTGCCTCGGGTAAAATAACTCAAATCACCGCAGATGGCAGTGAGTCTATTATCAACGGGACCTTCGACTGGGTTTACGAAGAAGAATTGGATTGTCGCGACGGCTTCCGATGGAGCCCGGATGGGAGCAAAATTGCTTATTGGCAATCGGATACCAAAAATATTGGTACGTTCTACCTAATCAATAATGTCGATTCCATATATTCGCAGCCCATACCGCTTCCTTACCCGAAAGTGGGAACGTCCAATTCCAGGGTAAAAGTAGGGATCGTAGCGGCCACCGGCGGAGCTAGCAAGTGGTTTGATATTCCCGGTGACCCGACCAATAACTACCTGGCTAGAATGGATTTTATACCCAATTCTAACGAAGTTATGATTCAGCAACTCAACCGTAAGCAAAATCAAAATACTGTTTGGATTGGCAACGCTACTTCGATGAAATTGAAAAAGCTTTTCGTTGATCGCGACGAAGCATTTCTCGATATTCATGACAACATTATCTGGCTGGAAAATGAGCAGTATTTTACGTGGACTAGTGAAAAAGATGGCTGGCTGAATCTTTATAGGGTATCTCGGGATGGAAAAGACTTTACGACCATTACCAAAGGAGAAATTGACGTAGTCCGAATTAACTGTATTGATCCCGTAAGCGGTTATGTTTACTATATCGCATCTCCCGAAAACTTTACGCAACGCTACCTTTACCGAAGTAAATTAGACGGAAGTAGCCTCCCCGAGCGGGTAAGCCCAGCCAATCAATCCGGGCAACACGAGTATCAAATTTCTGCCGATGCAAAATATGCCATCCACTCCTTTCAGAATACAACTACCCCACCGTATATTTCGCTCATTGATCTTCAATCGCACCAACCGATTCGAGTTTTGGCCGATAACGAAAAACTAGCAAATAAAGTGAAGGCCTTACATCTAAATAAGAAAGAGTTTATCAAATTAGATATTGGCGAAGTCGTTCTTGATTCCTGGATGATTAAACCAGTAAATTTTGACCAGAATAAAAAGTATCCGCTCATTTTTTACGTGTACGGTGAGCCGGCGGGAGCTACCGTACAAGATTCCTGGCAGGGAGGGGATCTATGGCATCAATACCTTTCGCAGCAAGTATTTATTGTGGTTAGCATCGATAATAGAGGGACAAAAACGCCGAGGGGTCGAGATTTTAGAAAGTCGATCTATGGTCAGATCGGTATTTTGGCGGCCAAAGATCAGGCGGCAGCGGCAAAAGTTCTGTTCGAAAAATATGATTTTATCGATACCGAGCGAATCGGGATGTGGGGGTGGAGTGGTGGTGGTCAGATGACCATGAATTGCCTTTTCCGCTATCCCGAAATTTATGACGCCGGACTGGCAGTTTCGTTCGTATCGGATCAACGGCTCTACGATAATATTTATCAGGAACGTTACATGGGCCTTTTGGAAGAAAATGAGGCAAATTATATTGAAGGCTCCCCCATTACGCACGCGCGTAAGCTGGAAGGTGATCTAATGATTATTCACGGTACGGCGGATGATAATGTACACTATCAAAATTTTGAAAGACTTTCCAATGAGTTAATTAAACACAATAAAATGTTTGATATGATGTCGTACCCAATGAGGGCACATGGTATCTATGAACGGGAAAACACCTCTTATCATTTACGCCAAACTATGATGAAATACTGGAATAGGGTCTTAAAGTAATCGGGCACTTCATTTAGTTTAAAATAGAAAAACTTATTCGCCCCATGAGACTCCCAATTTTTATCTTTCTCCTTTCGTTTACCGTAATTTACTCGGATGCTCAGGATCAACCCCAGGCGGTAAAGGTAGTCAGTGCAGAAGCTATCGACGGCAAATCTTTTGATCCCTCAAACGTGCTGTGGTATACCAAACCTGCCGCTGCTTGGGAAAATGCTTTGCCATTAGGCAATGGTCGCTTGGGTGCAATGGTTTTTGGTGGCGTTAAAGAAGAGAGAATTCAACTCAACGAGGAAACGTATTGGAGCGGCGGCCCTTACAGCACCGTCGTCAAAGGCGGGCACGAGGCACTGCCCAAAATCCAACAATTTATTTTTGAAGGAAAGCCCATTGAAGCTCATAAACTTTTTGGTCGGAAGCTGATGGGGTATCCGGTGGAGCAACAAAAATATCAATCGCTTGCCAACTTATATTTGTTTTATGAAAACAAAGAGGAAGCTAAAAATTACAAGCGGTGGTTAGACCTCGGAAGCGGAATCTCCCATGTCCAATATGAGATAGATGGGGTGAAGTATACCCGTGAAGTATTTGCATCTGCGGTCGATCAAACCATAGCTATTCGACTCACCTCCAGTGAGAAAGGTAAGATCAATTTTGAGACAGAACTAAGAGGCGTAAGGAACAATGCACATTCTAACTATGCCACGGACTACTTCCGTATGGATGTTGAAGGCAACGACGAATTAATTTTAAGAGGCAAGTCGGCTGACTATCTCGGCATCGAAGGTAAATTAAGGTTTGAGGCAAGGTTAAAAGTGAAATCAGAAGGTGGAAATGCCACCATTAAAGGCACGAGAATTCAAGTAAAAGATGCCAACACCGTAACCCTCTATTTTGTTGCTGCCACCAACTTTGTCAACTACAAAGACGTAAGCGGCGATGAACAAAAAAGAGTAAGAAATCAGCTCGATCTACTGAACCGAAAGAATTTCGAGCGTATTAAAAGCGATGCAGTAAATGATTACCGGCAATTTTTTGATCGGGTAAAATTAGAACTGCCCATTACTGAAAATTCCTATCTACCCACGGATGAAAGGCTGATGCGGATTAAAACATCCTCAGATCCACAATTGGCGGCCTTGATCTATCAATTCGGAAGATACTTGCTCATTTCTTCCAGTAGGGTGGGTACTCAGCCTACCAACTTGCAAGGCATCTGGAATAAGGATATGAATCCCAGTTGGGATTCTAAATACACGACGAATATCAATACTGAAATGAATTATTGGGGGGTAGAATCTGCGAACCTTTCCGAATTGTCGGAGCCGCTTTTTACCATGATTAAGGAGCTTACTGACCAGGGAAGTCAGGTGGCAAAAGAGCATTATGGTGCTTCGGGTTGGGTTTTTCATCAAAACACAGATTTATGGCGGGTGGCCGCACCCATGGATGGCCCAACCTGGGGAACATTTACGGTCGGAGGTGCCTGGTTGGTCACACACCTGTGGGAACACTACCTTTACACCAAAGATGAAGTATTTTTGAAGGAAATGTACCCAATAGTGAAAGGGTCGGTAGATTTTTTTATGGACTTTTTAGTCGAGCATCCTAATGGCAAATGGTTGGTAACCAACCCTTCAAATTCTCCCGAAAATCCACCGAAAGGGCCTGGATATGAGTACTTTTATGACGAAGTTACGGGCATGTATTACTTTACTACCATTACTGCGGGTGCAACCATGGACATGCAGATTCTTAAGGACTTATTTAGCTACTATATTAGCGCCGCTGATCTGCTCAAAGTAGACAAAAATTATGTAGAAAAAGTAAAAATTGCCAAAAGTAGATTAGTTCCTTCACAAATTGGCAA
>JBBRDE010000322.1:0-5935 GCA_038204185.1 Cytophagales bacterium
TTAGAATTAGAGATGAAAAACTGTCGATTCAATAGATCAAAAATCTAGAATCCTGTATCAGCCGAACCTCCTTCGATGACATGGCCTATGAACTGGGCGGTATTGTCCAATATCATACCTCCCCGCCGGTAGCCCAAAGCGCAGGGTTCACCGGCATAGAATACACCCGCCTGATAACGTAATCCTTCGGCGTCGCTCACAAAATCGACGTACTCCTGGTAGATGCACCGCTGAGCACCGTATTCCCCATCTACTTTTTCCAACACATCACCACCTTTCTCCAAAATAGCCACATTGGCTCCCTCGCGGCCAAACAGTACCTTGCTCACCGAGCGCTTGTGAGGTATTACATACCGCTCCGTTTGTAAAAGCAGCGGATGGTAGGGGTACATATCCCAGAGGATTTTCAAAATATACTTGGACTGAAATAGTAGGGTATAAGCCGGGTTCAAAACAACGGCTTTGCGGTTCGTGACGAGCTGCGTCAGGATACTGGCCAGCTCACTTTCCTCGTCTCCGATATGCTCCCAGGGTACCAGCTTGAACCAGAAATCGAAGCGCACGAAATTGCCATCGGCGGGGTCTTGTTTAAAGATTCCCTCCTCGGCGGAGAACTCCACCTCATCCATGTAGCAAAAATCCGCGTCGAATCCCGCCTCGCGGGCGGCTTCGGTCAGCAGGGCCACATTCGTGTCATCCTCAGGATACCCCCGTAAAGTTGTTAGCAGCAGGCTGGGAGTAAGGTCAGGATTGACCTCCCGCAGGTAGCTGAACTGCCCCACCAGGGTTTCATACAGCGTATTGAATTGACGGCTGTCGTCCAAGCCGTTGGTCCGCAAATGTGCCCACTGCACGACGGCGGTTTCAGGCAGACAGGTAGCCGTGTCGGCGTTAAACTCGATGAGTTTGATAGGTTGCCCATCCAGTCCGCCGGCCAGGTCGAAGCGTCCGTACAGATGTACTTGGCGGTCATCTTCCCACGATCGCCGAACCAGCTCGTGCAACGAATCGGGGATACCCATTTCTTTCAGCAGGTGCTGGTCGATGGCGTACTGCCCCGCCTCCACAAACATATCGTACAGCGATTGGGCGGCTTCGTGGTAAGCATTAGCTTCCGCTTCCGACACGGGCACAGCCTTTTGCACCAGGTAGGGTAGGGTATCCTCGCCCAGCATCCACTCCCAGCCCACCGAGCGCAGAGCGGTTTCGGGATGTTGGGGCATTTCTTTAAGCGTAATCATTTTTTTTAGGTAAAGGATGAACGGGTAATGGTGAACGGACAAGGGGAGTCATGCGAAACGCATAATTTCAGTGAAGTGAGGGTTAAAAGTCATCCTGCGCATCGGACGCCTATTCACCTTTTGACCTTTGACCTCTACTTTTAATCCCTTCACCCAAACCTACCCCCCACTGCGCGCACCCGAACGACCAAAGAAGCCGCTTCGTCCACCCGAAGGACGGGTGTTGACGGTGCGGGTGGTGCGGGAGGCTCGCATATCGTTATAGGTACCTTGTGATTTCTGGTACGTAGAAGGATTGCTGTAAAAGCGAGAGTTCGCTCCGTTTTGCATGCCGCGATCGCGGTACGAATTGATGTAGCCATTATTCATGCGGCTACCCAGCATATATCCCATGCCGCCGTACAGCAACATGCTGGACAGGCCGCTGCGGTGGTAGCCGTCGGAGCGGTTGTTGTCCGTAACGGTACTATCCCGGGAAGCGGTTTTTATTTCCTCGTCAATCAGGGCTTTGGCCGCCTCGGGATTAATCGTCTCGACCCGTCCATCCAGGTATGTCACTACGGCCTCGGACTTTTCGGCGGGGACGCTTTCTTCATCGGTAATCTCAAACTCACCCAGTTTGGTTTCTTTGATGTGGGAGCGGATTCCTTTGGTGTACACCGTTTCCTCGTAGCTATAAGCTGCTTCGTCGTCTTGTTGGTTGGAGCAGCCCGGCAGGGACATGCCGCTGGCCAAAAGGGCCAAGCCCAGCGTACTACTGATGGTGATGTCTTTGGCCCGGCGGATAAAAGAGCCTTTTCGTATCAGGGTCATGAGGCAATGGGGTTAATTGGGTAGGTGTTTGTTGCCAGGGGTATGGCCGCAAACCTGATAAAACAAAACTAATAAAGAATCTTAAATGAAACATCCTTTTGGGGCGGACGGTTCGGGAAAATTGAATCTCCGGGAAATGACGGGATGAGTGGCCACAGTCCCACAAAAAAAACTCGGCCTGCACAAGGGTAGGAACTTACCCCCGTGCCGACCGAGAATCGTGCGTGCAAGTATATTGATGCGAATGCACTACCGTTTGGGAATGGAAATCATGTGTGAGATTTTCCATTCCCCGTCGATTTTTTCGAGATACCGGCTTTCCAGATTATTAACCGGAGGCCTCCCGTCGGGATAGCGGAACGTTTGCTCAAAACTAGCCCAGGCCGCGTGGCCGTTGGGGCGGATGTTGTACTTGGTATTGGCGAAGGTGGTACCGGGTTTGTTCGGTTTTTGGGTAGAGAGCCGATCCACCATTTCCCCAATTTCGGTGGCGGTTATGTCGTATGCCTTTCCGCCTTCGTCGGTGACGGTGTGGGCGGCATAAGGTAAGTCGGCCCAATAGGAACCCATTTTCTCGCCGTCGTTATTAAGCCAGGCCTGGGTTTCGGCTTCCAGTACCTTTCGGATCATATACGCATCGGGGTCCATACCGGGCGGTACGCTGACGTAACCCATCTTGTCGCGGGCAGCGGCCCGGTCGTAATAGTAGCGGGTTTCTGTAAGTTTTCCATTGTCCACCCGGGCTGTGATCTGGTAAGGCATGGCAATGTCTGAGCCTCCCGCCTTGTCTTTCCAATGGTACACCCCCCAGCCCATCACCCAGTCTCCTTGCTGTGGACCGGCTTTTTCCTGAAAGGATACGGTGCGGCGGTCGGTAATGTTTTGGGCAGTGCGCTGGAGGCCGCTGGTTTCCCAACTGGCCAGGGCCTGTTCACTGGTGAAAGGCTCATCGTGACCAGGACTGTACTCCCGATAGTCGGATGTCAAGTAGGAGCCAGCCTTAGCCATATTACCCGACACCAGCGCATCGAGGTAGGCGTTGAGGGTAGCTACGTTCTGGTCGGCATTCTTGCTGAGCGAGATTGCGTCGTTGTGTTTGGCGGATTTTTGAGCAATCAGAAAAGGGCTTACGAAGAAGAGCAGTACAAGGGGCAATCCCCTAAGCGGGGTTAAAAGAAAGTTGGACATGGCAATGGAGGTTTAAAAGGTGAAAAATAGGGGAGAATCCCTGTCACAAAACACTCACACTAACTTGTACAAATTTAACATTATTTAGCACTTAACCAAACTACTAGGTTGCTTTTTTAGGTAATAAAGGATACCGAAGATTTAATTTTTACTCCTAAAATAGCGCTATTCACTTGAAGCTAGAAGCGTTGATTCCAGTAAATTACCACATTGTGCGTGGCGCGGCCGGACGCTATTAAATCCAGGTCCCCGTCTCCGTCCAGGTCAGCCGCTTTCATATCTTCGGCGGCCATATCCACTTTCTGATCCAGGGCGTACTCCTGCCACTTGGCTCCGGCTTCATCGGTACATACATACAGGCGAACCCCTACCTGCTCGGCGGTGTTTTTCTCGCGCCATCCCATCGCGATCTGATCGCGGCCCAGTCCCAGAAAATCGCCTGTCACCAGGGCGTGCCCCTGGTTCATGCGGTCGGTCAGGAGAGTACGGTTGTCTTTGGTGTAAACCACTAGATTGTTGCCGTGCATGGGTTCGATGGCGGTGGTGAAGAGTTGATTGTTTTTGAGCTTTCCGGTTCGGATTTCACCCACCCCATTGCCTACTACCATCCAGTTGCCCGATGGTGCCCAGCCGTCGGCACCGTCCAGAAACACCTGTACGCCCTCTTTACCCGCCACAGCCATACCCAGGAATGCCCCTTTCACCTCCATAGGTTCCAGATTGTGGGTCATGTGCATACCTGTATCCACCAACTGATAGGCCCACAAGCCCTTCTTGTTTTCGGGTACATCAAACACCAACATATTGACAGGGGTACCTTCTCCCTTTTCATTGCCTGCTCCGTGCAGGGGTAATACCACCAATTGAAACTTGCGGTCGGTATCCTGCACCCATTGCATCCGGTGAATGGTGACTTCGTGGTAAAGTTTTACGGGTTCCCACGGCGTCCGGCGGTCTTCGGGCGGAATAAGGTAAAACACTGCGCCCGATTCTTTGGCATTTTTTGTATCGCCGGGGTTCCATTGGGCACCCACGGCTACCTCTACCTTTCCATCGCCGTCAATGTCGCGGGCGGTGATGCACACGTTATCGCGCTCGGTGAGGTTGGCGGCTATAATATGCCGTTTCCAGGGTTCGTTTGGCCCACCGGAACGCGGGCCGCCCGGATTTTCGTACCAAACGATTTGCTTCTGGTCGGCCAGCAGGATGTCCAGTTGTCCGTCGCCATCTACATCGCCCGTCGCCAGGCCGTAGCCGATACTGATTTTTGGGTCGATGACCTCGGCCTTAAAGGTAGGGTTTTGGGCGAAGGCCGGAATAGTGGCCAGAAAAAGTATGAGCTGTTTCATTTTTTTGGTTAGGAGGTTTCTCGGAGTCATGCACATCGTTTTAGAAGTTCATAAGTCAGTGACAAATGGCCCACGGCTAATAGCAATTATAAGTCTCTTTCAATAATTTTCCCACTCGCCTTCTCTTTCAGAATCAATTTATTACGCCCGTCGTGTGTCATTTCCTGTTTGATGAGGTAGTGGTCAGCGTCGTAGTTGGTATAGTTGGAGGGCTTGGTCAGGCCTTCCTGCCCGCGCCAGACGGGTAGCTGTACGGGTTCCCATTGCTTGGTTTTGGCCGAGCGGTAGGCGGCGTCGATCACGGCGTTTACGACGTAGCCGTCATAGAACGTTTCGGCGGCCTCTTCACCCTTTTCGGCGGCATTGAACATATCGGTAAACATGTGATTGTAACCCAAGTCATTGACCTCGTCACCCACCGGAAACAGCCAGCCCGAGTTGCTTTCGGCTTTTTCAGCTACGTAGTCGGCTCCCTTGCCGCTGGTGTACATCTCGAAACCCGTTCGCAGAAAATTATTGATCCAGATAGTACCCTCCGTGCCCATCACTTCGTCGCGCAGGTCCATGCCGCCCCGGAACGTCCAGCTGGTCTCGAACTGCCCGATGGCGCCGTTTTCGTATTTCACCAAAGCAATGGCGTGGTCTTCGGCTTCGATCGGTTTGACCTGCGTATCGGCCCAGCACATTACCTCGACGGGCTTGACATCTTTGCCAATGAAATTACGCGAAATTTCGATGCAGTGACAGCCCAGATCCAGGATACAGCCGCCGCCCGCCTGCTCGATGTCCCAGAACCACTCACTGTGCGGACCCGGATGCGCCTCGCGCGACTTGGCCCACAGAATGCGTCCCAGGGCACCGCTTTTCACGCTCTCCATCGATTTCAGGAATTTGGGCGTGTAGCACAGATCTTCAAGGTACCCCCCAAAGATGCCCGCCTCTTCCACGGCCCGCATCATGCGCAGTGCTTCCTCGGCGGTGCGACCCAAGGGCTTGGTACACACTACATTCTTCTTATGCTTGGCGCACAGCATGACCGCCGCTTCGTGAACATGGTTGGGCAGGGCAATGCACACCATGGTGACCTCAGGATGGGCGATGACCTCTTCCATGTTGCTCGACCAGAAATCACAACCGTAGTCATCCGCGAATTTTTTGGCACTTTCGTCCCGGCGGGCGTAGATGGCGGTCACGCGGTCTCGGCCCCGCTGACCTTGGATGGATTCGGCGTAGAAGCGTCCGATAAACCCGGAGCCCAGCATGGCAATACGTTGCATAGAAAATCGGTGTAGTGAATAAGTAGGTTGCTTTATAAAAGAAAAGTACCCCCTGCGTCCTACCCGA
>JBBRDE010000323.1:0-5906 GCA_038204185.1 Cytophagales bacterium
AAACCGTCGTCGTCACGGTTACGGCATGGCCCCGGCGGCCCAGCCACTCGGCCAGGGTACGACTTTCAAAATCGGGACTATCCAGCACGAACTGATAGGACAGTACCGGACGGGGACGGACAAAAAAGTGCAGCGTCTCCACGAAAGCATCCCCCACAAATAGTTCCGTGGCCGTACGTCCTTCGGTGAAGGACGGAAAGGTCAGCGAAAAAAATTTTTGCCCTTCGCTAATTTGGGTACTATCCAGCGTTTCTCCGGCATATTTGATTTTTACCCACTGCTTTTGGGTGGATTGCAGGGTACCCCTCATGCGCTGCATTTCGCCCTGGCGCAGGGTACCCTGCCAGGCGATATTTTGGATTTGATTTTCTGAAAAAAAGGGTTTCCAGTCCACGGTACCTGACGTAAGCTGCGCCAGCACATCGGGCGGAAAATCCTGCCCCAGCAGCGTCACCGAATCGAAATGCGTGGCGAGTTTTTTTTTCAAAAACTCCGAAGAACCAAACCGCTCGTTCAGCCCAAGGCTATCCTGCCAGCGACGGGCCACGGCTAAAGGTACCTCCTCCCCCACTAGCAATGCCCGGGCCGAATCGGAGGTTTTAGGCCAGGTTGGCTGCAAGAGGTACCCTACCAGCACCAGCCATAAAAATGCGTTCAGCCCGCCCCGCACCCACTTCCGGCGCGACGATAGAGTTTTGTTTTTCCACAAAATCCCGAAAACGATGACTGAAAATGCCGCCAGCAGAATCGCCATCAGCCAATGGGTCGGATCGGAAAAATCGAATGAAATCATAAAAGTCGTCGCCAGAAAGCCGCTTCCAGCGTTGGGTCGCTGCGGGAGGTAGAACCCGTTTTCCAGGTTGGATGGGTCAGTGGGAGCAGGAAGGTTTTTACTCGCTGTTTTTCTTTAGCCGTGAGTTTTTTACCGCTCGCCAGTTTCTGCAAATCGCCCAGGACGGCCCAGTTTTTTAACCCGCTGTTGATCGTCGTTTCGGCCAGTTGGGTACCTACCTGCTGTACGTCGTTGCGTTGTGTGGTCGTCAATCGGGCTAATTCAAGGTACCCCAGCACCCGGCCTACTTTCTGGGCTAATTGCTGCTGCTCGTAACTTCGCTCCTGCTGGTAGCGCGGGTTGATTTTGTCGAGTTCGCCCGTCAGGCGGGTTTCCTTGATTTTCAGCGGCGGTGGGTCGAAGCCACTTTTCTTGACGTAGGTACGCGCTTTTTGCTGGGCGGTTTTGAGGTATTCCAGCGCTTTATTTTCAAAAGGTAACGCTTTTTCGGGCTCGTACAGCCGCAGGTGTAGCTCCGACTGCCACATCTGTTCCAGCGCCATTTTCAACAGGCTGCGGGTCGATTGTTCGTGGAATGTATTGATCTCGGCGTCATCGTGCGCGTGGACGTACTGCTCCATCAGCGCGGCCAGCGGATCCTGTTGCTCGGCGGGCGTGGCAGCACCGTGGTCGTGGGAAGGGGCTTCCACGACGGCGGCGTGTTCTTCTTCCGTGTCGTGCTTGTGCATGAATCCTTCGAGCGAACCGCCGCCCTCGGTGTGGTCATCAGGAGGGCCACCGCCGCCAATATTGCTTTCAAATTCTTCACCCATAAACTGCCCGTAACGCAGCCGCAGTACTTTCTGGTCAAAACCGATTTCGTTGGAGATACTGTTAAATTCTTTGGCCGGAAGCTTTTTACGCTTGGCGATCAGTTTCTCCGTGTCAATAATAATCTGCCGCTGCGAGCGGAAGTACTCCGGCATCCGGTTCACAGCCATCGTGGCCAGTTCAGATTCTTCCAGTTGCGTCGTATCGCGGTAGACAATGAAATAGGTATCCGACTTGGTAAAATTCGCCTCCGGCTTCCGGTTGTCCGTAGCGGCCCAATAGTAGTATAACTCGTCGCCGGGCGTAAAGTCCAGCGCTTTCAGGTCGAGTACCTTGGTTAGATTCGCTTCTCTGAACGAGGCAGGATTCAGGGATAGCTGCACTTCCCGGAACTTCACATTCTCGCCCGAACCCCGCGCCAGCGTGGCGACGATAAATGCGTTTTGTACCCGAAAATCGTCCGATATTTTGGCCGAAACGGAGATTTTCTTAGGGTCATTCAGCAGATGGTAGCGGTAGAGTTCCTTGCTCGCGGGCGTAATTTTGGGCGGCAGGTCGGGCTGGGCTTCCAGGCGGTAAAAATCCGATTGGTACACCAGCGAATCGTCCCGGTAGGCCTTCAAGTTATAAATACCCGAATGCAGCAGACGGTCGCTGTATTCGTAGATGGTACCTTTTTTCTTGAAGATTAGATCGCTGGTTTTGCCGTCGGACAACCGCAGGATAATTCCCTCCGCGTTTTTGAGTTCAACTCGCCACGTAAGTCGGGAACCGCTCAGCGCGGCTATATTCAAATCCGAGGATTCGGTCGCCCGTAACCCCGAGTAGGCCGGGGGCCGAATGACTACCTTCGCCATTTGCAAACTTGGCGGAAGGAGCTTCTTTTTTTCCGGGCTTTGAGAAAAACGGGCTTTTGTTTCCTCAGTCACGGCGGGCTTAGCTTCCAAAAAAAAAACCCCTACCCGTAATCCTACCGCCAGCAGCAGTAGCGCACCATAGGGCCAAAGCCGTGAAAAAAGCACGCGCGGGGGTACCTGTCCGGGCACCTGTTGATACAGCCGTTCCAGCTGCAACTGCTCGGCCAGGTTCAGGTTTACTTTGTCCAGCAGGGCGAGACTATACTCCGTACCCTGAACTTGCTGATGGAGTAGGGCCAGGGCTTCGGGCTTTTGGGGCTGATAGATTTTGGTAATAAAAATACCCGCTAGCATAGCCACAATAGCCGCACCTACCTGAATCAGCCAGGCATCCGTCAGTGCAGAAGCTACCACGAAAGCCGCCGCACTCAGCAGCACACAACGCAGCAGGGCGTTGGCGTAGAGTTGGTTTCGTACTGAGGCAATCAGGCGGGGGAGTTCGTTCATGCGTTTCTTGTCAGGGCAATACTTCGCTCGAAAATAATCAGAACCAGCAAGAGGACAAAAAGAATCTGCTGCGTCGCAGCCGCCGGATTTCCCAAAGGTAGAGCTGTGGGGTGGAATAGCGTTCCTAATTCCTGAGTGCTCATCGGCGCGGGATCGCCCTGAATTTCCCAATGTTCCAGCAGCTGTTGACCCAGCCATTCGGGTAGCTGTCCGCTGGCCACGAGCGGCGACGCTTGCGGCAGTAGTTTTTCGGGAAAATACACCACATTGGGGTAGGTTGAAAGTCCGGCCTGATCCGTGACAAGGTACCAAGTGGCAGGCTGCGGCGCGGCAGGAACGCGATCGGTGATGACTACCTCCGGGGTAGATTGGGGTATCTTTTCTTCCAGGTTGAGTTCCAGCCCGTACACCTCCGCGAAGGCCCGCAGCGCGGCTTCGGCGGTCTTGCGTTCCAGCGGATTTTTCAGATCGAGTCGTGCGATCAGCGGGCCTGCTCCTACGGGCTGAGCGGCGAAAGGTACCCCAGCGTCCGCGTCGCTCACGCGCAGATGATTGTTGGCATCGAGGTGAAGCTTTTGCTGGTTGGAAACGATTCGGAAATTACGAACTGCCTTGCCCAGCGTATCGATGACGGCGTGCAGGCGGAAATCGGTGGGCGTTTGGATGAAAGGTAGCTGCGTGAGGTTTCGCTCATTTTTGAGGTACAAATCCAGCGATTTTCCTTTGTCGACTACCTGATTGATTGCATTTTGAAGCATTACCGCATTCCAGGGAGACGGGCCAGCAGGGGGTAGGAGTTCGTCAGCGGTTTGCGGCGTCGGAGTAAGCCAATAGATGGACTCGCCGTTTTTGCGGGCTTCTTCCAGCTCGAAACGGTAGTTATTCACCACAAACGCATGGGGCTGCACCAGGTGGATTTTCTGTATTGATCCGGTTTGCGCCCATTGTTTTATAACGGGCTCACTCAGCAAAAAAGCCAGGAGCAAGAGCATCAGGCAGCGCAAAACCAGCAATAGGATTTGATCCAGCTGCAAACCGCGCTGAGGTTGCTGGTTTTTCTCGAACAGAAACCGCATAGCCGCCCAGGCAATGACCGTCCCTTTTTTCTGATGCCAGAAGTGTAGGGCAAGCGGGATGGCGATGGCGAGGGTACCCCAGAGGAGGGCGGGTTGGAGGAATTGCATCAACGCAACGTGGAATAATGGATGCTGAACATAATTCTTTTCTAAAATCTACTTCCCTATAAACTACACCTTTCGCTTCGCCAGAAAATCACGCAGCACCACCGCAATCGGATCACTGAGCCGCGCGCGTATCAGATGTACATGCGGCAGGCGCAGGGCTTCGTCCAAATCTTCCAGGTACTTCGTGGCGTTTTGGCGGAAAGTTTCGCGCACGGCGGCGGCGTCCAGTTGTACTTCGCGGCCCGTTTCCAAATCCTGGAACCGGTAGAATCCCTTTAAGTCAAAATCCAGTTCCTGGTCGCCCAGAATCTGGAAAATGACTACCTCGCGTTGGGGGTTGGCGATGCTTTTGATGAAGTTAATCCACTCCTCGTCAGCTTGTAGCAAATCCGAAACAAACACCAGCATTTCCTTACGCCGGGCGTAAAACTCCGGGAAAGCGGTGACGTCCGTGCGCCATGCACCCTGCGCTTCGGCTTTTTCCAATCCAAACAGAATCTTCTGAAAGGCCTGCTTGCCCGCAACCGCCAGCGTTTGCAAGGTACCCTCCTGCAACGCGTACAAGCTCATGGCGTCGCCCTGCCGATAGCCCAGGTAGGCCAGCGAAGCCAGCAAAATCCGGGCGTAGTCCAGGCGGCTCAGGGTATCCTCGGTGTAGTTCATGGAGCCCGACAGATCCAGCAGAAAACGAATGTGTAGGCTGCTTTCGGTAGCCGATTCGCGTACCTGATGCTTGCCCGTGCGGGCGTACAACTTCCAGTCGATGCGCTTGGGGTCGTCACCGGGTTCGTAGTGGCGGTACTGCTCGAACTCCACCCCTACCCCTGACCGGCGGCTGCCGTGAATGCCCAGCCACAGCTCCTCGCTGACCACTTTCCCGGCTAGTTGGAGATTATTGAGTTTGATAAGGTCGGTAGCAAGGTGGGGCATTGGGATTTTATTTAACTCCGAAATATAACGCTAAGATAGCTTCCTTGTGCGCTTAGCCATATAGCGAGTAACCCTAACAGCCAATTTGCTTTTCCAGCCCGAGTAGGAGATATACCCGCTGGGCAAAGGTATTAAAAGTAGTATTTCTCCAAAATTGCCTTCTCTCGGAAACAAAATCAATCGCTGTTTCCATGAAGAACTGCTTTAAAATCCTACTGATCAATCTACTCGTGGCTACCATCGCTACCGCCCAATCCAAAGCCCCCAAGTCTACCGACTGGATTAAACTCTTCAACGGCAAAGACCTAACCGGCTGGGACATCAAAATTGCGGGCTACGCCATGAACGATAACTACAAAAACACGTTTGTGGCCGAAGACGGCATGATGCGCGTAAAGTACGACGGCTACGACCGCTTCGACGGTCGTTACGGACATATCTACTACAAACAGCCGTTTTCGCATTATCGCCTGCGGTTTGAATACCGTTTTCTGGGCGACCAGCTACCCGGCGGCGATGCCTGGAATGTGCGCAACAGCGGCGTGATGCTGCACTCGCAGTCTGCGGGGAGCCTGGGCAAAGACCAAACTTTCCCGGTATCGCTGGAGATGCAGTTTCTGGGTGGACTCGGCAGCGGCAAGCGCGCTACGGGTAACCTCTGCTCACCAGGTACCATTGCTGATATCGGCGGTAAACTGGCGACAGCGCATTGCGTTAACTCAACTTCCAAAACCTACGAGGGCGATCAATGGGTGAAGGGCGAGGCCATTGTGTACGCCGATTCCATTGTGTACCATATTATCGAGGGGGATACCGTGCTTACCT
>JBBRDE010000324.1:0-5825 GCA_038204185.1 Cytophagales bacterium
ATATCGGTCATCAGGGCCAGGCGCTGTTTATAGAAAGCGGGCTGCGCCAGCTTGCGCTGCCGCCGCCAGAAATCGTCTTCGCTGGTCAGCAGCCCATTGCCCAGAAAGGTAGCCAGAATCTTGTAGGCCTCGCTCTTGTGGAAATTGCGGTTGTTTTCCTGCAAAACGTACTTCGCGTCCTCGGCGGTCTGGATAATGTTCAGCGTACGTCCCAGTACCTTCACGGTCGATAGCCGTTCGTATTGCTCCTGCAAGCGCAGCAGAAAACCCAGCGGATCGCTGATAAAGGGGTAGGTACTCCCCACCAGAGGCCAGCCCCGGTGGTGGGGTACGGTAGTCAACTCAGGAACGATTGAAGTTTGCATAATGGGTTAATTCGTTCGGTTTGCCTTATCTTTGATGTGTAATTGGTGGATCGATTTTCATTAATACCCCACTATTTTGAGCAATTTTACTAAAATCAACTCGCAATGTCATCACGTATCACCATTGATCCGAACGTGTGCCACGGTAAGCCGACCATCCGGGGCTCGCGGCTGTTAGTGACCACCATTTTGGAGCTATTGGCGGGTGGAGCATCCTGGTCAGAATTAATAGAAGAATACCCTACCTTGGAAGCTGATGATATTCGTGCTTGCCTTGATTATGCTGTGCAATTGGCACAGTTTAAATCCATTACGGTAGCAGCATGAAGTTCCTAGTTGACGAGCAATTACCTCAAATTCTTGCCGATTGGCTATTGGAAAAGGGGCACGATGCCGTTCATGTTTCCGCTTTACTTACAAACTCAAAGATTCCAGATGGCTACATTTGTGAACGCAGTATGGACGAGTTACGTGTTGTAATTTCTAAGGACAGCGATTTTTTTAATACCTATCTAATCAAAAGACAACCCTACAAGCTACTCTATATCACAACGGGTAATCTACGTAATAGACCGCTGCTCGACCTATTCCGAGTGTCATTTGCCCAATTGCTTGAAATACTTAAAAGCGCCAATGTAGTTGAGCTTAACCAGAATACCATAAGAATTTGGTCTTAAGGGGTACAAAAAAACTCTACCAGACTACGTAACTATCAACTGTCAATTCATTCAAAATGTCCAAGAAAATTCAATCCGCCCTTATTTCTGTCTATTCCAAGGAAGGCCTCGAACCGCTTGTACGGTTGCTGCACCAGAATGACGTAAAACTCTACTCGACGGGCGGCACCCAGACCTACCTTGAAGAATTGGGCCTCCCGGTGACGGCGGTAGAAAGTCTGACAGGATACCCTTCGATTTTTGGGGGTAGGGTCAAAACGTTGCATCCGGTCGTTTTCGGGGGTATCCTCTACCGCCGTGACGACGAAGGCGATGTGGCGCAGGCGCAGGAATACAACATTCCGGCCCTCGATATGGTCGTGGTGGATCTGTATCCTTTTGAAGAAACGGTCGCTTCCGGGGCCAGCTCGGCGGATATTATTGAAAAGATCGACATCGGAGGAATCTCCCTAATCCGCGCCGCCGCCAAGAATTTTAAGGACACATTGATCGTTTCTTCCCGCACCCAATACGCGGATACGTTACAACTACTCACCCAAAAAGAAGGTACTACCGAAGTAGACGACCGTCGCAAGTACGCCGCCGCCGCCTTCGGTGTATCGTCGCACTACGATACGGCCATTAATCAGTGGTTTTTGCAAGGCGATTCCAGCCTTACAGACAGTGTTCGCGATTTTGAAAAGCTGCCCTCCCAAACCCTCCGCTACGGCGAAAACCCCCACCAGAATGCCACTTTCTACGGTGATCTGGATGCCATGTTTGTCAAAATACACGGTAAAGAACTTTCTTACAATAACCTCGTGGACGTGGATGCCTGCGTAGGGTTGATCGATGAGTTTCTGGACGCGGGTCCTACCTTCGCCATCATCAAGCATACCAACGCCTGTGGCATCGCCTCAGCGGCAACGTCCAAAGAAGCCTACCTCAACGCCTTAGCGTGCGATCCGGTGTCGGCTTTTGGTGGCGTTGTCATAACCAATACCAACGTAGACGCCGAAACCGCCGAAGAACTGAATAAGCTCTTCATGGAAATTCTGATTGCGCCCGCGTACAGCGCGGAAGCATTGACTATTCTACAATCCAAGAAAAACCGGATTCTGTTGAAACGTAAGCCGCTCACACTACCCGGCGAAATGTTCAAAACCATTCTTAACGGGGTACTGGCCCAGGACAAAGACAACGTGACCGAAACGGTGGTTCAGATGACGACCGTTACCGAAAAAGCTCCGACGGAAGCAGAACTGAAATCGCTGGAATTTGCGCTGAAAGTGTGCAAGCACACCAAATCGAATACGATCGTTTTAGCCAAAGAAAACCAGTTGCTCGCCAGCGGTACGGGCCAAACTTCCCGCGTGGACGCCCTGCGCCAGGCCATTGACAAAGCGGCCGCATTCGGCTTCGACCTGAATGGTGCGGTGATGGCTTCCGATGCGTTCTTTCCCTTCCCCGACTGCGTCGAAATCGCGAAAGAAGCTGGCATTACGGCCGTGGTACAGCCCGGTGGCTCCATCCGCGACAAAGAATCCATCGCCTACTGCGATGCCAATGACGTAGCGATGGTCACAACGGGCGTGCGGCATTTTAAGCATTGAAAAGAGAGGCAAAGGGCCGGGCTGGCGCACCAGAAAAGGCACAGAGGCACAAAGAGAAACAGTGCTATTCTAGGTGAGAACGCAGAAGTAGTTTGCCTTGAATTTATGTAAAGTATTCTGTAAATCAGTATTTTAAAAAGCTATTAGCCAGCCGCTATAAGCTAACAGCTACTTATGACAAAATGAACTTACTGAAAATCAGTTGGGCCAATCTGCGGGAAAAGAAGCTGAGTAGCTTTCTCAGTGGGCTGCTGCTGACGCTGGGAATTGGGGTCATCTCCCTACTGCTGCTCCTGAACAAGCAACTCGATGCGCAGTTCAGGCGCAATCTGCGGGGTATCGACATGGTGGTGGGAGCCAAGGGTAGCCCCCTACAACTGATTCTGTCGAGTATTTATCAGATCGACGCTCCAACTGGCAATGTGCCTTTGGTGGAAGTCAATAAGCTCAAAATGAATCCCTTTGTCAAAACGGTGATTCCCCTTTCGATGGGCGATAACTACCGAGGCTTTCGGATTGTGGGTACCACGCCGCGCTACGTCGAGCATTTTGAGGCAAAACTGGCCACTGGGAAGCTATTTTCCACTACCCTGGAAGCGACCCTGGGCAGCAAGGTAGCAGAAGCCTCCGGCATGAAGGTAGGCGATACCTTTGCCAGCGCCCACGGGCTAGACGAAGCGGGCGGTGCACACGGGGAGGTCAAGTACCGGGTGGTCGGTATTCTCGAATCGAATGGCTCGGTCGTAGATCAACTCATTCTGACCGACCTCAGCAGCGTGTGGGCGATCCACGAGCACGCTGAGGTACCCCCGGTGGGTAGCAAACCGAATGACCCTGCGCACCAGGAACACGATCCGGAATTTGGGCCCGTAGCCGCCGACGAAAAGGAAGTGACCAGCGCGCTCATTGAGTTTCGCAGTCCGATGGGGCTGATGACCCTACCCCGGCAGATCAATGCCAACACGTCCATGCAGGCGGCTTTGCCCAGCATCGAAATCAATCGGCTGTTTTCGCTGCTGGGCGTGGGCATCGATACGTTGCGCGCGCTGGCTTTGGTCATTATGCTCATTGCCGGGGCAAGCGTATTTGTTTCGCTCTATAATTCCCTCAAAGACCGCAAGTACGAAATGGCCCTGATGCTGTCGATGGGCGCGACCCGAACGCGGCTTTTTCTGCTACTCCTACTGGAAGGTTTGTTTCTGGCCGTTTTGGGCTATACAGCGGGCATTTTATTGAGTCGTGTCGGGCTGTGGCTGTTCAGCCGGGCTGCCGAGGAGGATTTACATTATTCGCTTCGTCAGTTCGGGATTTTGCCCGAGGAACTATTCTTACTGGGTGGTGCCTTGCTCATTGGGGTACTGGCCGCTGCCCTCCCTTCGTTAGGGGTCTATCGCCTCAATATCTCCCGAACCCTAGCCGAAGACTAGCCAGGAGGTTTGCTTTTTGAATGGGATTTGCTTTATTTTTGTTAAAACAATCATTCGTAACGTACGTTTCGTAAAGGAATTACGTACTACTCAGCCCTCATTTGCTCAACCCAACTTCCCTATGAAATATCCGCGAACGCTTATCCTGTTGCTTCTGGCTACCTCGATCTTGTCCTTCACCCCGGCGGCTGTTCCCGTAAAGCTTACGTGGGAAGCCCTGCGCGATGTGACTTTCAAGAAAAAATGGTACCCCGACGAATCGGTGTATATGCTGTACCCTACCTTTGGTCCGGCAGTGCAGAAGCTGAAAGGCAAGGAGGTGAGTATCACGGGCTACATTTTGCCCATCGACCTCGACGCCAATATGTATGTGCTATCGGCCTTTCCGTACAGCGCGTGTTTTTTCTGCGGCGGGGCGGGGCCGGAATCGGTGATGGCGTTGAAGTTTAAGAAAGACCCCCGCAAGTTCAAGACCGACGAACGGCTTACCTTCAAAGGTACCCTCAGCCTGAATGCCGACGATATTTACCAAATGAACTACGTGCTGGAAGCCGCCGAAATCGCGGAGTAAAAGGCTGGTAATTATAGCCCAGAGGGGAGGTGCCTCAGTAGGATTCCCATTGAAAGCAAGTTCCAAACCCCGGCGGGGTGACAGCTAATAAGCTATTGATTTAGCGGGGCACCTTGCAGCGGCTTCAAAAAAATCAGCGACCCTTTGTTACGAGCCACCACCCAGGTAGGTACCCCGGCGATGGTAATACGCTTCATATCCCGAATTTCGCCATCCAGCCGAAAGCCTGTATCGATCGGCGATTGTGATTGGAAGGTACCTTTGCCCCGATTCAATAGCACCAATCCATAACTGGAATCGTACCGGCCCTGGAAGGGGCTCACCCCGGAATAATTTCCTCCACCCAAAATATCGGGTCGGCCATCCCCATTGACATCAGCAACGGCCAGCATAAATAGCTTGGATACCTGTGCCTGCCAGGGTAGGTCGTGGCTAACAAATTCTCCCCCGCGATTTTCCCGATACACTGATTAGAATTTCTGGACTTTCAGCTTTCGCGCGTCCCGCAATTCTTCGGGTGTGAAAACTTCATCAATGGTTTTTCCGGCAAAGGATTTGTAATCGGTAAAGCGTTTGTTGATGATTGATGGAACGCGCTTGCCTAGCTCATCCTTGGAGGATACAGGGTACCAGCGATTTCCGGAACCGTAGGCCAGTATTTGTTCCAGCCCCTTATTCCCGTCAAAATCTTTCACCCACATTTCGAGTCCGGACTCGGGCGTTTTTTGAAATTTGTTGTTGGCTCCTAAATTTCCTGCCACAAGATCCGTGTCGCCGTCTCCGTCAAAATCGGCGGCCACTACACATTGCCATAAGCCGGGTAGGGTACCATATTTTTGAGCTTGATCCGGGGAAAGTTTACCGTTTTTGTTGAGGAATACCGTCACCGGCATCCAGTCACCCACGACCACCAAATCCTGAATCCGGTCGCCGTCGATGTCGGCCCAAACGGCGTCGGTCACCATACCCGCTTTGCGGAGCTGGGGCGCGAGTTGGTCGGTTTTATCGGTAAAATAGCCTTTGCCGTCGTTGATCAGCAGGTACGAATTTGGAATATCTCCATACGCAAATCCCACGACCCGACCACCGACAAAAAGATCCAGGTCGCCGTCGCGATCCACATCGAAAGCCCGCACGCACGATTTGTTATCGTACATTGGCGGTAAGGCGTTGGCCTCGCGCCGAAAATTACC
>JBBRDE010000325.1:0-5813 GCA_038204185.1 Cytophagales bacterium
GAGTTTCTGGCGTTGGGGCAAATCCCACGCCAACCCCGCCCGGGGTTCGATCCAGGACTTGCTGTTTTTGTTGATCGTATTGACCAAACTAGTCAGCCCGACCGTCAGCGCCAGATTTTCGGAGAGGTACTCTTTGTACTGGACAAAGGGCTGGATTACTGCAAAACTAGTACCGTCGGCGGCCCACCGCTCCCGCCAGGGCGTCCACCGGGCGTCGGTCTCATTGAAAATCCGCACGCTGTCGTAGGCATTGAAACGGATCAGATCCAGGTTGATACCCGCCCGCAGCGACCGGGTAGCCCCCCACTTTTTATTGAGGGTAGTGGAGAGGGAATACTTGGTTTCGGAAAACCGGAAATCGAGCAACGGGCGGATGGAGTCGATGGCGTAGCGCTTGTTCACTACCTTCGGCGCACCGGTTTCGTCTTTTTGCAGGAACAGAAACTCGTGCATCGAATCCTGTACATTGTTGGACACCGCCAGGGTAGATTTTACAAATAGCGTTTTATTCACGGAGCGGCTATATGTAATGCCGCCAATCTTCATGTTGCTGGAATAGTGCTGGTCGCGGTCGTTCTGTCCGAAAATATTCCGGTCGGCGGCTTCCTGGGTACTGGCCAGAATGTTGATGGTACTGGTACCCCCTAGCGCCCATATCGCCACCGATCCGGCCGAATTCCCGTTTTTATTTTTAAGCGGGAAATTCATGCGCATGAACCCATCGGCGTAGGAAGGCGTGGCTTGGGTACCTATGTCGATTCCAAGTTTTTTGAAGAGCCATAAATTGGCGTAGCGTCCGGTGATGAGGTACGAAGCTTTTCCGGTTTTGGAAAAAGGCCCTTCGGCGATCAGCTCGGTACCCAGAAAACCAAACTGGGCGGCGGTCTCGTACTTCTCGTTGTTGCCATTGCGCAGTTTCAGGTCAAACACACCCGATACCGTATTGCCGAATTCGGCCGGAAAGGCTCCCGTGAAAAAGTCTGAATTGGCCAGGTACTTATTGTTGATGATACTCACCGGACCGCCCGATGAACCCGCCTCCGCAAAGTGATTGGGGTTGGGAATCGAAATGCCCTCTACCCGCCAGAGTAGTCCCGAAGGCGAATTGCCCCGGATCACGATGTCGTTGCGCGAGTCGTCGGCCCCCTGTACCCCGGCAAAGTTGGAGGCCATGCGGGCCGGTTCGCCCCGGCTTCCGGCAAAGCGTCCCGTTTCTTCCACCGAAAACTGCCGCGCGCTGGCGGTGGCCATCTCGTTGGCCGCCTCGCCGTTGCGCCGCGCCCGCACCGTCACCGTTTCCAGGTTGGTCACTGCCTCCTCCATTTCCAGGTTCAGGATGGTTTCTTTTCCGGCGTCCACCAGAATATTGTTGAGCAGTACTTCCTTGTAGCCCACCAGCGTCAGCTTCACCGTCTGCCGACCCACCACCACGTTAGAAAGGCGGAAGGTACCTTCCGCGTCGGTGGCGTCGCCCTGTGGCTGCCCGGCAGAAGTAAGTAATTGTACCGTTACACCCACCAGCGGGTATTTGGCTTCTTTGTCGAGTACCCGGCCCCGGATGGTTTGGGTAGGCTGAGCGTGGACGGCTCCAAACAGCAGGGCGAGCAGCGATGCAACACAGTATCGATTTTTCATTGGATAAGTATGTTAAGGTGTTGTATAGAATGGATAGATGAGGGATTTTAGCAAAATCAGAACTGGCCTCTGGGGCGGTAAAATAGTGCTACGCTCATAAAGCTGTAAAGATGGTACAGTAGGCACAGGGTCAGCCATAAGGGATGGTGGGGCAAGTCATAAAACAGAATCAGGCACCCACAGGTCAGAGGGATGCGAATCATTTCGGAGTTGAACAGCCACGGCTTTGGTTCCAGAATTCCCGACCAATTGACAATCAGGTGCCAAAGCAGCAGACTGCCCACCACCCGCTCCCAGGTAATGAGGCCGCTATTGGGGCTAATGACCAGCAACATCAAAAAGGTGCCAAACACGGCCCCAGAAATAAGGTAGTGATCCGAGCCGGGGATTCGGAACGTTTTGATTTTGCGTTGATTTTGGGCCGTGATTTCTTCTTTGGGTGGATGCGCAGGTAGGTTTGTAGGCCGCCAGCCCAGCGGCATAAACCAGATCCTGATTTTATCCCACCAAAGGGTCGCCTGCCGGGCATCCTGCCACAGCACGTAGTAATAGTGAAAATTGATCGCGATGGGGTTCCAGGTTTCCGGCTGTCCGTACATGCCGTAAATCACCTTGTCGGTTTCTTCTTCGTAGGTGCCGAACAACCGATCCCAGACGATCAGGAACTCGCCGTAGTTTTTGTCGAGATACTTGAAATTCACCCCGTGATGCACCCGGTGGTGCGAGGGAGTCGTGAAGATGTATTCGATCCAGCGCCACAGCTTCGGGATCAGTTCGGTATGGTGCAGAAAGGAAATGAACAGGTGGACGGCCGTCATCAGGTAAATGTCGAAGGGCCGGAATCCGATGATCGTCAGCGGCCAGAAAAAGAAAAACGAGAACAGTCGTTGGGTGACGCTGGCCCGCAGGGCTACCAGGAAGTTCATTTCCTGCGCACTGTGGTGGGGTGAGTGGGCCGCCCACATAATATTGATTTCGTGTCCCCAGCGGTGCACCCAGTAGAAGATAAAGTCTACCCCCAGCAGGAGCAAAAGGTAGGTATTCCAGGTCATGGGAAGGTCGTCGATCAGCCGGTAGTTTTCCCACAGGTAGCCATACCCCAAGTACACCCCGGCGGCTACCAGTACGTTGACGGTTTGGTTGCCGATGGTGGTTCCGTAGTTGGTAATGGCTTCGGAAAAGGAAATCAGATTTTTTCGGTAGTAGAGGCAAAACCCAATCTCAGCCAGCACAAAGAAGATGGCGAGGGGAGCCAGCAGACTGTAAATGTTTGCAGAGGTACTCATCGTGAGGCGGGGTTAAAAAGTTGCAGGACCATTGTTTCTACAAATTTCCCCGAACTATCGCCCCCGTACAACCCACAGTTTGTGGCGGGCATGGCTCAGTTTACCTAAGGTCGGTATCGGCTACGAACGGTCAGTAAAATGCGCTCGAATTTGCCTGTTTTGGTTCAACCCAAAGGTACCTTTCCGCCAGCATCAGGCTTCCAGATTCATGGTTTTCATAAAATCGGCCTTGTTTCGCCGCGACACCTCTACGCTACTGCCGTCGTTTAATTCTACGTAGCCGCCCGCGCCACGAATGTATTTTGTCACATAATCCAGATTGATGATATGGGACTTATGCACCCTGAAAAAACTGGGGTCTTCGGAGAGTTGGGATTCAAATTCGGCTAGCGACCGCGAGGCCAGGATTTTCTGTTTGTTGGAAAAATGAACATAGGCGTAGCTACCCATCGCCTCTACCCGAACAATATCACCCGCCGGAAACAGCAGGATGCCCTCCATGGTGGCAATGGCGATTTTCCGCACTTTCTGGCGCTGATGCCGAAACTCTTTCAGCAACAGCTGCATATCGGGGGTGGGGGTAGCCTGGGGTTGTTCGAGCTTTTGTTCCAGCAATTGGGCCTGGGCGGCCAGGAGTTGCTCATTCTCGGCACTGCGTTCCAAAGCCAGCGCCCTGGCTTCGCTATGGGCTATTTTCAGGGATTGGATCCGGTCAAAAAGCGCAATGTTCAGGAACAAGACCTGAAAGGTGGCCCCGATGTGGAACCCGTAGTAGGTAAAAAAATGATCGAAGGAAAGTACCCCCAGCAGCGACAAGTCTATGGCCAGTATTTCGATAATGAATACACCCCAGCCCAGCAGGTAAAACCGGGCGGACTGGAATCCCTGGCGGTACATCCAGGAGCCTACCGCCAAAAAACTAACGAAGGTGATAAAAGTAATGATATTGAAGGCCATCTCGGCCCAACGCGCACCAAGGAGCTTTACCAAAAAGGTAGCAACGGCCAACCAACCCAGAAACATAAATCCCCGGTGTACTTTGGGGAATATGCTCCGAATGGTGAGAAAGCTGACCGAAAACCAGATACTGGTCAACAGGGTACCCAGCCTGATCAGACTGGTGTTGATGCCATTGTTCATGAAGGGCATTTCGCGCCAGAAAAAGTCGGCCAGGTACCCTTCGAACGACAGGAATACCAACGACAGAAACAATACGTGAGTCGCATAGAGCAGATACACCGAATCGCCAAGCGAGAAAAAAATGAATAAGCTGAATACCAGCGTCAGGGCCAGGGCGCCGAAGGTGAAGGCATTGATCAGCGTTTCGTGATACACCTCCTCGGCGAGGGGTTTGAGGGCACCTACCTTGATTCGTAACAACATCCCGTTCATATCGCGAACGCCCAATAGCATCTGGGTAGGCTGCCTGCCCAGGTCCAGCACGATGCTGTTGATACCCAGAAGACGCCGTTCGAACGGGCGCATAGCGCCGGTTTCCACAAAATAGTTGCTGTCTTTTCCTTTGAGATAGGCATCTATATAATCGATATCCTGGGTCAGCAGGATCACGTAAAGCTTCTCCGGCGTGGCATTACGCAGGTCGAACTTCAACCATACCCGCGAATGCTCAAACCCCAGATTGATCGCATTGCCTTCGATGGGCTTGAATTGATCGTTGGGGATTTTGAGTACGTCGGTATAGGTAAGGCGATTGGTGTGGTCCACAAAGTAGGTTCCAGAGGAGCCCATGCTGAGCAATTCCTCGGGGTTGGTGTAGGTAATGACGGGCTGGGCTTGGGCCTCAATCAGAGCTAAGCACACGAACAGGAGCAGTACACGTAGAGGTCTTTTCATGTCAGCGTGCGGGGCTATGAATCATGGAAGAGAGGGGAGCCTATAAAACTAGGACTAAAAATGAATACTTTGGCGACCGTTCGCTCAATTAGATGACCGCTTGATAAGTTTTTGGTGTATTTCGTACTTTCATCTTTTTAATAGTAAGCTTCTACCCGACTCAGTTACTTCTACAAATCTCCCTGGACCCTTGCCCAAATGCAACGGGCATTTTGTAACAGGCATGGCGCAGTTTACCTAGGGTCGGTAGTGCCCTTGAACGGTCAATACTATGCCTCTGGCTTCTCTAAATTTAGATGAGATCAAAAGCTACTTTCAGATTTTCAGGAGCTTGGCACTTGTAGTACCTGGGTACCCCCACGGATTCAGATTCCTCCTCTTTACTCGTATCCGGCCGGAAATTTTATCAAACGGTTAGGGACTTACTTTTTCAACTACAATCTTTAAGTCAATTAATGGCTAATCAGAATTTTAACTTGACTATTCACCTCTAACATAAACCCTCGTGAAAAAAAACATCATTTGCTTCCTCTTGTATTTTGCAGTTGCGGCATCAAACAGCTCCGATGCTTATTTTTATGCTGACACCAATTCTATCGCCCCGATAGCCTACTACGCAGAAGATTCTCTTTCAAAACGAATCGGCCACGTAAATCTAGTTTCCACAATAGCAGCGATTTCGACAATAACAGTACCAATAATAGTGAATATAGGGCGCATATTTGGTTTTTATGCGGGCCGCTTAGCGTTAACTCTTGTCATACTCGGCTTTATAGGTGGAGTTATTGGATTGGTTGTTCGAAAAAAACTCATGAATGGCAAATACGCGAATTACCCTGAACCCAAGAAGCTACCCCTGGGCCAAGGACGAAGTTGGATAGGAATACTTGGCTTTATAATATTATTAGTGGTAGTAGTTATTGCCTTCTCGTATTATTATTTATGATAGGGAGTGTAAATTGAACTGTGTCACTTCCCTTAATTTCCGATGAAAGCTTGTTCATCAACGCGTAGTCTGTCGCCAAACTTAATGTATAA
>JBBRDE010000326.1:0-5783 GCA_038204185.1 Cytophagales bacterium
TCCCACTCGATGGTGGCGGGCGGTTTAGAGGAAATATCGTACACCACGCGATTGACTCCCTTGACGCGGTTGATAATGTCGTTGGAAATCTCAGCCAGAAACTCGTAGGGTAGGTGTGCCCAGTCGGCGGTCATCCCGTCGACCGAGGTGACGGCCCGTAATGCCACCACGCGTTCGTAAGTACGTTCGTCGCCCATCACGCCCACACTCTGAATGGGTAACAGCATGGTGCCTGCCTGCCATACTTCATGGTACAGTCCATGTTTTTTGAGTCCGTTGATGAAAATAGCATCGACTTCCTGTAAAATAGCTACACGCTCCGGTGTAACGTCGCCCAGAATTCGAATGGCCAGCCCCGGTCCGGGGAAAGGGTGACGGCTGAGAATTTTGTCAGAAATATCCAGCGTACGGCCCACAGCCCGTACCTCGTCCTTGAATAGTGTATTGAGTGGTTCTACTACCTTAAGGTTCATGAAATCAGGTAGCCCGCCTACATTATGGTGCGATTTGATGGTGGCCGAAGGACCTTTCACCGAAACGGATTCAATGACGTCGGGGTAAATGGTACCCTGCCCGAGCCACTTCACATCTTTGATCAGATGCGCCTCCTGGTCGAATACGTCGATGAAAGTTTTACCGATGGCCTTACGCTTTTCTTCGGGATCTTCCAGCCCTTTCAGCGCTGTATAGAATTGCTCCACGGCATTTACTCCCTTGATGTTAAAGCCCATATCCTGATAGGAGTGGAGTACCTCTTCAAATTCGTTTTTGCGCAATAACCCGTTGTCCACAAAAATGCAATAGAGGTTCTCGCCGACCGCTCGGTGTACCAGCGTGGCGGCCACTGTGGAGTCGACCCCCCCTGAGAGGGCCATGACTACCTTATCGTTTCCGATTTTCATCCGCAGACTGTTAATGGACGATTCTACGAACGATTCGGCGGTCCAATTCTGGCGGCAACCACAAATACCTACCACAAAATTGTGAAGTAATTGCTTCCCTTCGGTGGAGTGTGTTACCTCGGGGTGGAACTGAATGCCGTAGCTCAGTTCGTTATCAATCTTGAAAGCGGCTACTTCAACCGACTCTGTGGAGGCAATGACCCGGAAATTGTCGGGTATGCGCACAATCGTATCGGCGTGTGACATCCACACCTGTGAGGTTTCGGATAGGCCGGCTAGTAGCGACGAGTCGTCGTCGATGATTTCCAGTTTGGCGCGCCCGTATTCGCGATGCTGGGAAGGCAACACGTCGCCGCCGAGCATCTGGGCCATCAGCTGTGCCCCGTAGCAGACGCCCAACACGGGCACTTTGTGACGGAACTGGCCCAGGTCAACCCTGGGCGAATCACTATCGCGCACCGAATAGGGGCTGCCAGACAGGATGACTCCCTTGATGGCAGGGGTAAAATCAGGAATATGGTTATAAGGATGAATCTCGCAATATACATCAAGTTCGCGAACACGCCGGGCGATCAATTGAGTGTACTGAGAGCCGAAATCGAGAATGAGGATTTGTTCGGTCATGGTAGCTGTCTAAATCGCAAAACTAAATAGAAAGCTTCAAAGTGCGAAAAGGAAACGGAAGTATTAGCCTCGGGCGCTCTTGGGAAGAATTGTTGGAACTCGTATTTTTGTGAAAATCAAATACAAGATCAGCAGGTATGAACCACGGAACAGTAAAATTTTTCAATGATTCGAAAGGATTCGGATTTATTAAAGATACCCAGACTGGGCAGGACTATTTCGTACACGTTTCGGGACTTGTTGACGAAATCCGGGAAAACGACGAAGTTACCTATGACTTGCAGGAAGGTCGCAAGGGCCTCAACGCGGTGAATGTTAAACTTGCCTAAGCATTACCCTGCCCATTATGAAGCGAAAGCCCCGTTTGATGGTGGGGCTTTCGCTGTTTCAACAGGCACCTTCTCGAAAGTTCAAACCTATCGGGATGTTTACTTGAACTTTTATTTCTTCACCTTCTTCATTGCCACGGGGTCCCAGTACACGGTTTTCTGATCGAAGTAGCTTTCGTTACAGGCTAGTACGGGTGCAGCGGCCCGGAAGGCAAATATTGGGTCTTCGATGGTACCCTGGCTACCTTTACGAATATTTTCAAAGAAATCGGCAAAGTGATTGGCGTGCTCATCCTCTTTCTCCGGGGCGTTGAACTTGATTTCCTTCACCGGCTCGGCCTTCCGTGTTTCGGCGGGGTACTTCGCATCGTACTGTTTTACAAATGCTTCCTGGGTAGCTTCGGGAAAAGTAAAAAAGCTATCGTAGTTGCCATAGCCGGGAGCCTCGGGAAGCTTTTTCTTAGTCAGAACAAGGCCCGCTCCATCAAATTCAATCTGACCCTCAGTGCCAATGATACGCGTATTATTTTTAATCGAACCCGCGTTGGCAAAATTCACCCGTAGTACCATCTGAAATTTTTCGTGAATGGAAGTCTTCGGATATTCCAGAATCGATACCAGAACATCCGGTACGTCGCGACCATCTTTCCAGTAGCTGAGTTCGCCGGAAGAAAATATCCGTTCCGGGCCCAGGGAACTGGTGACGTAGTGCACGCCCGTGATCAGGTGTACGAACAAGTCCCCGGCCACGCCCGTTCCGTAGTCGCGGTAATTGCGCCAACGAAAAAACCGCTTGGCGTCGAAAGGTACCTTGGGTGCATCGCCCAGGAAACGGTCCCAGTCGCAGGTAGCCAGGGATGCATCGGGTGGTATGGAGTAGTTCCAGGCTCCGATAGCCCCGAAGCGGTCGTTGTTGGACTCCACATAGTTGATGGCCCCGATGTCACCTGCTTCGATCATGCGTTTGGCCTCCTTGAAGGAGGAGCTACTGATCCGCTGGCTGCCTACCTGCATCGTCTTACCCGATTTCTTCCAGGCATCAATCACCGAAAGGCCTTCGTCGATGTGGTGTACCATGGGTTTTTCACAGTAAACATTCTTCCCTGCCTTTAAGGCATCTTTGGTAATATGGTCGTGCCAATGGTCGGGCGTGACGATCAGTAGGGCGTCGATGTCTTTTCGGGCCAGGATTTCACGGTAGTCGCGGGTAGTGAAAATATCTTTTCCGAACGTTTCCTTCACGCGCTGCAATCGACCGTCGTATAGGTCAGCCACAGCGACGAGTTCCGTGTCAGCTGAACTGCGCAGGGCAGCTTTGGTGTCAAAAGTACCCTGGATACCCATGCCAATTGTGGCAATCCGAATCTTGTCGTTGGGGCTGATTTTTTTATAATCCCGGATGATCGAGAAGGGTCGGGCCACGCTTGGTTTGGCCACGATAGGCTGGGCTATGCCAGCTGTCGCAACCATCGCCGAAGCGGCGGAAATATTTTTCAGGAAAGTTCTGCGGGTTGGTTTCATAAGTGTATCGCTAGTAGGATAAAAGATTCGGATAGTTTTGAATAGGAATCCCTGCGTCTGGTAAAAGGAGCCAAAACCGCTTTTTTCTACTCATTGAGCCAAAAATTTAACCGGGGTTTTGAGTTGATAAAATAGCAAATAAAATTAATTGGGTAGATTTGAAGCGTGAAGAAGAACTCCACAAGTTCTCAAAGAATCCCTATGTCCAGCAAGATAGCCATACTATTTATTCAAACGACTTTTTTTTATTACCATTACTGTCGTAAGTTTTTTTGCCGAAGTGCTTCCAGTTGCCAGTACAGGAACTCCCTTAAAACAAACCTTTAAAGCGTGAGTTTCTACCATTTTTTTTCAAAAATGGTACTTCGCATGTTCGCCGCGGCTGCGTATGTCCTATTCCGTAACCGCCTGTTGTTTCTTAACCGCTAGCAAACCAACTGCTTGGTGAAAGCGGAGAATTATGTCCTAAAAAAGCATTGCTATGATCCATATTGAGGCCCTGAGAATACGTAATTTTGAAACCGATAGCCGGGGAAAACTGACGTTGTTATCGCTGGCCAACTATCTACAGGATGCCGCCGACCGCCATGCCATCCGGTTGGGAGTAGGCATGCCTGCCTTAGCGGAACTGGGGCTATCGTGGGTGCTGCACCGCATGAAAGTTACGGTTCACCGCTGGCCACAACTTGCGGAGGAAATTTTCATTGAAACCCAGCCGTCGGGTTTGGAGCGCGTGTACGTGTTTCGTGATTTTCGGGTGTATGATCTACACAGAACACTACTCATCACAGCCTCATCCACCTGGCTGGTTTTTGATAAAGTAAAAAGAAGCCTGGCCATGCCGGCTGCTCATTTTCAGGAAATTTTTGAGCCTTACAGGCACCTTCCATTTCTGGCCCGGCCTACCCTTAAATTTTCTCCGGCATCTTCCAACAACTTGCTTCGGACACAGCTCCGGGCCCGGCACAACGAAATTGATACCAACGCGCATGTGAACAATAGTGTTTATTTTCAATGGATGTTGGAACCCCTATCCGCTGATTTTTTAGGCAGTCATGTTTGTTCGGAAGTAGAAATACAATTCAAGAAAGAATGTACGCGTCAGGATTTGATCACCAGTGTTTGTACTCAACCCGACACCGGGGAAGTGAAACACTGGCTACTCGACGAAGCCGGACAGGAAATGGCTGTTGGCGTGACCCGCTGGCAGATGCAGATGATCATATAATTTACCATCCAACAAAAATCGCCGCCTTCCCAACGTTGGGAAGGCGGCGATTGTAGGATCAAAACTACCAATTATTCATAGCCCGGATTTTGGGTTTTCAGGTTTGGGTTGTTGAGCATCTCCTGAGTTGGTATGGGTAATAACAGGTGCTTCGTCTGTAGCGGTTGGTTGGAACTCAGGTTGATGTGACCCACGAAGTTGTCGAAACCGTTGGTCTTTTCGTTATAGACCTTCCGCAAACGCACCATATCGAACCAGGTGATCTGCTCGTAGGCGAGCTCATGCCACCGTTCGCGCCAGACGGCCTCGCGGAAGGAGGCTTTGTCGAAGCTACCGAGCGCTGGGGTGGTAAGCTTGGCCCGATCCCGGATGCGCTTCATAGCATCATAAGCGGCCTGCGTTGGCCCAGCCACTTCGTTCTGGGCTTCGGCATAAATCAGCAGCGTTTCGGCGTAGCGGATCTGTGGCACGTTCAGGTTGTTCTGCCGGGTGCCAGCCGAGCCAAGGGTACCTGCCGAGGTGCGGTTGAAGTGCTTGAACACGTAGGGCGCGCCCAGTTCGAACGGCGCACCGTTGCCATTGGTAAAGTAGCTGGTATAGAAGTACCCTTCCTGATTCTTGGCCCGCAAATCTCCCTTTTCGTACGAATTATAAAAGGCAGGGGTTGGCACCGAGCTGCCCGTTCCGCCCGGCCCGTTAAAGGTGACGGGCTTGAAGTTGGGGTAGAAGTTTTCCATCGGGTTACCCGCCACTACCGTGTTGTACTGAATCATGAACAGGTGTTCGAGCCGGTTTTCAGTGGTTTCGCTGTGTACGTCGTAGTAGTTGTTGAACAGGTTGATTACCGTTGGGTTGGCGTTAGCGTAGGTAATGACCTCAAACGATTTGTCGGCAGCCAGCTTGTAGTGCGACGCACCCTTATTCAGCGGGAAGCCCGCCATGGTCAGATACACTTTTGCCAGAAGCGTTTTGACGGCGGCCAGATTGGCCCGGCCCGATACGTCCATCCAGGGCAGACCGGCCGCTTCGGCCGCGATAAGGTCTTCCACAATGACCTTATAAACATCGTCTTTTGGCGCACGGGTGGGTGAAAACTGGTCGGTTGTGGCAGTCTGTGGAGTGGTAATGAGCGGAATATCTCCCCAAAGCTGAACCGCCGTGAAGTAGGCAGAAGCCCGC
>JBBRDE010000327.1:0-5752 GCA_038204185.1 Cytophagales bacterium
CCAGGAAGAGATCAAAAAGGGTACCCTGGACAAGTACGAGTTCCGAAACAATGTCGTAGGCCTGCTCAAAAGTCAGGGCGACAACATCAGCCACGTGATGGGAGCCGACTCTACCACCTCCGAGTCGCACACGCTGGCCAATATCAAAGGCCGGGCGTCGCTATTGAATACCGTTCGTTTCCTGCGGACTTTGCCCAATCTGGAAAAACTAAAAATAATCGACGTCCAGAACGAAACCGCCGTACGGGAAACCTACCGCATCGACGGCCACTACCAGGTAACCCAGGAGGACTACGTTACCGGGAAAGTCTTTGAGGATGCGGTTTCTTACTCCTACTACCCCATTGACCTGCATGATGAACACGGAATTATTCCGAGGCACCTGAACGAAGGCGTGGTACCTACCATTCCGCTGCGGGCGCTGGTACCCAAAGGCAGCAAAAACCTCATCGTGGCGGGGCGGTGTATCAGTAGCGACCGACTGGCCAACTCGGCCCTGCGGGTACAAGCCTCCTCGATGGGCATGGGGCAAGCCGCGGCAGCGGCGGCCGTACTGGCTCATACCCACGGAACAACCCCTTTAAAGGTACCTTTCGCCGAACTCCGAAGCCTGATTGAATCGCACGGGGGTATCGTGCCAGGATTGGTGTAGTGACTATCTTTAAGAATGTTTTTAAAAACCATCATCAGAACGACTTTCGTTCTTTTTATCGGAATTCTGATCCTGTCGGGCTACTACCAGTCCGGCAGGATTCAATATTCTCATCCCCCTACCTTACAACTTCCCGTCGTCACGGCGGTGGATCACCTCGTAGATTTCAACGACGACATAGCCAACGACACGCTCATTCAGTACCTTTCCAAGGAGGGCTACCCCATCAGCTACACCCGTCATCTGCGCACGGGGGTCTGTTTTGACAATAAATGCCGCCCCCTGGATATTACCCTCCGCTGGAATGTGACAGGACGGTACCTGGGTTTCGAGCTACCCGAAAAAGAATTTCTTAGCAAGTACGACCACGATCCATTCTCCGAGGCCGAGTACGTTCGCCTCCACGGCATCCTGACCGACTCGCTGTCGGCCCTGAAATACTTCCACTACAACGAAATAGTACCCAAGGCCGACTCGACCTACGAAAAAGTGGACGCGGTGTCGGGAGCTACCTCGGCCAACGTGCTGGACAATGTTGTGGAAGGAGCCGCCTTCACAACCTACAAGCTGTGGCATCTCGTGTATGGCTCAGCCCAACGACAAGCCGAAGCCCTGACTTGCGAAAAACTAACGCCTGAATTAATCCAGCTGATTTTAGACAGCAAGCATTCGAGTGATAAAATCTGGGCCTTGAACCACATCAACGGTTTCATTCAGCCTACGCCTACCCTGCAAAAATCCGTTTTGAGCTACATTGATGGAATCGATTATAACCTCACGGAAAGGGCTTTGCACTCGATTAGTACTGAGGATTTGGAATCTGTTGCCTTACAGGTCGCTTTGGTACAAAAAGCCCTCACGACTAATTACAGCACCCAGAAGCTTTTGCTTAAGAAGCTTAACGAAGCGTCGGCGCTCGATAAAGAATCCCGGTTATTTTTGGCCAAAAACATCGGTACGTTCAGTGGACAATTAATCTCCGATATTCTGGATTTATTTCTCCATCACCAGAGCCTCGATACCGAAACCTGCCGCCACGTATCTGAATTACTACGGATCGAAAATCCATTTATTTCCAAAAAAGCCTATTCGGTTCTCAGCAAGGCCGATACCTCGGATTTGATTGTTAAGAAGCGACTTACTAAGTATCGGGCAGCTAACAATCTTAACTGAATTCGAATGGACTTTCCACTCGTTTTTCTTTTCGAAGAGCATCCAAAAGTCGAAAAGCAGTAAACTGTTACTTTTGTGACCTTTCGTGCAAAGCATAAATCACCTCAATGCTTGTCAGTTCAGCCTGGATTACTATGTTCATCGAAAAATCCACCCGTCGCGACTTCCTGAACACCCTCCCCCTTATAGCGGCTACCCTACTCAGCCTGGAAACTCTTGGCGACGATAAATTAGCCCAAAAACAACTCGTCCTTCGCTCGTCCTGGCAGACGGTCAACATCGGCGACATTGGTCATACACCAGGGGTATTGAGTTTATTAGAAAAGCACCTACCCAATGTCAACGTGCGCCTTTGGGCCTCCGATGTAGGAAACGGCGTACGGGAAATGTTGACCAAACGCTTTCCGAAACTCGAAATCTTTACCAATGCCGACAAAGAGGCCGTCGCCCGTGCCATGCAGGAGTGCGATTTTCTGCTGCATGGCTCCGGCCCCTCTCTGGTAGCCCGTGCCGATGTGAAGCACTGGAAAGAGGAAATGGGCAAGCCCTACGGGGTATACGGTATTACTTTTCCAGGTGTGTACAGTGACGATCCGAAGGAACTTGTAAAACCCAATCCGCTCGATATCGAGCTGCTGAATGCGGCCGCCTTCGCCTTTTTCCGTGATTCGGTTTCGCTGGATTTGGCTAAAAAGCTGGGCGTACAAAATCCCGTGATGAAATTCTGCCCCGATGGCGCATTCGCCGTGGACCTGCGCGATGACCTGGCGGCAGAGGCCTTCATGAAAGAGCATGGGCTGGAAGCCGGGAAATTTATGTGCGTCCTGCCCCGCAACCGGCTCACCCCCTGGTGGGAAATTCCGAGCAAAAATCAGAAACTCGACGAAAAGAAGAATGCCCGCAACGAAGCCATGCGTGAGCACGACAACGCCCCAGTGCGGGAAGCGATCATTGCGGTAGTGCGACAGACGTCGATGAAAATCCTGATCTGCCCCGAGGACGAAACGCAGGTAAAGCTGGGAAAGCAAATTTTGCTGGACAAACTACCCGAGGATGTAAAAGCCAGGGTAGTATGGCGCGACCGCTACTGGCTCACCGACGAAGCCGTGAGTACCTACCGTCGCTCGGCGGGGGTGTTTGGTCTCGAAATGCACTCGCCCATCATGGCCCTGGGCAACGGCATCCCGGCCATCGTGGGACGCTTCGATGAGCAAACCAGCAAGGGGTTCATGTGGCGCGACATTGGGCTTGATGACTGGCTGTTCGATTTCGATAACGAAGCCGACATCGCCCGTTACGTACCCACTCTGGAGATGGCCAAAAACCCAAAAGCAGCCCGGCAAAAGGCAGCCAAAGGCCGTAAATTTGTGCAACAGCGGCAACAGGAAACAATGAGCACGTTGAGTAAAAAATTAAATTCTTAATACCACTTTCTCAGAAATAGCCCGCAAACGCTTTATGGCATCAACAGCCAAGTACCTGAAACGGAAGAACATTTGATAATGTCGGTGAACGAAAGCAGTAAAATGCCCGTTCACCTGCTTTTTTATACCTAGCCTTTAAATAGTTTTTTTTGAACAAAGAAGTCCTCAAACCACCTACATTGTCGATGTCATCATTATAAAGCGGTGCCTGAACCGCATAAGATATCAAGCTCGTATCAAGTTCACACCTTGCCTTTGGCCCTTACCTTATAGAACCCTGTGATCCAGAATCCGTCAGCGGCAGCACCAGTGATTGAGAATGATATGATGCTCGAAGAACTGTCTCACGAGAACCTGCTGGCGGTTTTGTCAAAAGAGGGACAGAAGCTAGATGGGCGATGAATGGAGAATTTGCCGCAATTATGGTATAGTTTGGCGTGGACTGAACTTTTAACCCTCAAAAATTCAATATAATGCCCAAACCCGCATTTGTACTGTTTCTTGCCTTCTGCACAATATTCTCCATACGTGTTCCTACGAAAAATTAGCCCAGAAATTGCAAGACCCTCTGGAATAACTGTTAACCTGGCTTCCCCTAACGAAAAAGAACGATGACCTTAGCACCGCACAAATTATTCTTAATAACGTCGATGATACTATTGGGTTACGCGTCTTCCGCGCAACGGCCCAACATCCTGATTCTTTATGCCGACGACATGGGCTACGGAGATTTGGGCATTCAGAACTCCAAATCGAAGATCCCAACGCCGCATCTCGACCAACTGGCCGCCGAGGGTATGCGCTTCACCAACGCACATAGCTCTTCCGGCATCTGCACGCCCAGCCGCTACGCCCTGCTGACGGGACGCTACCACTGGCGGAAATTTCACGGCATTGTCGATTCATGGGATGCGTCGGTGTTCGACAAGGCTGAGATGACCCTACCCGAAATGCTGAAGCAAAATGGCTACAGAACGGCCTGCGTCGGCAAGTGGCATCTGGGTTGGGACTGGCCCGCCATTCGGAAATCCGGTGCCGAACCCGTCACGGTCAACAACAAGAAAACCTGGCAGCCAGAAGCTTTTGACTGGAGCAAGTCGATTCCCGACGGTCCCACGGCGCACGGCTTCGACTATTACTTTGGTGATGACGTACCCAATTTTCCGCCCTACGCCTGGTTTGAAAACGACAGGGTAGTGGATATTCCGAACGTTATGCTGGACATTACCGAAAAAACCCTGGAAGGAAATTGGGAGGCCCGCCCCGGCCCGGCCCGCAAGGACTGGGATTTCTACGCGGTCATGCCTACCAACACCAAAAAAGCAGTGGAATGGATCAAAGCACAAAAGCAGGAATCACCCTTTTTCCTATACTTTGCTTTCACCTCGCCCCACGCCCCTATCGTTCCCACCAAGGAATGGCAGGGCAAGTCGGGTGCAGGTGCTTACGGCGATTTTATGATGCAAAGCGATTGGAGTGCGGGGCAAGTCTTGCAAGCACTGAAAGAAAACGGCTTCGCCGAGAACACTATCGTCATTTTCACCTCCGATAATGGCCCCGAACACTACGCCTTCGACCGGGTCAGGAATTTCGAGCATTACAGCATGGGCCCGCTCCGGGGCGTGAAAAGGGATGTTTGGGATGGTGGCCACCGGGTGCCTTTCGTCGTCAAATGGCCCGGCTTGGTTAAGCCGGGCGTGGTTTCCGATGGACTCATCAGCCAAATCGACATTATGGCTACGCTGGCAGATTTTTTAAAGACAAGGATACCGAAAGGTGCCGCCGAAGATAGTTTCAGTCAGATCCGGTTGTTGAGTGGAAAAGCTTCCTCCGCCCGCCCCAGCATGGTACACAACACAAACGACAAATACGCCATCCAGGAAGGCAATTGGGTGTATGTCGACGCCAAAGACGGAGAACATTCCAAAATGCCCGACTGGTTTCGGACCAGAGAAAAGTACCCGGCTGCCGATGCTTCACAGGCGTTACTGTATGATTTGAGCAAGGATATTTCACAGCGCAACAACATGATCAAGGAGTTTCCTGGAAAAGCAGAGGCACTCCGGGCCGAATTGAAGAGAATCAGAAAGATCGAATGAAGGCAATCCGTTTTGCCCCACAGGGTAAATTGTTCCTGTGGGTGGGTGGGGAGCTGACCCGTAGTTACAGCTTTTTCAGAAGAAGGTCGGTCGGCCTACCTAGTTTTATCATAACTCCCTAATTTCTATGAATTTAATTAAAAGCTATTTCCTCTGCCTTGTTTTCCTTTCCTCAGCAACGATTTGTTCTTGTGGTCCGGATAATAAAAATTCAGGCGCTACCCGGCAATCCGACGTCATTATCTACGGTGGTACCGCCGCCGCCGTCACCGCCGCCGTGCAGGTGAAGAAAATGGGCAAGTCGGTCATTATCGTCTCGCCCGACAAGCAATTGGGTGGCCTGTCGGCGGGTGGCTTGGGTTTCACCGATACGGGCGACAAGTCGGTTATCGGCGGCTTGGCGC
>JBBRDE010000328.1:0-5653 GCA_038204185.1 Cytophagales bacterium
TTAGTGGTAGTAGTTAGTACTGCGGCATTCGGCCCTGGTTCAACCAATTCCTTTTCAGATGAATGGACGCTACCTACCCTATTCTGATGAAGATTTGCTCGCCCTCATGCAGGAGCATGACGACGAGCTGGCGTTTAGCGACTTGTACAACCGGTACTTTCGCCTGATCTACAATTATTCCTACGAAAAAGTAAGCGACCCGTTTGTGGCACAGGAAATCGTGCAGGAGCTTTTCGTGAGCCTGTGGCAGCAGCGCCACCGGCACGTGGTGCAGTCGTGCCGCCCGTATCTTTTTGCCGGAGCCAAAAACCTGGTTATCTCGTTCTACCGCAAGGAATTTACCCGGCAACTTCATTATGACCAATGGGAGGTGCTCCGCCCCCAGGCCACCGACAGCCCCGATCAGCAGGCGCTGACCGATGATTTGCAGCATCAGTACGAAGCAGGGTTGAACCTGCTGCCCGACAAGTGCCGGCAGGTGTTTGTACTCAGTCGCCAGGGACTCCCCCACCGCGAGATAGCCCAACAACTGACTATCTCGGAAAAAACGGTAGAACAGCATATCACCAAAGCCTTACGGATGTTAAGGGTACATTTGAAAGAGCATTTCCTATACGGCCTTTCCATGATTCAATTATTTCTATAAATTTTTCTACTTACACTAAGGGTTCCGGCTTTGGCGCACGACTTACTGGTCAAATCATCGCTATCAGCGCAAAGGTCCCGGCATGAACAAGCCCGCTATAACCCCCGAATTGCTACAAAAATACCTCGACGCGTCATGCACCGAGCAGGAAAAAGCGACGGTAGAGAACTGGTATGCCGCTCTGAAGGGTACCACGCATTACCTGGATACGCTTTCGGAAAAAGATCGGACGCGCCTGCAGACTGAAACCTTCCGTCAGGTCCAGCAGGAACTGGCACCGTCTGCTGCTCCGGCCTTTACGCCAGTGGTGGGTGTTCATTTGCGCCGCTGGTGGATGGGCATAGCCGCCTCGCTTGTCGTGGTGGCGGGTATGTGGCTGTATAGCAACGGTAAAAAAGGCGTGTCACCTGCTCTGGCGACGAATGCTTCCACCGAACAGGTCGCGCTACTACCTACCGACCCGATTCGATTTGTGAACGATCAGCCCCGAATGGTGATGCATTCCTTGCCGGATGGAAGTACCGTGTGGATGCACGCCGATGCTGTGATTATCTACCCGGCGGTTTTTCAAAAAAATCAGCGGCAGGTATCGTTTGAAGGCGAAGGTTTTTTTGATGTAAAATCGGATAAAAGTCGCCCCTTTGTGATTCAGAGCGGCGACATGCAAGTGGAAGTGCTGGGTACCCGCTTCAACATCAAGGCCCCGCCCACAGAGATGATCTATGAGGTTTCGGTGGTATCGGGCAGCGTGGCGGTCAGTGCGCCCAACCGGGAGGCATCCACTCAGAAAGTGATTCTGGCCCCGAAGCAGCAGGCCCTTTTCGAAATTCAAAACAAGCGGCTGACCTCCAATACCATCCCGCCGGAAGAAAAGAAAGAAATCTACGAACCCGTCACCATCCTGTTTGAAGGTACCCCCCTCGACCGCGTCACCGAGCAATTGAGTAAGCGCTTCGATGTGCGGGTACACCTGGTCAATCCGGTGATGAAAAGTTGTCGTCTGACGGCGGACTTTGAACAACAAACCCTCCCCGCCATTCTGGAAATGCTGTGCGCCACGCTGGACGCCACCTACACGATGTCCGGTAAAACCATCCTGATCGAGGGAGAACCCTGTGAATTCTAAATCAACAAACTGACCCTATGAAGTACTATTTTGATTTACCTCCCTAAAAAACGAAGACTGGAAGTGTACCATCACTCCCGGCCCTCGGTATCCGGCCTTCGCGTGCACAATACGTACCACCTTACCAGCGCAGAGGCTAAGTGTCCAAACAGTGTTAACCTTCAGACAATCAAACAGATGAAAAAACTATTACGTAACCAGCCGGTCAACTGGCTAAACATGATGCGCTTCGGATTACTCCCCTGCCTTTTAGCGGCTTTGCTCGTGAGCGTGACCTACGCCCGTGAAAGTACCGCGCAGTCGATTCTAAGTAGGGACCTGACCCTACAATTGACCCGTGTGACCCTGAAAGAGGCCTTGTTGCAAATTCAGGAGAAAACCCAGGCCAAATTTGTGTACAGCAGCCGAATTCCGTCCCTGGACGACCGGGTCTCGATTGATGCCCGGAATCAGAAAGTAGCCAGTATTTTGGACCAGTTGCTGCTTCCGAGGGGAATTACCTACCGGGTGATTAACGAGCAAATCGTCCTGGCCCGGATGAAAACCCAAAGCGTATCGGCCCTGCCCGAGCCGGAAGAAAGAAGCACGGAACTCGCCGCGCCCGTGGACATTACCGTACGCGGATCAGTGCTATCAGCCGACAATCAGGAACCATTACCGGGCGTGAGTGTGGTAGTGCGGGGCACGACCCGAGGCACGACTACTGACGGCACCGGGGCGTTTGTGATCGAGGTACCCGATGCTCAAACTGTGCTGGTCTTTAGCTTTGTGGGCTACTTGTCGCAGGAGGTAACCGTAGGCAATCGCAGCGCACTGGAAATACAGCTCAAAGCCGACATCAAGTCCCTGCAAGAAGTAGTGGTGGTGGGCTACGGTACCCAGAAAAAAGTGAACCTGACGGGTGCCGTGGATCAGATCGGGAAAGAAGTGTTTGAGAACCGCCCGCTGACCAACATCAACCAGGGCTTGCAGGGCGCTTTGCCCAACGTAAACATCCGGATGCTGGACGGAAAGCCCACGCAGGCCCCCACCATCAACGTACGGGGTACCACCTCCATCGGTCAGGGCGGGAGCGCGCTGATCCTGATCGATGGTGTGGAGGGCGACCCGAGTATGCTCAACCCCAACGACATAGAAACCGTAACGGTACTTAAAGATGCTGCTTCAGCAGCAGTGTACGGGGCGCGGGGCGCTTTTGGGGTAGTGCTGATTACTACCAAGCTACCCACCAAGGATGCATTTTCCATCACCTACAATGCTAATTTCGGCAGCAAGCAGCCAACCGTATTGCCCAACTACGTCACCGACGGCTATTTGTGGGCCAAGATGTACAACGAGGCTTTTTATGCCTGGGAAAATACCTACCCTCAGAATGTCAACAAAACCCTGACGTTCTCGCAGGAGTACCTGGCCGAACTGGAACGCCGCTCTAAAGACCCGAGCCTACCCAAAACCGAGGTAGGTAAGGATGGCCGGTATGTCTACTACGAAAACACAGACTGGTTTAAGCTACTGTACAAAGACCGCCTGAGTTCCCAGGAGCACAATCTGTCGGTATCCAGAGCCACCGATAAGGCCAGTTTCCTGATTTCGGGCCGCTACAACGGGCAGGAGGGCCTGTTTCGCTATAATTCTGACGATTTTAGAGTGTATAACCTGCGCGCCAAGGGGGCCATCAAGCTCTTTGACTGGCTGGAAGTGAACAACAACATCGACTACTCCAACCGGTTCTACCACAACCCGCTCAACGTGGGCGAAGGCAGCGGAATCTGGCGGAACATCGGCGACGAAGGCCACGTGCTGGCCCCCATGCTGAATCCGGACGGGACCATTACCCACTCGGGGGCCTACACCGTGGGTGATTTTTATTATGGCAAAAACGGGATCGATACCGAGCGCAGCATCATCCGGAATACCACCGGATTTGAAGCCAAATTCCTGAATAACGCCCTGCGGGTGATTGGAAATTTTACTTTTCAGAATATCTATAATGACGATACCCGGCGGCGTGTGCAGGTACCATTCAGCCGGGCTCCGGGGGTCATCGAATACGTGGGTACTCAGTTCAACGACCTCAACGAATCGCACAGCCGTACCAAGTACATGGCTTCTAACCTGTACGCGGAGTACGAAAAAACGCTACGGGGCAAGCACTATTTCAAGGCCATGGTAGGTACCAATTACGAGCAGTCGGTGTTCAATCGCCTGGATGTACAGCGCAACGGGCTCATTTTTGAGGACGCCACTAATATAAACCTGGCACTGGGGCAGGCCATCTCCACCTCGGGCGATTACGAAGGCTGGAAGATTCTGGGTGGATTCAGCCGGATCAACTACATCTTCAATGACAAGTACCTGCTGGAATTCAACGGGCGCTACGACGGCTCCTCCAAATTCCCGGAGAACGAGCGGTATGCTTTCTTCCCGTCGCTGTCGGTGGGCTGGCGGCTTTCGCAGGAGCCCTTCTGGCCCGTTTCCGACAAGATCGTCACCGACCTCAAATTCCGTGGTTCTTACGGCTCGCTCGGAAATGGTAGCATTGGCTCGTACGCTTTTCAGGAGACCTTTTCGATTTCCCAAATGTCCCGGATTCTGGACGGCATTCAGCCTCAGCGCACCAGCCGGCCTACCGTACTGCCCGACGGCCTCACCTGGGAAACCGCCACCACCAGCAACGTAGGGATGGATCTGACTATGTTTTCGGGCAAACTGACGCTTAATGCGGATGCCTACATTCGCAAAACGACGGATATGTACACGATCGGCCTGACGCTGCCCGCCATCTTTGGTGCGACTTCTCCACGCGGCAACTACGCCGACCTTAAAACCACCGGCTGGGAGCTGGTAATGTCCTGGCGCGATCAGTTCAGCCTGGGAGATCGGGCATTTAACTACCGGGTTGGCTTTAATCTGGCCGACAACCAGTCTGAAATCCTGCGGTACAACAACCCCAACAAGTTCCTGAACGACTACTACGTGGGCCAGAAAATCGGTGAAATGTGGGGCTACGTCAATGACGGATTCTTTACATCCAAAGCGGATATTGACGCCCACGCCAGTCAGAAACTGTTCCTTTCGACGGCCCGCGGCGAGTACCTGCCCGGCGATATCAAGTTCAAGGATCTGAATGGCGACGGTAGTATTACCCCCGGCGACAATACCGTCGACAAACCCGGCGACCGGATCATTATCGGCAATTCCAGTCCCCGCTATACCTTCGGGGTCAACCTGGGTGCCGACTGGAAAGGGTTTTTCTTCTCGGCTTTCTTTCAGGGCGTCGGCAAGCAAGACTGGTACCCCAGCACCGAAGCCAATGCCTTCTGGGGGCAGTACAACCGCCCCTACGGCGACATACCCAACTGGCACCTCAACGACGGCATCATCTGGTCGGAACAGAATCCCAACTCGTTTTTTCCGCGCTACGTATCGCGGCTGGCCAACCGCAGCGGCGGTATCCTGACCGTCCGGCAGACCAAGTACACCATGAATGCCGCCTACGTCCGACTCAAAAACTTCCAGTTTGGGTATAATATCCCGCAGAGCATTCTGTCTAAAACCAAGATCATGAAAGGCGCGCGTATCTTTATTTCTTCCGACAACCTGCTCACCTGGTCGCCGTTGCTTAAGATCGTGGACAACGTTGACGTTGAAAACGCCAATGCGCCCTCTGACCAGCTCTTTACGAGTGGCAACGCGGGAGATGGGTACAACTACCCCATGCTGAAAAGTGTCACCCTGGGGGTATCCGTAACATTTTGATCAATAACTTCTTAATTAAGAAAACATGAAAATTCAGTATATAGGACTTCTCATTCTGGGACTCACGCTGGCGGGCTGTGATCTGGAAGAAGTACCCCGGAATACCGCCGACAAAAATGCCG
>JBBRDE010000329.1:0-5601 GCA_038204185.1 Cytophagales bacterium
AATATAATATGAAAATCAAACAATTTGAAGACAAAGGACTAGCTCATTTCTCGTACGCTATCCTGTGTGAGTCTAAAAAGGAAATTGTATTAATCGATCCGGCCCGGAATCCGCATCCATACTATGCCTTTGCCAGGGAGCATGGCGCGAGCATAGTCGGTGTGATCGAAACCCATCCCCATGCCGACTTTGTGAGTTCTCATCTTGAAATTCACCAGACAACCGGAGCCACCATCTATGCGCACAGTCTGGTGAACGCGGATTACCCGCACGAAGCCTTTGATGAAGGTACCGTGCTTACACTTGGAAAAATTCGTCTAAAGTCCCTGCATACTCCGGGTCACTCACCCGATGGAATCAGTATTGTTCTGGAGCATGAGGGGAAAGATAAAGCAGTATTTACCGGCGACACTCTCTTTATAGGCGATGTAGGGCGTCCGGATTTACGTGAGAGCGCTGGTAATATCACTGCCAAAAGAGAGAAACTGGCCCGACAAATGTACTATAGCACCCGGGATAAATTAATGAAACTGGACGACGAAGTGGTGGTATACCCTGCCCACGGAGCGGGTACGCTTTGTGGCAAGGGATTGAGTGACGCCAACGAAAGTACCATTGGCGAAGAGAAAACAGGCAACTATGCCTTACAACCCATGTCGGAAGAGGCTTTTGTTAAGTTCTTACTGACAGATCAGCCTTTTATTCCAAAGTATTTTGGCTACGATGTGGCACTCAATAAACAAGGGGCACCGGCATACCAAGCCGGGGTTGACGCTGTAAAAAAGCTAGCAACTGACTATATTCCTGCGGAAGGAGAACTCATTGTGGATGGGCGTCCACAGGAGCAGTTCAAAAAAGGTCATTTCAAGGGAGCCTTCAATATCCAGGATGGTGCTAAGTTTGAAACCTGGCTGGGCAGCATAGTAGGGCCTCAGGAGCAGTTCATTCTCGTGGCAGAAACTGACGAGCAGGCAAACCTGCTGATAGCCAAAGCCGCTAAAATCGGATATGAAAGTCTAATCAAAGGAGCTATGGTACTCGAGAGCAAACCTGCCCTTGTTTCGCCCGAGCTGGATCTTACCGACTTCAAAGCAGATCCCGACAACTATACAATTGTCGATATCCGGAATCAATCAGAAGTAAGAACGCAGTCCTTTTTCGAGGGCTCTCTAAGCATACCTCTGCCCGAGCTTCGGGAGCGGGTAGGTGAAATCCCGAACGAGAAACCCATCGTGGTGCATTGTGCCGGAGGGTATCGCTCTGCCGCCGGAAGCAGCATCATCGAAGCCGCTCTGCCCCAGGTTGAGGTTCTCGATCTAAGTGAAGCCATTAACGAATTCAAGTAATAAGTTAGAGACTATTTAGGGACAGCCGGTGCGTTTATTCATGCATCGGCTCTTCTTATTTTGACTGGATCTCATAGTAAAGCTCTAAGGTTGCCATTAACACTACTTAAACAAAGTAATACAGGGGAACGCACCCACCGTTTCCTTGTCACTATAAACGTAAGGCAGTCCCATACCTATTTTATCATTCTTTAGACTTGGTCGGATTCCTTACCTGTCGGTTACTTCCAATACTCCCTCTGTGACAGGAGTCACTGCCAACCAAGCACCTTTCCCTGATCTTTGTGTGAGGTTAAATTCAACTATTTATTGATATGGAAATTTTAGGTTATATAGCCGCTTTGGCAATAGGGCTTTCACTTGGCCTGATCGGCGGCGGAGGCTCAATTTTAACGGTCCCGGTACTCGTATATTTGATAGGGCTGAGCCCGGTTATCTCCACCGCCTATTCACTATTCATCGTCGGAACCACCAGTCTGCTGGGCTCTTACCAGTTTTATAAAAGAGGCTTGGTAAGTCTCAAAACAGCCCTTGTGTTTGGATTGCCTTCCATGGCTGCTGTGTATGCTACCCGCCGCTATCTGGTTCCTGCAATACCAGACGAAATCTTCACAGTGGGCGATTTGATGGTAACCAAGAACCTTATGGTGATGCTACTTTTCGCCGGACTAATGGTAATCGCTTCGATCAGCATGATTAGAAAAAAGAAGTCACCGGAGTCCAGTAGGGAGAGCTTGCCTGAGGAAAACCAATCAGAACAGCGGTTCAACTACGCCGGGATTCTGGCCGAAGGCGCAGTGGTAGGCACCCTGACCGGGCTTGTAGGAGCCGGAGGCGGTTTCCTGATTATTCCGGCGCTGGTACTTTTCAGCAAGCTGGACATGAAAATGGCCGTGGGCACCTCTTTACTGATTATCGCCGCTAAATCGTTGTTTGGGTTTCTTGGCGATGTAGTCAATTATCAGATCGACTGGATGTTTTTGCTTCCCTTCACGGGGCTATCGGTTGTGGGGATTTTCATAGGGTCCTATCTGTCGACCAAAATTCACGCCGAAAAACTGAAGACTTCTTTTGGTTGGTTTGTGCTCCTGATGGGACTGTACATCTTCGGCAAAGAGCTTTTCTTCCAATAGTCCTCCGGTGATTAAAGTCACTGAATCGGCCTGAATTATCCCCGAAATTTGTATTGGGAAAAAGTTAGAAACCCGTGCCTAGCACTTAACTCAAAAGTAAAAAAAGCCATGTATAATTTCTTTAAATCCGAACCCAAGAACTACCTAGATTTGGACGGAACAACATTCAAAAATAAAGTAGATGATTCCTCGAACGCCGTATTGTTGGACGTCCGTACAGCAGGAGAGTACGCAGCCGGCACTATTCCCGGAGCGGAAAATCTGGATGTAAGCTCCCGGGAGTTCCAAACGGCCTTAAACACCCTGGACAGGAGCAAGGAATACTTTGCCTTTTGCCGCAGTGGGAACCGAAGCGGAAGCGCCTGCGAAATACTGACGGACCAGGGCTTCAAGGCTTATAACTTGGCGGGCGGAATCGGGGCCTGGCCCCGGCAGTAGCTGAAAAATAAAAGAGAGTAATCCAGAGGGGGATAAGCCATCCCCCTCTCCCTATTCATTCATCAAGCATTTAAATATGTTAGAATTGTTGAGACAACCCTGGCCGTGGTATACGTCAGGTGCAGTAATTGCCCTGGTTATGGCCTTACTTCTGTTTTTTGGAAAATCATTCGGTTTTTCATCCAATCTACGGACCATTTGTACAGCCTGTGGCGCTGGCAAATCGGTACCATTTTTTGACTTCGATTGGCGCAGTCAGGCATGGAACCTCCTCTTTCTGGTTGGAGCTGTGCTGGGAGGCTGGATTTCGGCCGAGTACCTGTCGGCAGGGGAAACCATTCAGATTTCACAAGCTACCCTATCGGATCTCCGTGCCCTGGGCTTTTCGGGCCCCGATGGTATACAGCCCGAAGAAATTTTTGGATTGGAAGCCCTATCAAGTGTAAAGGGTTTCCTGCTGCTGCTAACTGGCGGCCTCATGATAGGGTTTGGCTCGCGTTATGCCGGAGGGTGCACCTCAGGTCATGCCATTAGCGGACTCTCGAACCTGCAGCTACCGTCTTTGATCGCTGTGGTTGGTTTTTTCATTGGAGGTCTCATAAGCACATTTATTCTCCTCCCTCTCATTTTTTAGAGTAGGGTTTGGAAGAATTTTAAATAGTAAATGCAAATAAGCAATGAAGAGCATAAAGTATGTACTGGCCGGAATTTTATTCGGTATTGTAATGAGTAAGTCAGAGGCGATTTCCTGGTATAGGATTCAGGAAATGTTCCGCTTCCAATCGTTCCATATGTATGGGATTATCGGTACGGCCGTAGTACTGGGCATAGCAATCACCTATATCATCAAGAAATTCAATCTTCGTGACTTTTATGGGAGTCGCATTGTATTCCAACCCAAAGATTTTTCTGTTTCTCGCTACCTCATCGGGGGGACGGTATTTGGCCTGGGTTGGACGTTGACCGGGGCTTGTCCCGGCCCTATGTTTGTAAACATCGGATATGGCTATTGGGCTATCCTGATAGCCATTGGGGGAGCAATACTAGGCACCTACTTGTATGGAGTCGTAAGAGAGAAGCTCCCGCATTAAATCTATAAATTGTACCCTATGCCAAAAGCCACCACGATACACGGTTTGAAGGAAAATGCGGGGCAGTTCTGGCTACTGGTACTCGTCAATGGTTTTGTGGGTGCAATGGTTGGGATGGAGCGGTCGGTAATACCTGAATTTGCCGAGACCGTGTTTGGGATCAGCGGATACACCGCGCTCCTTTCCTTCATTACAGCTTTCGGGCTGGCCAAATCCGGAGCAAACCTGATGATGGGCCAACTTACCGGAATTTTTACCCGCAAGCAGTTGCTTGTAATGGGCTGGCTTTTTGCTTTACCCGTCCCCTGGCTGCTGTTGTATGCTTCAAGCTGGGGGTGGGTCCTGCTGGCTAACGTATTTCTGGGTATTAACCAGGGCCTTTCTTGGTCAGCAACCGTGGTCATGAAGATTGACCTGGTGGGTGAGAAAAACCGGGGACTCGCAATGGGAATCAACGAGTTTGCCGGGTATATGGCCGTTGGGTTGGTTGCTTTTCTGTCTGGTTACATAGCTTCCACTACAGGTGTAATTGTCTACGCATTTCTGCCTGGGATCGGCTTCTCGATCCTGGGGCTGCTGCTGACGGCACTACTTGTCAGGGATACCCAGTCTCATGTCCAGGAGGAAGCCCGGCAAAGTAAAATTCCCTTACTCCGGAACGTTTGGAAGGATACCACCTGGCGGCATCAAAACCTTGGGGCTGTGACCTATAGCGGGTTCATCAACAATATGAATGATGGAATCCTATGGGGCTTGATGCCCGTGCTGTTGGCCTCTAAGGGTTACTCCTTACAGGAAATAAGCCTTTTGGCCGGAATTTATCCGGCTGTTTGGGGAATTGGACAATTGGGGACAGGGAAGCTGGGAGACCTCTTCTGTAAGAAACAACTTCTGAGCCTGGGTATGATCTTACAGGGAATAGCTATTGCGGCTATTTCTTTCACTCAGGCATACCTGGCCCTGGTAGCGGCTCTGGTTTTGTTGGGCATTGGAACTGCCCTGGTATATCCTAATTTTCTTTCTGTAATAGCCGAAAATACGCATCCGATCCAGCGCCCGCAAAGTCTGGGGATCTTCCGGTTCTGGCGAGACTTCGGGTATGTAGCCGGAGCGGTTGCTGCCGGTGTGTTCAGCGACCTTTTAGGAGTCCGGGCCGTGTTGTTGGGTGTTGCTCTCCTTACCATAAGTGCTGGGCTTGTGGTAAAAGTACGCATGTATTGTGCCCGAAAAGGGGTACTGGCATAGTCCTTTATGCTATAAGTAGAGTCGACTTTGCAGTAAACTATTTTCTGCCCCCCTGGGTTCTATCGAAAGTATATACCGTTCTGTAGACCCGAAGCAGTCAATGCTTTACTTACTCTAAGCCAGAGTTCCTCAGAAAGGGAAGTACCCGACTCATCTCAGAGGAGCTTGTACGGACATTGCTCAGAATTTATTTTAATATTGATGTAGAGGAAAGTATTACACCGATTGTGTGTCATTGCCCGCTACTCATAATCATCTATTCGCGTGTCCCACCATTAAATGGATAACCTGATTCAAAAAACAGTTTTTCATATACCCATATAGACCATGGACTTACACATCCCGGCC
>JBBRDE010000330.1:0-5577 GCA_038204185.1 Cytophagales bacterium
GCCATTCATGGTTTTAAAAAGTAACCCTTCCCCCAGCCCGTATCCTACGTTCTGATCCAGAAACTGAATCTTGTTCACGTGGCCCGTAGTAGGAATGTACTGTTGCAGCCAACTCAATCCGCCATCGGTCGATTTCAGCAGTAAGCCATTGGCCCCGCCGATCCAGCCGACCTGGGTACTGATGAAGTTGACCGCGTAGAAAGGAGTGTCGCGGTAGGTCGGGATGGTGTCCCACGAGGTACCCCCGTCCGTCGTTTTTAGCAGGGTACCATAGTCACCCACGATCCAGCCCGTGGTACCTACGTACTGTATATCATTCAAATTGTTATCCAGTCCTTCCATGTCGTGCTTCCAGGCCTCGGTACGTCGGGTGGCTTCCAATTGGTAGCTCCCCGCTTGGCTCACGACCAGACTGTCGAGTGTAGCCTGGGCGATTAGCTGGCCGTTTTTCAGCCATTGCGGTTGTACATCTGTCGAGGGTACCCCTTTCAGGGTGATGGATTGCCCGTCGCAGATGGTCTGATTTCCGGCGGGTAGTACGGATACGCTGGGTGTACAGTTTCCTGAGTCGTCAGAGAAAAAAACGCTGGAAATTTCCTGCGGAGCCAGGCCGCGGTTGAACACCCGGACATCGTCCAGCATCCCGTTCAGCGGGTACCAATGGGTGATGCCCAGCACCGGCGATGACTTGGGCCCCATCACGCCCAGAAACAAATCCTGCTGATTGGCTTCCAGGAAATTCAGCGAAACAGGCCGGGTATGAACCAACTGGGCATCCACGTACAACTTCAACTCCGACGTGGTGATGACATAGGTATAATGGTGCCAGGCGTCGCCCGGCAAGGGGCGGGAAGCCGTGACACTCGCTTGGCCTGAGTTGGTCGAAGACTCGAAACTGAGCTGCTGCTGACCACTCTGTTGAAAAGTCAATCCCTGAATTCCCGGAGGAGAGCCTCCGTAGCCGTCGCCTCCTTTGGCGAAAAATACCTGGCGACCGCTGGCATTACAAGTCCCGGTACCGGGGTCCATGCCGCTGCTAAGGTCTACTTTGGCCCAAAACGCCACCGTCATTGCCTCGTTTACCTGCAAACTGGCCGAATTGAGGATGCGTAGAAATTGGGGATTGCCACAGCCACCCAGGATGATGGCACCATTGGACGCACCTTTGCGGTCGGTACCGAAAGTCGGATTTCCCACAGGTATTGCGTGGTTGCCGTTGGGCGTTTGGTCCGAGAAGGTTCCATTAAAAGGGTAGTGGGCTACCAGACCGGACTGGGCTTTGGCCGAAAAATCAAAAGCCAGAAATAAAATGATGATCAGGTGGTTGACTAACACCCATCTCGGGCGTAGCCAATGCAGTGTAGAGCATGTTTTCATGGGGTCATGAGTTAACAAAGAATGATTTGACTTGAGCGTTTTTGAGTATAGTTATTATTCAAAAACGCTATTAAAAGCTATATCAAACGAACCCGCAAAATGTAAGTCAAATTTATAATTTTTTCAGGAATTATTATCACTTCCCCACACAAATTTTACATTCCGTTTCAACCCTTCCAGCTTCGTCCGCTTCACAGGCGAGCGGCGGAATATTTCCCTGAAAACCTCTTCGGTAATTTCCTCCCAGTCGGAGTTGGTGAAGGCCTTCAATCCGGGCGAAAGGTCGAATTCGGGCGTGCGGTGGGGTTGGGAAAAACGGTTCCAGGGGCAGACATCCTGGCAGATGTCACAGCCGAAGACCCAGTTCTCGAACTTGCCCTTTACTTCCTGTGGTATGGCTTCTTTGAGTTCGATCGTGAAGTAGCTGATGCACTTGCTGCCGTCTACCACGTAGGGTTCGGTGATGGCGTCGGTGGGGCAGGCGTCCACGCAGCGGGTACAGGTACCGCAATAGTCGGCCACAGGGCCGTCGGGGGCAAGGTCGATATCGAGGATCAATTCGCCGATAAAGAAAAAGCTGCCCATCTCGCGGTTGAGCAGATTAGAGTGCTTACCTACCCAGCCCAGGCCGCTACGGGCCGCCCACACTTTATCCATGACGGGAGCCGAATCCACAAAAGCCCGGCCCTGAACCTCCCCGATTTCGGTGTGAATGAAGGCGAGTAAGTCTTTTAACTTGTGTTTCAATACGAAGTGGTAGTCTTTCCCGTAGGCGTACTTAGAAAGTTTGTAATCGTCCGATCCTTCGGGCAGGTGTTCCTCAGGGTAGTAGTTGAGCAGCACCGATACCACCGATTTGGCTCCATCCATAAGTTTGCGGGGATCAAGGCGCTTGTCGAAATGATTGGCCATCCAGGCCATCTGGCCGTGGTGATTCCGATTCAGCCATGTTTCCAGTCGTGGTGCTTCCTCTTCCAAAAATTCGGCGCGCGACACGCCACAGAAATCAAAGCCTAATTCGGAGGCTTTGGTTTTGATGCGGGTAGTTCGCTCGCTCTGGATGAAGTCATCAGTCGTCATACTGAGTAGGTTACAGGAAAGTGGGCCACAAAAGTAATTGCTTCCCGGCTGGATGATGGTAGATTTGTGAAAAAGAACACCCACGCTTCATGCGCACGTACGAGGGCTTGCGGTTTTTTCTGAATGGTATGCTGTATAGGATGGACCTTTTTTCACTTTTGAGCTAACTATAGAAACGAAAGGCGATTTACGGGCAGTATGCGCTTTACATCGTATGCGTTATTTCTACCTCAGTGACCTGGCGACTACAAAAACGTTAAGTATCTGCCCGGAACCAGTTGTGTGATTAAGGGACTGGTACCCTTAGCCATGTACATCGGTGTTGTGGTTCAGCTCATCGGAATTCGGGAACACGACCCGCAAAGTTACCAAGATTCTACGGAGCGTGATTATCCTGCCAGCCTTCGAAAAGGTTTCCGATAGCCTGATCTTCCTTCTTAGGCGATCGATGGGGGCAAAAGTATGAGTTACACCTTATTTCGTTTTGCGCTGGCTGCCGGGGGGGGGGGCGTGGTGGTATGGCGCCTGCTCCCCAGCCGGTTATTTCCTACTTCATAAAGGGTTCATTGTTATTTATGGTTTCCGTTACCTGTCCGTTAGCCCAAAGCCCGCTCTAAAATTTCTGGACAGCAGGGGAGTCCGGTTTTAGCTATGAGAAGCAGTACACTGACTTGCTGAAAATGTCAATCTGGCAGGGAGTGACGGCTGGCAAGTTTATTTTACCAATTTTTAATAAATTGCAACTTTAATTCAGGATAAAATGGTTAGTGATTTGAAATTCAGCTAATTGATTAGCTTATTTATTGTACTATTTAATGATATTCCAGTTTTTAACCGTAGAAGACGAGTGATTTATGGCAGAAAATAGCAATCCACATGAGGAGCCTGCGCGGGACGCGGCGGACTTTACTGACAACTTGAAAGAAACGCCTTTTTCGGATGATACCCCTGTTTCTGATACGGACTTTGAAGTAGAGACCGATACCTCCGACTTGAGCTCCGAAGAAAAACTCAAAATAGAGCTGGCCGAATTGAAAGATAAATACCTTCGGCTCTACGCGGATTTTGAAAACTTCCGCCGCCGTACCGCCAAAGAACGTCTTGAATTACTGGGTACCGCTAATTCCGAATTAATGAAAACCATCCTTCCCATCGTGGACGACTTCGAGCGCGCTATGCAGTCGTTCGACATAACAACCGAAGTCGAGCCTTTGAAAGAAGGGGTAGCTTTAATTTACAACAAATTATACAAAACCTTGGAAACCAAGGGGTTGAAGGCTATGAAGACCGTTGGTCTACCCTTCGATGCCGAATTGCACGAATCCATCGCCCAGTATCCCGCTCCGAGCGAAGAGTTGAAAGGGAAAGTAATAGATGAAGTGGAGAGGGGCTATTTCCTGAATGACAAAGTGATACGCTACGCCAAAGTCGTAGTGGGCGCTTGATTAGTGGACAATGGACAATTGATAGTTAATTCGGTTGAGCCGCCCAGCGGTTGGTTTTTCTCAATACGTCCTGTTTTTACATAATCCGTTTCTTTCCTACCAAGACGGAACCTACTGAAAAATAAATAATTATAACCGATAATTGTGAACTGGTTGGAAGTGACCACTGTCAGCCCGCTCCGGCGTACCGCTCAATTGTCAACTAAATAAATATGGCACAGAAAAGAGATTTTTACGAAGTATTGGGTGTAGACCGCAAGTCAGCGGCTGAAGACATTAAAAAAGCCTACCGCAAGCTGGCAATCAAGTTTCACCCCGATAAAAATCCTGATGACCCCACTGCCGAGGATAAATTTAAAGAAGCCGCCGAAGCGTATAGTATCTTGAGCGATGACGCTAAGCGCAAGCGCTACGACCAGTTTGGCCATGCGGGTATGGGTGGTGGCTCCGCCGGTGCGGGTGCAGGGGGCTTCGGTGGAGGCTTCACGATGGAAGATATTTTCTCACAGTTCGGCGATATTTTTGGTAATGGCGGTGGCAGCCCGTTCGGTGATATGTTTGGCGGGCAGGGCGGTGGCCGTCGGCAGCGTCGGGGTTCCGACCTGCGCATTAAGCTAAAACTGGACCTTAACGAGGTAGCCAACGGAGCGGAGAAAAAAATCAAGGTCAAGCGTCACGTCACCTGTGATACCTGCGGAGGAAATGGTGCCAAACATGGCACCGCGCTCACAACTTGTACGACTTGCCAGGGCAACGGTCAGGTGCGAAAAGTGGTTAATACCATGCTGGGCCAAATGGTGTCGAGCAGTACCTGCACTACCTGTAACGGTGACGGAAAAATCATCTCCGACCGCTGCGAGGTATGCGCTGGCGAGGGTCGCCTGATGCAGGATGATTTGATAACCCTTAATATCCCCGGTGGGGTGGGCGACGGTATGCAGCTCTCGATGTCGGGCAAGGGTAATGTACCTCAGCGCGGCGGCGCACCCGGTGACCTGTTGATTGTAATCGAGGAAGAAGAGAACGAGCATCTCAAACGCGATGGCAACAACGTGGTGTTCGATATGCACCTGAGCTTCGTGGATGCTGCCTTAGGTACTTCTACGGAAATCCCGACGATCGACGGTAAAGCCCGCATCACGATAGAACCGGGTACCCAGGCAGGCAAAATTTTACGCCTGAAAGGCAAGGGTATCAAAGACCTGAACGGCTATGCTCGCGGCGATCAGTTGGTACATGTGAATGTATGGACGCCCCAGCAGCTATCGTCCGAAGAGCGCAGTACGCTGGAGACGCTTCGCGACTCACCCAATTTTCAGCCTAAGCCTGGCAAGAATGAAAAGGGATTCTTCGATAAGATGAAGGACTTCTTTCATTAATTGTGAATGAGTGACGGGGTCGCCCGTGCGATGATAGAATGAGTGACGGGGTCGCCCGTGCGATGATAGAATGAGTGAATGATAAAATATAAGCTTTTCAATCCGTACCGTTAGCGGGAAACTACCATCACTACAAAGAAAAAGGCCTTCTGGTAAATCTACCAGAAGGCCTTTTTTATGCCTGAAAAACGAGCATTTTTCTATTAAGTCATCGCACCGATTTCTATGATCTATGCAAGCTTTAGGTTATAGTTTTTATCATATTTCTCACCCCTTTCTACGGCCGCGTATATTCT
>JBBRDE010000331.1:0-5562 GCA_038204185.1 Cytophagales bacterium
AAGCGCTAGCAGTTCTTCGTCCTTCATTCAGTTGACAGTTGACGGTGGACGGTTGACAGTTTACAGGACTTTCATTGTCAACTGTCAACCGTCAACTGTCAATTAACCCTTCCTTTCGATCGCCCGTTTCGCGGCGGCTACGATGTCTTTGGCGGTGAGGCCATATTTTTCCATCAGCTGGGTCGGTGTACCGCTTTCACCGAAACTGTCGTTTACGGCGACGTACTCCTGGGGCACCAGTTGATTTTTGACCAGTACCTGCGCGATGCTGTCGCCCAGGCCCCCGAGGCGGTTATGTTCCTCGGCGGATACCGCACAACCCGTTTTTTTTACCGATTTCATGATCGCTGCTTCATCGAGCGGTTTTATGGTGTGGATGTTGACGATTTCAGCATCAATTCCCTCTTTTTCCAGCATTTCACCCGCCTGAATGGCTTCCCATACCAGGTGTCCCGTTGCGAAAATACTGACATCTTTCCCCTCGCTGACCATCCAGGCTTTTCCAATCTCAAATTTTTGGTCGGGATCGGTGAAGATAGGGACCACCGGGCGCCCAAAACGCAGGTACACCGGCCCTTCGTGGTCGGCAATGGCAATGGTGGCCGCTTTGGTTTGGTTATAGTCGCAGGGGTTGATGACCGTCATACCGGGCAGCATTTTCATCATACCGAGATCTTCCAGAATCTGGTGGGTGGCTCCATCCTCGCCCAGCGTCAGGCCCGCGTGCGACGCGCATATCTTCACATTCTTGTTGGAATAGGCGACGCTCTGCCGGATTTGATCGTACACGCGTCCGGTGGCAAAGTTGGCAAAGGTAGTAGCGTAAGGAATTTTACCGCCAATGGTCAGTCCGGCTGAAACCCCCATCATGTTGGCTTCGGAAATACCACACTGGATAAACCGCTCGGGGTTTTCCTTAATAAAAGGATCCAGCTTTAGCGACCCCACCAGATCCGCGCAGAGGGCTACGACGTTGGGATTCTGCTTGCCCAGTTCGTGCATCCCGGCACCAAAGCCGGAGCGCGTGTCTTTCTTTTCGGTATAGGTGTATTTTTTCATGAGTATATCAGTTTCAGGGGTCAAGTAATTTACGGTTAACTTCATTCAGTCTGAAATTAAGCAGACAAGGGCAATCTAAAATTATCAATTGTCAACTAAATCAATAATCGCCCATCGTTTCTTCCAACTGATCCAGTGCTGTAGCGAGCTGCTCGTCGTTGGGTGCCGTGCCGTGCCATTTGTGGGTACCCATCATGTAGTCCACGCCGTATCCCATGCCCGTTTCGAGCAGCACCATCACGGGTTTACCATGACCGGCTTTACCCCGGGCTTCGGTGATACCCTTCACCACAGAAGCCATGTCGTTGCCCTTCTCGATGTGCATCACTTCCCAGCCGAAGGCCTTGTACTTTTCGCCCAGATCACGGTTGTTCATCACCTTGATGGTAGGGCCGTCGATCTGTTGGCCGTTAAGGTCGATAAATGCGATCAAATGACCGATTTCGTGGTGCGGAGCAAAGGTGGCCGCTTCCCACACCTGTCCTTCCTGCTGCTCGCCGTCGCCCATCAGCACATACACCAGGTGATCGTCCTTGTCGAGCCGTTTGGATAGGGCTGCCCCCATGGCGACGGATGCGCCCTGCCCCAGCGAACCCGAGGCTATCCGGATACCCGGCAAGCCTTCGTGCGTAGTAGGGTGGCCCTGCAAGCGCGAGTCAAGTTTGCGGAAGGTGGCCAGTTCGGATACGGGAAAGTACCCCTTGCGCGCTAGTACGCTGTACCAGACGGGCGAAATATGGCCATTGGAAAGGAAGAACAAATCTTCATCCTTTCCGTTCATGTGGAAAACTACCTCTTCCTTTTTTTCCTTCAAATTCATTTGGTCGAAATACAAGGCGACCAACAATTCAGTGCAGCCCAGCGATCCACCGGGATGGCCCGACTGGCAGGCATGAACCATGCGAACGATATCGCGCCGCACTTGAGAAGCTATTTTTTCTAGTTCTTTGATTTCCATGTGATCAATTGTGACCGGGTCGCCGGTGCGATGAGTGAATGTTAAAATGATAAAACAAAGTGTTGGGTAAAGCTCAATTCACTTATTCTATCCATCTATCATTCAAAATTTGATGAGTATGTTCTTTGGTGTTGACTTTGCTGATAATCTCCTCGATTTTTCCTTCTTCATCAATGACGAAGGTCGTGCGCACAATCCCCATGTAAGTACGTCCGTAATTTTTTTTCTCACCCCACACGCCGTAAGCTTCCACCACCGTGTGATCAGTATCGGCGAGGAGCGGGAAGGGTAACTCGAATTTCTTGATGAAGTTCCGGTGCGATTTTTCGTCATCCACGCTGACACCTACCACTGCGAAACCCTGGGCCTGCATCCGCTCATAGTTATCGCGCAGATCGCAGGCCTGCGCCGTGCAGCCGGGCGTGTCGTCCTTGGGGTAAAAGTACAGAACCAGTTTTTTGCCTTTAAGATCTTGCAGGCTGATGGGTTGGCCGTCCTGATCGTTGGCCTTAAAATCGGGGGCGGGATCGCCGACTTGGAGTGTCATCATCTTCTGCGTTTACGAGGGGCTGGTTTGGGTTTGGGCTCTTCGATTTCGACCTGCAAGATAGTACTATTTCCGGCCCGATCCGTCACTTCCAGACTCAATTCACCCGCAAACTCCTGTCCCTCGTCCAGTTTTTCCGACCACAGGTAGCGGCTTTTGTACTCATAATTAAGCAGAACCCACTTGCCGTCCACCATCGCCCGGAAGGTACTGATGCCCGACAGATCGTCGTGGATATAGGCCCGGATATTCCGCTTACTGTGTTCCACCAGGTTGATCCGGGGTGGAATTGTGTCGTGCATCACGACGAAGGTGCCCAGCTCGCGCGTGCGGAACGCGATGACGTCGCCCAGCCAGTTGCCCCCCACGTAGCTGTACCCGTCCCTATCGGAACGGTATACGCCTGCCCTTTCGCGACGGGCCACCTGGCCCTCGGGGCGGTAGCGCACATCCAGGTAGTGACGCAGCGGAATGGTGGGCTCGTTGATGGTGAGGGCATTGAACCGCTGCCGCACCGTCAGATGCAGGGTGTCGAACAAGGTTGTGGAATCGAAGCGAATCACGACCCCTTCTTTGGCATACTCCGTGATTCGCCCGGGATAGATGTTCTTTTTGTAATCCAGGGACAATACTCTATTACCTACCTGCGCTGAATCGGGCAGAAATTCGCGGAGGTCGGTCAGAAATACTGCATTTGTGTTGTCGTAGTAGGCAGGCTCTTTTTGAATTCGTGACCCCTCAGAGAAGTAAGTGGTGAATGGAGTGGTACTTTTGTAGTTAGGCGCGATTATTTTCAGCACATTGTCCTGCATATCGGCCGTTAAGTTTCCGTCAAAAGCAACGTCCTCCATATTCCGAATAGCGGGCGAAGTATTTTCCCCTTTTACAGTGAATTTCAACAGCGCTGAGTTTTCGTACGAGTCAAATATTCTGATCGTGACTTCGTGTTCAAGAGTATCTTTCAGAAACAACCTACCCTGGTACGCGCCCGTTTTGTACAGGTCGAACACATTTCCATCGGGATTGTAGCACCGGTAAAAACGGGCTCCCGTTTGCTTTTCGGTGCGGTAGTCGATGAGGTTGTTGTAATCGCGAAATATGTCGCTCGGAAATTTTTCCATATTGAAGGTAAAAATCTCCTTGCCATCCATCGCAATCTCGATGCAATGCAGCCCATAGCGGAATCCCGTTCCTGACATATAGTCGTAAGCCTGCAACTCGATACCTACCTGTCCGGTAGCGCGAATGGTCTGGGTTATACGGTAAACACCGTCTTTTTGCCGAACGGGTTTGAAAACCTGTCGCTCAAATTGCCCGTTGACCCGCGCGCCGAGGGTAGCGGGACGCAGGGCTACATTCACAAACGCCGGGGGCGTGGTATCCTTTAATTCGCGGAATTCAAATTCCAGGGGATTCATATAATTGTTGCGCGAATCCCGGATTTCGAAGTGCAGGTGCGGACCGCCCGACCCGCCTGTGTTGCCCGACAAAGCCATAATTTGTCCCCGCTTTACTGGAAACTTGGCGGGATTGGGGTACAGGTCGACGTAGAAGTTCTCTTTGGCGTATTGCTCCCGGCGCACGTAGGCGGCCAGCGAATCCGAAAATTTCTGTAAATGCCCATAGACCGTCGTCAGGCCGTTGGGGTGTCGCAGGTAGATCACATTGCCGTAGCCGCCACCCTGCACCGCCACGCGGTACACGTAGCCATCGGCGGCGGCATAAACAGCCAATCCTTCCCGCTGCTGGGTACGGATATCCAACCCGCCGTGAAAATGGTTGGTGCGAAGATCACCCAGTACCCCAGCCAGGGAGTTAGGTTGACCGGGCATGATGGGGAAAACGAAATAGTTTTTGGGGTATGACTCTTTCTGGGCCTGCGTAGGAAATGCTAGTAGCATGAAACCTACCAGCCAAACGACTATTCTATTCAATACCAATTGATTTTGTAGAAAAACGGGGTGTTTAAGTATTATTTTTGAGAAATTTCAAAGTGAAGGTACTCACCCAATCAATCCTTCAAAACTACTTAACGTTCACCTGTAACATCTCCTTGCCTTCAATCGACAACTTCAACGTATCGCCAATTTTCACGGCTGCTACGCCTTTGGGGGTACCTGTGAAAAGAAGATCGCCTTTTTTAAGCAAAAAGTACTGAGAGACAAACGAAATCAGGTAGTCTATTTTGTAAAGCATCATTTTGGTGTTTCCCTGTTGCCGGGTTTCGCCGTTTACATCCAGACTAAACGCAATGTTCTGCACATCCGCAAACTGGCTTTTGGGTACAAATTCCGATACGGGTGCCGACCCGTTAAAAGCCTTGGCCAGTTCCCAGGGTAGTCCCTTTCCTTTCAGCTTGGCCTGTAAGTCGCGGGCCGTGAAATCGATGCCGATGCCGATTTCGTCGTAGTATTTGTTGGCAAACTTCTCGTCAATATTTTTTCCCACCTTATTGATCTTTACAACGATCTCCACTTCGTGGTGAATATCCTCGGAGAAGTCGGGATAGTAGAAATCCTCGACCGGGCGGGGTACTGCCGTTTCGGGTTTCATAAAAATGACGGGCGCATCGGGGCGTTCGTTGTTAAGCTCTTCTATATGATCCGCATAATTGCGGCCAACGCAAATAATTTTCATGGGGGTACCTTGTTTGATGATTTTGGGTGCAACTGCTTCCCGGAATTCCCGATGGGCAAAACTACTGACAATCCGTTGGGTGACATAATCTTTTTTTGATGAATTCAGCATTTGGACCAAACGGGATGCTGGTTTGAACCAGGATAACTAATTTTATTCTAGAAATAAAAAGATTCAGTATTGCCGTCATTGTGGCCTTTCTCCTCACATTAGCCTGTCGGAGGATACTCATTTTCATGGCCAAAGCGGGCTTTGATCCGCACTATGCCGTATCGTTCTGGCCCCGGATGGCTACCAAGTCCGGTGGCGCGAAACCTCCGCAAATCCTCTCTATCCACCCCGCCGATACGACTCGGATTCG
>JBBRDE010000332.1:0-5562 GCA_038204185.1 Cytophagales bacterium
AAATCAATGAGTCGGATAATGGTGACCGGACGGTCGTTCAAAAAAAGGATCATAGGCTGAAGATTGGTGTAATTGCCAAAATTAAGTAAAGACTTTATCTAAGTGGGTAGGTATTATTGATAAATTTGTGCCATCAACCAATTCGAACCTACTTGGAACTTCTTATAATCCTGTTGCTGGTACTGATCAACGGCGTTTTCTCCATGTCTGAAATAGCACTGGTTTCATCCCGCAAGTCGCGTTTAGAGGCCTTTGCCCGCACCGGCGACCAGCAGGCCAAGGCTGCACTTGATCTGGCTAACTCCCCCAATCGTTTTTTATCGACAGTACAAATAGGCATTACACTCATCGGAATTTTGACCGGGGTGTATAGTGGCGATAAGATCACCAGCGATCTGGAAGTCGTACTGGGTACTCTACCTTATGTGAGTATCTACAAGCATAGTGTGGCCGTGGGACTGGTGGTGTTGCTGATTACCTTTCTCTCACTGGTGCTGGGCGAATTGGTTCCCAAACGCATCGGACTTTCCAACCCCGAAGGTATCGCCATGTTTGTGGCTAAGCCCATGAACGTGCTATCCCGCATCACCTCACCCTTTATTGCCCTATTGAGCTTGGCCAGTGATCTGCTCATCAGAATTCTCAATATCAAGCCCAACGAGAGTTCAGTGACCGAAGAAGAAATTAAAAGTTTGATTCAGGAGGGTACCACAGGCGGGATTTTCGAAGAAATAGAGCAGGAAATCGTACACAACGTTTTTCAATTGGGCGACCGACGTGTTACCTCCCTGATGACCAACCGCCAGGAAATTGTATGGCTTGATATTGAGGATAGTGTAGAGGAAAACAAGGCCAAGGTATTTGAAACCAAACATGCGGTGTACCCGTTCTGTCGGGGTACGGTAGACAATGTGCTGGGATTGATTTATATTAAAGACCTGATTGGCGAAGATGTAGATGAACGGCTGGCTTCTTTGCAAGCTCTCAAACGCGAACCGGTGTATTTGCCGGAAAGCAACCGGGCCTACCAGGCGCTGGAAAAATTCAAAGAGCACCGCATGTATTTTGGTATCATCGTGGACGAATACGGTGGGCTGATGGGCGTAGTGACGATGCATGACATTATGGATGCCCTGGTGGGGGATATTTCAGAGGAAGATGAATACGAAACTGATATTATCAAGCGGGATGATGGGACCTATCTGATTGATGCGCAGTTACCGTTCGACGATTTTGTCCAGTATTTCGAAGTGAATGTACACGACGCGGAGCGAAGGGATTTAGTAGGCTTCAATACACTCGGCGGATTTGCCCTTCATATATTGGAGGATATTCCCGAGACCGGCGAAACGTTCCGGTGGAAGCATTTTGATTTTGAAATCATCGACATGGATAAGAGTCGGATTGATAAAATTTTAGTAAAGAAGAACGAAATAATCGAACCGAAAGACTGATGCCTTATTCCCCTTCTGAAACTACTGCCCGTCGCGTAGCTACCCTGTTGCTGGAGGCCCGGGCCATTAAATTGAGCCCCCAAAAGCCATTTCAGTGGAGTTCGGGTTGGCTTTCGCCTATTTACTGCGACAATCGAATTGCACTGTCATATCCAGCGGCCCGCACCTATATCAAGAATCAACTGGCCCAGCTGGTACGCGACCACTTTTCGGAAGCCCAGGCTATTGCGGGGGTGGCGACGGCGGGAATTGCGCAGGGTGCCCTCGTAGCCGATTTGCTAGACGTTCCTTTTGCCTATGTCCGTCCTGAACCCAAAAAACACGGAATGGGTAACCAAATTGAGGGAAGGCTTGAAAAAGGGCAAAAAGTAGTGCTGGTGGAAGATCTAATATCGACCGGTGGTAGTTCCCTCAAAGTAGCCGATGCCCTCCGTCAGGCCGACATCGATGTGGTAGGTATGGTTGCCATTTTTTCCTATGGCTTTGCAGTGGCCGAGTCCAACTTTGCCGAAAAACAGGTCGAATTGGCCATCCTTAGTAATTACAATTATTTGATCGAGGAAGCGCTCAGGCAGGGTCAAGTTGATCCGGGTGATGTAGCTACCCTGACGGATTGGCGACAATCGCCCGAAACCTGGGGACGTTGAAAAGCCCTAGATTGTGCGGGCTATTGCCGATCCCTGAATTTGTGGCTACCTTGGGTTGTTACTTTCCGTTTACCCTCAGTTAGCCCGTATGATCGACGTTTCTCATCCCTTTTTTGACAATAACCTCAGTTGGCTCTCCTACAATTACCGTCTGTTACAGGAAGCTACGGATGAGACTGTTCCCATAAAGGAGCGGCTTCGTTTCTTAGCCCAGTATACCTATCAGATCGATGAGTTTTTCCGGGTTCGTATACCGATGCTGCTGGCGATGCGGGAAGTGAGTAGCGACATTCTCGAAAAGCTGAACCTTTATCCCGAACCGCTCATCGAGCATATTCTGGAAACGGTCGAGAACCAACTCGCCAAATTTGACGACCTGTTGGCGAGTCAATTGATTCCTGATTTACGCGGTCAGGGGATTCACCTCTATTTCAAGGAGCCCGTCAAGCCGGAACACCAGGCCCATGTCCGGAAGTTTTTCCTCGATAAGGTTTTCCGCCATATCCAACCCGTATTCCTGGATGGGCGTCGAAATTCCAAGATTACCTTCTTTCAGCCCAACCAGCTTTACTTTATGTTGCGACTTGTACGGCGCAGCGAGCCTGGTGAAATCGGATATGCCTACGTGAACATTCCCGTCAATCAGGTGGGGCGCTTTATAGAACTACCTGAGCTGGAGGGAGTCAAATACGTGACTTTTCTGGATAAAATCGTGCGAAACAACCTTAACATAATTTTTCCAGGTTTTGAGGTTATTGACTGCTTTGGTATCTCGTCGGAGCAACAGACTGAGCTATCGCTGGATGATGAATATCCATTGGCCATTGCACAACGCATCAGCCGCCAGCTTGAGAAAAAGAATTTCATTCAGTCTCATCAGTACTTCTGCGAAATGGGGATGCCCCTTGAAATGCGTGAATACCTGGCGGAGCGCCTGGGTATACTGATGTCGGAGTTCCACGAACGGGGGCGTTATCTGCGCTATCAGGATTTTGAATCATTTCCATTGGTGCAGAAGAAGCTGGAATATCCGCCACATAAATCCATACCTCACGTCGAGCTACTTGAGGGAGGATCAATATTCGAAGCCCTCAACCGGGGTGACCAGCTTTTACATCTGCCCTACCACTCGATCGATCCGGTAGTCCGTTTCTTTAATGAAGCAGCTGTGGACCCCTATGTGCGGGAAATATATGTATCGCTGTATAAAATAAGCGCGAATTCTTTCCTGGTTAATTCATTGATCAGCGCGGCCCGAAACGGTAAACGGGTCACAACTTTCGTCGAGTTGAATGCCAAACTGGACATTCAGGAAAACCTGCAATGGGCCCGAAAAATGAAAGAAGCCGGCGTGCGGATCGTTTTCAGTTTACCGGGACTTAAGGTACACGCCAAAATCGCCCTGGTAAAGCGAAAAGTAAAGAAAGGTTGGGACCGTTATGCTTACCTTGGTACAGGGGGCTTTCATCGGCTTACTTCCCGCGAAATCGTGGATCACGCCCTATTAACCAGTCAGCGTGACATCACAAACGATCTGGAACTTTTATTTGGGTACCTGATCACACGCGAAGAACCAAAAAAATATAAATTTTTGCCCTTCAATCACTTACTTGTCTCACAATTCACCATGACAAAAAAACTAATTGAGCTGATTGACCGTGAGATTAGTAACTGTAAGTCAGGTTTGAAAGCCTTAATTATACTTAAAATCAATCAATTACAGGATCAATCACTCATCACTAAATTGTACCAGGCAGGTAGAGTGGGGGTGGAGGTCAAGATAATTGTAAGCAATAGCTGTTGCCTCATTCCCGATCTTCCTACCATAAGCGACAACATTACAGTAATCAGAGTCGTGGACCGCTACACGGAAAATTCCCGCATCTTTTATTTTCAGAATCGTGGAAAATGCGATGTTTTTCTTGCGTCGGGTGACTGGACGTACAGAGATTTTAACCGGCGTATTGATGTATGTTATCCTATCCTGGACGATTATTTAAGGTCCCAACTTGTTCAGGTGCTGAAAAACTACCTGGCCGACAATCAAAGGGCAGTTCAGTTGGATACCTACCAAAATAATATCCGGATTCCTGAGAATGGCCCGAAGGTGCGGGCCCAGGAGGCTAACTATCGTTTGACAGAGCGTATAGAACATCGGACACCATCACTGTTTGCTTTCTCTGAGGAACCCCAAAGGGAATTAAAGCCAAGTGAGTGATAGCCTAATGTTCGGGAGAATAAGACACCTACTTAGAGAGTAAGCCCCTGCATATTGCTGTTACATTAATGAAAAGTCAGCATTGCCGCTCCGAACACGCCGGCGGAGTCCCCCAACTTCGGACGTAAAATTGGGGTGTTGAAACTCGAATTGAATATATAGCGGCTGGCCCGGGTGGGGCCTTCCTGGTATAAAAGGTCAATATTGCCCACCCCGCCACCGATCACGATGGCATCAGGGTCCAATACATTCACCAGAGTGGTAATTGCCTGTCCGAATTTTTCCAATAATCGTTCGATTGTAAGCCTAGCGTAAACGTCATTACCCTGCTCGTACAGAGCCAATATGTCGGGAAGCTTGCGAAAAATTCCACTCTGATCCTCATAATATTGCTGAAGAGCAGTACCCGATAGTACCTGTTCGACACATCCGGATTTGCCGCAATAGCAAGGGTAACCGCCCTCTTCCAGAATATTGTGCCCCCATTCACCACCGATTCCCTGCAACCCATTCAGCACGAAAGCTTGTCCGTCGTTTCCCCGTATTACTACACCTCCCCCAACACCAGTGCCCATTATTATGCCAAAGACAAGCCGATAGTTGGGGACAACATCCTGAACAATGCCCATTTGGGCCTCAGCTAGGGCAAAACAATTGGCATCGTTAGCTAGCACGACGGGTACCTCCAGTGCCTGCTGCAAATCGCTGGGCAAGGGCATTCCGTTTAGGCATGTGGTATTGCAATTTTTCATTAATCCTGTCAACGGATCAACCGTGCCAGGGGTACCTACTCCGACTGCGTTGGGCGAAAACCCTGTCTTGGCCCGCAGATGATTAACCAGACCCTTGATTCTTTCGACAATATGACGATACCCTTGTTCTGACTGAGTATCGATTCGGTGCCGGTAGATCACTGATTCAGGGGAGGCTTCTGATAAAATTACACCTTCGATTTTGGTGCCGCCCAGATCAATTCCCCAGTAAGTTTGCATGGTTCAGCTACTCAATATAAAAAATTAGGAAAAAATAATGTCCAGTTAACCAGTAAAGGAGGTGTTTCCTTGATTTAGCAGCTTAAACATAATTAAAAAAGGATATGCCAAGATAACTAAACCCAAGATATAAGGACTGATTTCAAGCTTTATAATAATGGGAAGGAATGATTATCTCTATAGGCTATGAAACAATGGTTCGTCAATAATTAAGCGGCTTTACAGCCGAAGGTGTAAAGTTCTCTGACGTT
>JBBRDE010000333.1:0-5536 GCA_038204185.1 Cytophagales bacterium
CACTTTCTGGTAGTGCAATACCATCTTCTATCCAAAGGGCAGTAGCATCTAAACCTGTGCTTGATACTATTGGCTGTTGCACACTTTTGCACGAAAAAAGCGCCAAAAAACAAATTCCAAAAAGTAACTTTGATAGTTTCATTCGCTATTTTAGGGATTAATAAGGTTTTGTAGCTACCCGAAGGGCGGGCTTTTTACCACAAAACTTGATTTGAAAAATTAAACTTCTAGTAACCGCGAAACTGTACTTGGAACAAGAAACCTCGCCTTTTGGGTAGGTACTGCTGAACTGAACCGATTGGTAGCTTTTGATAGGTGAAAAATAGGTAAATCAGAGAGTCAAACCAAACTAAGGTAGGCTATGGTAACAAAAAAAAACCTTTCGAAGAAGTAAAGTGGAACAGGTACCTGAATCGGGCTTGCCGGGGGTAGCCGGTTTTGAACCCCGATTTCAATCTGGACGGCTCCCCGCTGGGGTGGTATCTTCTTGCGTTTGCAACAAGAACCCTTCCCAGCAATCCGGGAGGTAGCCACCAAAAAAGGCACCCGCCAAGCGACGGATGCCTTTTCTCAAAAATCAACGATCACTCAGACCAGCGACTTCTCCCGGCTCCAGAACCGGTGCTTGCCAATGGCAGCAATAAACTCCTTCGCTACCTGATCGGTGTCTTGCCCCATCACTACCCCTTCGCTATCCAGCAGACCGGGGGCCCCCATTTGGTCAGTCGCTTTGAGTAGATCAATTCCTTCACCACTAGCGGCAAGGGGCTTGCAGTGCATGAAGGCTTCGCGCACAAACCGAACCGCATCGGGTTCGTCTTTTAGTGCGTTCACGCTTTTCTGTCCACCAGGTACGTACACGGCGTCGTAGAGTACCGAAGCTTCGGTTTGAAAGCTCCCGTCTATCTTCATCGCATCGCCCGAGTCCGGCTTCAGCATACCGAGGTGCGGGGCCACCAACTTGACCATCGCACCCTCTGCCATCAGAGCTTTTTTCATGGCCGTCAGTTGCGCTCCACTCGCCCCATCGGCTGCCAGAATCGCAATTTGGCGGGTTTTGATGCCTTTATTCTGTGGTTTGTCCATGCTCAGTGCCTCCGAGCTACCCACATCTTTCTTAGCTGGTTCCGACTGATAATCCGCCGGATCGGCATCGGCCGGCACGCCCAGGTTAAGCTGAACATCCTTTGCCGAGGGTACCTGTAGGCCCAAACCATTTCCTACCAGCGCCGCCAGCTTTTGATCGACCTGGGATAGCTGGATCACCATACGCTTCCGAATATCCTCCATTTTTACCTTGCCTAACTCAAATCGCAATGCTTTTATGATGTGCGTTTTTTCGGTATCCGTCTGGCTATTCCAGAAAAGCAGGGCCTGGCTGTAATGATCGATAAAGCTTTTTCTTCTCGCCCGTATCTTCTGCCCGTCCACCCGCTCGGCGTAGCTTGTGAAGCCACCCATATCCTGCCCGGCCTGGAAAGGGCAACCGCTCGAAATGCGATTGGGACTGTAGCTGGTCTGCCCCTTGTTAATCTCCTGGCGCATGTGACCATCGCGCTGGTTGTTGTGCACAGGAGATACGGAACGGTTAATGGGGATTTCGTGAAAATTGGGACCGCCCAGCCGTTTCAGTTGGGTATCCGTATAAGAGAACAACCTACCCTGCAACAGCGGATCGTTGGTAAAATCAAGGCCCGGCACCAGATGCCCAAGATGGTAAGCGACCTGCTCGGTTTCGGCAAAATAGTTATCAGGATTGCGGTTGAGGGTCATTTTACCCAGTTTGGTAATAGGCACCAGTTCCTCGGGAATCAATTTGGTGGAATCCAGCAGGTCGAAATCAAATTTGTGCTCGTCCTCTTCCTCCACAATCTGCACGCCCAGTTCCCATTCCGGAAAGTCGCCGTTTTCGATCGCGTCCCATAGGTCGCGGCGGTGGAAATCGGGGTCGCGGCCCGAGATCAGCTGAGCCTCGTCCCATACGACTGAATGGACCCCCAGCATAGGTTTCCAGTGGAACTTGACAAACCGGGCTTTCCCTTCCTTGTTGATAAATCGGAACGTGTGCACGCCGAAGCCTTCCATCATGCGCAGACTGCGGGGAATGGCGCGATCGGACATGACCCACATGATCATGTGCATGGATTCGGGCGAGATGGAGATGAAATCCCAAAAGGTATCGTGCGCCGAGGCGGCCTGCGGAATTTCGTTGTTGGGCTCGGGCTTGACGGCGTGGATTAAATCTGGAAACTTGATGGCATCCTGAATGAAGAAAACAGGCATGTTGTTGCCCACCAGATCAAAAACGCCTTCCTGGGTATAGAACTTCACGGCAAAGCCGCGCACATCGCGGGCCAGATCGGAAGAACCCCGCGAGCCGGCCACCGTAGAAAAACGAGTGAAAACCGGGGTCTTGACGCCCGGCTGTAGAAAATGTGCTCGGGTGAATTCAGCATTGGAGTCGTAGGCTTCAATCATGCCGTGGGCCGCCGCGCCTCGGGCATGAACTACCCGCTCGGGGATGCGCTCATGGTCAAAGTGGGTAATCTTTTCACGCAGGATAAAGTCCTCCAATAAGGTAGGCCCGCGTTCTCCGGCTTTCAATGAATTCTGGTCGTCGTTGACCCGTAGCCCCTGATTGGTGGTTAGAAACTGGTCCGTACTGTCTTCGCGATTTTTCTCCAACTCTTTCAGTTTCTCATTCATAATGTTTTGGGGATTAGTTAGTAATGGATATAAGGTAGGTGGTAGGTAAGCGCCTTCGATTCGCTAAGCCGGGCCTTCAGTCTGTCTGAAAGCTATTCGAGGGATTTTAAAAATTCGTGCCGGGCCGGAAAAGGAGGTGGCTTTTGGAGGCCCCACCCACATCAAAATGCACGAAATGAAAACTGGCCAATCAGTATACCCTCTCCGGCTTTACCTTTCATTCATAGTACCGGTCTCGAAACGCTTTCTTTTGGCGCAGGTACTCCGGGTCTTTGGCCCGAAACCAATACTCGTTAAACACCCTGGCCGCTTTGGCTTTTTCTTTGGTGAGGGCATCGTCTTCCTGTTCCAGCAGCGGGTTTCCCTTGTTTTTACTCCCCGAGGAATAGGGATACACCTGTCCTTTGGTGTTGTCTTGTTCGCTGACCAAATACTTTCGGCCGCTTTTGTGATTGGCGTAACGACGCGCCCGAGTGAATCCCATCTGGAGGTACTTGCGGGCCATGTCGGCACCCACTAAATCCTGGTCTTTCAGGTACTGCTCAAAAAGCTCGTAAATCTTCACCGCCGATTCGGGGGCTACGACTTAGGTTTTGAATTTCCAATAGGGCAGAATCTCGGCTTTGTAGGGCTGTATCAGCAATGCGTCCTACTCCTACCCCGATTCGGTACAGTTCGGGGTGCTTTCGGAAGTCGGTGGCGTTAAAATCTAGGAAAAGTTTAAGGCGTTTCGGGCCATTATCGTACGTAGTGGATAAGGCAACTGATGGTTTGTCTTATCCACTAAAATAAAGTGCCGAAACGCAGATTAATGTTGGCAACGCGCAACCCCTTACTGCCCCACCCCTACATATTCTGGTAAGGTACCCCGCCATACCAGGAGTTGTTTTTTCAGCTGCTGCACCACTTTCGGGTATTGCGCGGCAACGTCCGTTTTTTCCAAAGCGTCCTTCTCCATATCGTACAGCTTTGCTCCAGTGCCGTCAGCGTTGAGCAGCAGCTTCCATTTACCCTGTCGCAGGGCCAAATTGGGGCTCACATCCTCGGCGTCAGGCGGATAGTTGAAGCTGATATGATTGCGCCCGTACTCCCAGTATATTGCATTTTTTCGGGCAAACTTTTTGCCAAACCATGCCTCCGAAACGTCTTCCCCATCCATTTGGGCAGGATTGGGCAAGGTAGCTTTAGTAATGCGGCAGAAAGAAGGAAACAGATCGGTGGCTGTCATCACAGCCGTTTCGTTCACTTGCCCGGCGGGTACCTGTCCGGGGTAGCGCACAATAAACGGCATCCTGATCCCCCCTTCGTAGAGCGACAGCTTGGTACCTCGCAACCCCACCGTGCGGCGGTCGCCGAAGGCGGGCAGGGGGCCGTTGTCGCTGGTAAAAATTACAAGCGTGTTTTCATCCAGACCAAGGGCTTTGAGTCCCGCCATCAGTCGGCCTATTTGGGTATCTACCTCCACCAGTACCTTTTGCAGATTAGGCATTTTTTCCGAGTCGCGAGGATGGACTTCCATGGCTTCGGGGTCAGGAATCCAGGGAGTATGCACGTCATCGAGCCAAAGATTTATGTGAGAAGCTCCGTCTTTATTTTTGGCTAGGAAACTCAGCGTTTTGTCCACAAAGTACCCTGTACGGTTCCAGCGTTTTATACTATCCTCCTTCGACCAGATCCAGTTCGTGGCTGTCAGTAGCGGGTCGGGGTCGGGGCTTTCGTAAGTACTGGAATACTCATCAAATCCGTACTCGGGTATGCCAGGGGCTTCGGTTACGTCCCGACCACCGCCCATGTGCCACTTACCAAAGTGGGCCGTATGGTACCCCGCTTCGCGCAGGGTACGTGCTACCGAGGGAGCGCGCGGATCGAGAAAATCGGCCTGCTCGCAGGTACGATTATGCTTCTTGTTACTCAAATACGAGGTGATGTTCCAGCGGGCGGGATGCATCCCCGTGGTGAGGCTCACCCGCGAGGGCGAGCAGATTGGCGAGCCACTGTAATACTGCGTAAAGCGGTTACCCTCGGCAGCGAGGCGGTCGATGTTGGGCGTGGGCCCCACTTTGCCTCCATAGCATCCCACATCGCCGATGCCCATATCGTCGGTCAGGATCAGGATGATATTGGGGGGGCGGGAGGCATTTTTTTGACAAAAGGCGGGCGGAACAATGCCAAGCAAATAAATCCCCACTAACACTTTAAAAAACAAAAACCATTTCATACGCATACATCCTTTATAGTTCATCATTCCCTAACCCCCATCCGCTGACTCCATGTGTCATACTTTTCCTTTAAGTCCGCCGCTTTCGCCGGGTTCTTTTCCATCAGGTTGTCAGACTCCGTGCGATCGGCTTTGATATCGTAAAGCTCCCAGGCTTTCTTTTTGGGAGCCACCAGTTTCCAGTCTCCTTCGATCAGGGCACGCCCCCCCTCGTGCTCAAAGAACAGCTGCGCGTAGCCCGGACGCTTTCTGCCCAGCAGCACCGGCAGCAGGCTATGCCCGTCCATGGCGGTGATCGTGTGGCCCTGATAGGCTTTGGGATAGGGCGTATCGGTGAGGTCAAGCAGGGTCGGCAGGATATCCATGACGTGCGTCAGCTCGTCCGAGACGCTACCTTTGGGTGTTTTTAAGCCTTTCCAGTGGACAATCATGGGCGTCCGGATTCCGCCGCCGATGGATTCGGCTTTCCACAAGCGGTAGGGCGAATTGATGGCGTTGGCCCATTCCGGACCGATGCCTGTATACGAAATTTCTTTGCCGATATCCGCCGTCGGAATCGCATCCGCGTACAGCAGTTTTTCTCCCGAGCGAGTTTCGGAGGGCCGATCGTAG
>JBBRDE010000334.1:0-5528 GCA_038204185.1 Cytophagales bacterium
GAACGTCAACCCCAGCAACCCGAATTTTCCCTATACGGGTGCGGCGGGCGATTCGTTGGTCATCGACACGCTGCTGAGCGCGAGCCTGTTCCAGAACGGCACCAACCTCATCGCGGCGGCGGTGCACCAGACCGGCTCGACTAGCTCCGACATCCTATTCGACTTGAAGCTAGAAGGGCAGACCTCGCAGGTTTCCCTTACCCGCTATCCCTATCTGCAACTCCCCGGCTACGACCGGATGTCAGTTTGGTGGTATACCAACTTATCCTCCAACTCGACGGTTCGTTACAGTGTGAATTCAGACATGTCCAGCGCTATAGAAGTGCCGGTGGCCACCGTTGATACCCTTCACAAAGTTTCCCTGACAGGATTGCAATCGAATACAAAATACTACTATTTGGTGGGCTATGGTACCGGGTCTGGGTTTGTGCCCTTGCAGAATAACACGATGGCTACCAACTTCCGTACGCAACCCTCGCCTGCCGATACCACGCAAACGATGCGGTTTTGGCTGCTGGGCGATTCCGGGGCCGGCACAGCTGCCAACCCCCGTCCAAAAAAGGTCCGGGATGCGTACCTGGCGTACTTGAATGCCCAAGGTAGCCCAAACGTTAACTCCATTCTGTTTCTGGGGGATAACTCCAATACCTTTCCTTACGAGGGATTGCAGCCCGCTTTGGACACGACACTTTTTAGGTTTTATAACCGACCTAATGATAAACAACTCCTATCCTATATGCCTTCTTGGACGGTGATGGGAAATCACGATTACGATCCCGATTTCATCACCACGGGTCTTTCGGGTCAGACATCCTTTATCAAAAAAGCCTATCACCTACAAACAGCGGCCAGCTATTCAACTTTTGCTTTTCCACAGAATGGCGAAATTGGAGGCCTGCCCACCAATAATAAAAAAGGTTATTACTCATTCAATCAGGGAGATATTCATTTTGTGGTATTGAACCCCTATTTGATAGAAGGAGCTACCGCAACCACCAATCCGAATACCAGTTTAATGTGGGTACATGGAACCAATATTCATAGTTCAAAATCCATTGCGCTGGACGATAGCTTAGATACGCCCATCGATTCGCTGCCCCAGGTGAAGTGGCTGGTTAATGATCTGGTGGCTAATACCCGAAAATGGACGGTCGTGACATTCCACTTGCCTCCCTTTTCGACCATGGGCCATTTTCCCAACCTTCCTGAAGATTACGACATGAAGCGGGTACAGGAACGGTTGTTGCCCATCTTGGAAAAACCACAGTACCGGGTCGATGCCCTGCTGGTATCCCACTCGCACGCTTACCTTCGCGCGGGCATGATCCGAAAGATCGGGGCCCAGCCCCGAACTACCGATTTCACGCAACCGGGGGCCAATCTGGGACGTTATCCCGCAACGCTGCCCTATATCAAAACAAACAGCGAAACGGCTTATACCTACCTGCTGACAGGCTCAGCAGGCAGAGGCTGGTATGTGAGCCCGTCCCAAAGCGACGCAGGCTATGCTGACTCTGATGCGAGTCATATCAAACATCCTAACACGTCAGTTCCTCAACTCGACAATTTGACTGGTGACCTTTCTACGGCATTCTACCACGTGACAGGTGGCTCGGTGGAACTGGTGTTTCGGGAAAATCGCCTCGACTTTAAGTTCATCAAGGAATCGGACGTAGCGCCCTTTTACGTCATTGCCGATTCCTTTGCCGTAATGAAAGATGTGAACAAGTTTACGACGCTAACATCGCCTTCCGGAACTACGACATTTCCCCTACGGGCTTCCTGGGTAGGGAATTATCAGTGGACTGCTGCTACGGCGCCCGCTACGGTGCTGAGCACGGCCCGCACCTTCAACGTAACGCCTACCGTCACGACTACTTACTACGCTAAGGACGGGTTTGGTCATCTGCAGGATACTTTCCTGGTAAATGTTGCCAGTGTGGAGAGCGTACAATCCGGGGATTGGCACAACACAGCTACCTGGAATTGCGCTTGTATACCCACCAGTAGTCACACGGTACAAATCAACGCCACGCATACCGTGACGGTCAGCACGGGGGACGTCGCTCTGAAAACACTGATTAAAAATGGGGGTAACTTACAACTGACGAATGGACGCAAGCTGTGCTTTAGTTGCCCGTGATAGTCCGGCAATTGAGGGAGTTTATGGTACTCAATTTTAATAAAGCCGAAGCCCCATCTCGCGTCGCTAACGCGAGATGGGGCTTCGGCTTTCAATGCAAACAATTACTTCTCTAACCCTACCTTCCCACTATCCGCATAGGGTAGCCTTATCTTCCACGTCCTACCTTCGGAGGTAACTTCCACGGCTACTTCCTCTTTATTTTCAGATACAATCCTGGCTTTCACCGGAGGCGTTTTGCCTTCGGAGGGAAACAGCAACCACACAAAAGTCTGGTCGCGAGCAATATCGGTGCTATATAGGGCGGCGGTATTGGGCGAGTATACGTTGTATTCCGGGCTGTACCACCCCTGTATCTCCGGCTGTTCCTGCCCTTTCACAAAACGAACGTCCATTTTCTGGCTACTGACGGGGATCACGGCCAGATTGCCCATGGGATTATTGGTCTGAATGGTAGTCCCGTCCTGTATTACCGTACAGTCGGGATGCCAATGCCACAGCGTTTCGATTTTCCGAGGCCGATCAGTTTTTACACGATCCACGACTACCCAAAACTTGTCACGAACGTAGAGCAGCGCGCGGGTATGGCGGGCGGTACCTTCGGTATTTTTGAAGTCGGCAAACTGGCCGGTGGCGTAGTCGAATTCGGGGGTAATTTTCACGTGAATTGCAGCCAGGGGTACCTTCGCCAGGGTAGGGCCGGGTTTCTGTCCGTTGCCATCGATCAATACCAGGTTGTGGCCGGCGCTACCCGTGGCGTAGGGGCGGAATTTTTCGGCTACCTCACCCGTATAGGCAAACCGCCCGGCATCCACGAGCAAATCACGCCCATAGGCTGAAATGGAAAGATGCAATTTGTCGCTGTGCTGGTGCCCACTTCCCCACGGCCCAATGTCAAAAAACGACCAGTGCGCCTGGGCGTCGTAGCCGCTGCGGGAAATCAGCTGGCCCGCCCACGGAAAAAAATACGACGGTCCCTGCGCCGGTTTTTTACCCTGTTGTCCGTTAGAAGCCGGGTAGGCCCATTCAGGTTTGTTGTATTTCTGGGCCGCCTTCATAAGCAACTCCCGGTCGCTTCCCCGGTCGCCGTCGTTGTTCAGGATCCGGTACCCGTCGGGGCGTACCGCCCGGGCGATGTAATCGTACATGTCCACGATAGTCTGATTGAAAAAATCGGGTAGGGGGCGGTTGGCGCGGTCGCAGATGTCTTTGAAAAGCTCAAAATTGGCCAGCGCTACATTGTGGTAGTGTGAGGTGAGCTCCGTCTGGATTCCGTCGGGATATACCTGCCCCTTCATGCTCTCGGTCATGGTGCCAATGGCGTAAGTGAGCCATTCGTCGGACTGTTTGTATTCTGGAAAATTGGTAGCCACGGTAGCCAGGGCCGAGATTTCCATGGTCAACCAGTTGTTGCCGGCGTGGAAGTAGCGGTTGTAATGGGCATGGTCGGGCAGACTGCTCAAGATCAAAAGCTGCGTAGCCGGCGTGAGGTAGGGACTATCAACCAGACCATAAAATATCCGCGACCAAACCTTCCCCCGAAAGGATACTTCCAATCCCCGCCATACGGAAGTGCTGCTTTTAACCGCAGGATAGGGCATGCTTTTGATAATAAAATCCCGTAAAAAAGCATCGATATATTGGGCATACTTTGGGTTCCCGGTGGACATATAAATATCAAATACCTCGGCCAGTTGGGTGTGTCGGTTGGAGAGCCATGCCCATTCTTTGTCGTTGTTCGGCCCCTTGTAATACCAGTCGCGGTGCCCGTCGGCCAGGTAGGGTACCTTGCCCTGCACATTCTGTACAGTGAAAACGTAGTTCAGAATCGTATCCGCTTCCGCTACTGTTTTGCTGGAAGCTGGCGGTGGGGTCTTTCTCAGGAAAGAAGCCGTGTTTCCGTTTTTGTAATAGGCCAATAGCTCCTTACAGGCCAGCACCAAATTGCCGTTTTTATGAGCCTGTTTCACCTGATCCATGCCCGGCCTATTCAGATCAAACTGATCTAGCATGGTTTTCATCGTTTCGGGCATGTAGGCGCAGATATCCTCGACGGTGGTGAGATCCTGCCACTTTTTTTGGGAAAAAGCATTGGGTAGGATAAAGAAGAGGGAGGTGAATAGCAGAAGGGACTTGGATAGGATTTGGAGCATCATGAAAGTAGTTTACCAAAAGAGTATCTTTTAAATAAAAGAATCTTTGCAGCAGGCCTACTTCCTGGGCCAGGGAAAATATTCCATCCGCGAAGAACCAGCTATGTATTTCAGAAACTGACTAGCAGGGGAGATTTTTGTAGTAACTGCCGTCAAGATCTTTTCTATAAGTTATCGGTGCGCTCATCACCATTGAAACAGTTTTGTCCGGATGGAATATATTCAAAAGCACACTGTTGAAAATCCTAAACCCGATTTGCCGGAGATATACCTCAAACCCAAATTTATCCTCATGAACCGCAGAACATTTCTCGAAAACAGCGTGCTGGGACTGGCCGCTTCCACTATCCTGACTGGGGCTACCGCCCCCCTGAAGGCAGTCAAACAGCCCATCGGGTTTCAATCCTATGTATTACGAAAGGAAATTAGCGACGATATCCGGGGTACCCTTAAGCAAATGAAAGATTTGGGATACCAGCACGTGGAAATGTGCTCCCCTTCGGGCTACGAAAAATTTGCATTTGCCCCGCTGGCCAAGTACTCGGGCCGTGAATTGAAGCAAATCATCACGGATTCAGGGCTAGAATGCGAGAGCTGCCACTTCACCCTACCCGAAATGCGCACGAATCTGGACGACCGCCTCGACTTTGCCCGCCAAATGGGACTCAAATACTTTGTGTGTTCCGGTGGCCTGGCTTCGCCTACCCTCGACGAAATCAAAACCAAGTGCAACGAAATGAACCGCATAGGCGAGAAGATTACCAAGGCGGGGTTCACCACAGGGTACCATAACCACCATGTCGAGTTTGAGAAAAGCTTTGATGGGAAAGTGATGTACGACGTACTAATGGAACAGTTGAATCCTGAATTTGTGAAAATGCAGTTTCAGGTAGCGGTGGCTACGCTGGGCTACAAGGCGGCCGATTACTTCCGGAAGTATCCGGGTCGTTTCATCTCAGCGCATTTGCAGGACTACGATCCCCAAGATTATAAAAAGGAAGTGGTACTCGGCCAGGGTATCGTGGATTGGAAAGATTTTTTTGCTGCCTCCCAAAAAGGCGGCGTAAAGCTGGTGTACGTAGAAATGGAGTCCAATCCCGGAACATTGAAGGATAGCGTAGCCTATTTGAAGTCGTTGTGATTTGAGAGTTGGGATAGGATTATCCACAGGCTTTTTTAACCCTGCTTCCCCTCTCCTACGTAGAAGATATGCTCACAGCCGTTGGTTATGG
>JBBRDE010000335.1:0-5523 GCA_038204185.1 Cytophagales bacterium
GGGTGTTTTTAGGGTACCTGTTCGTATATGTATTTTATCTAATCGTCAAAGGTTTGCGATTGGAATTGCTCACGGCGATTCTGCAATATTTTATGGGTGTGGGGGCCATTGCCCTGATCGTCATCTTCCAGCAGGAAATCCGTCGCTTCCTCCTCATTATTGGCAAGTCCACCGCCTTTACCAACAACCGCTTCTTCAATACGTTTCTGGGTTCAAGCGAGCCTGGGATTGAATCGGGTAATCTGAAAACAATTGTGGAAGCCTGCCGCTCTATTGCATCCGATTTCAACGGAGCCCTGATTGTAATCAAAAAAAAGGACGACCTGGAAAAATATATCCAAACCGGCACCACGCTCGATGCGCTTGTTTCCAAACCCCTGCTCGTTTCCCTATTCAATCAATATAGCGCCCTGAACGACGGTGCCGTCATTGTGGCCGATGGGCGGGTGAGTGCGTCGCGTTGTATTCTGCCTGTGGCCGATGGCCGGGAGGTACCCTCGTCCGTGGGCTTCCGTCACCGCGCTGCCATGGGAATCAGTGAGGCTACTGATGCAGCCGTTGTGGTGATTTCAGAGCAGACCGGGCGTATTTCACTGGCCATTGAGGGCGAATTGCTCAGCAATATCCCCGCGTCGGAATTGGAGATGCGCTTGGCAGAATACCTCAACTCCGACAAGCAACGAGTGTAGGGGAGAGTCAGGTTTTTCTTATTGTAGGAAAATGATGGGCTGGATTTTATAAAATTAAATAGTTAATAGTTGTCAAAATTGTGATTATTTCATACTTTTGCAGACCTTTTCAGGAATTAGAAAAAACATTATCAGTAACAAATGGCAAATCATAAATCAGCTTTAAAGAGAATTCGTGCCAACGAAACCAAGCGTTTGAGAAACCGCTATCAGCACAAAACCACGCGTACCTACATCCGTAAATTGCGCAGCACCACCGACCAGGCCGCCGCTGTCGAAGTATACAAGACCGTATCGTCCATGTTGGATCGTTTAGCCAAGAAAAACGTCATTCACAAAAACAAAGCCAACAACCAAAAGTCTAAGTTGGCTAAATTCGTAAAATCGTTGGCTACTGCCTGATGACTTTACCGCAATAATTTGAAACCTCACTGACGGAAGTTAGTGAGGTTTTTTTATTTTTAGCTTCCTATAAAAGCAAAAATTGAATATGAGGTACTTATTAATAGCTTTTGGCATTTTAGTAATGAGCTTGCCATCTGTCTGGTCCCAAACCGCCAAACGCGCACTAACGGCGACGGACTACGACGGTTGGAAAAGTGTACAAAAGACAGTCTTGTCGAATAACGGCAAATGGGTAGCCTATGAGATCAACCCCCAGGAGGGTGACGGGGAACTGATTGTAGAAGCCCCGGCCACTTCGCGCCGTCTTTCTTTTCCACGGGGATACGGGGCCCGGTTCTCGGCAGACGACACCTACCTGATCGTTAAAGTAAAGCCTGCCCGCGAGGTAATACGGGTAGCTAAGAAAGATAAGCTGAAACCAGACAAAATGCCCAAAGACAGTCTGGTGGTCGTGAGGCTCGCCGATGGGGAAAAGCGTGCGTATGCCAGCGTACTATCTTTTCAAGTAGGGGAGGACGCGGGCAATTGGCTTGCTTTCCTTTCCAGGAAAGAGGAGGAAAAAAAAGAAACGACGCAAAAAGCTGCAAAAGAAAATAAAACGAAAAAGGCAAAGGGTGATCTGCTCACTGTCCTCAATATGGCCGGAAACGAAGCATTTGCGATCGAAAATGTTAGTAGTTATGCCATTTCGGCGCAGGGTAATCGGGTACTATGGGCTCGTGAGTGGCTACGCGACACCACCCTTGTCCGTGAGGTATATGCCTATACCACGCGTACGAAAGAAACTGAACCCCTGGATACTAGTTCGGTGGTAGCGGTGTATACTAATCTGACGCTTGACAAGAAAGGCGAGCAAGCCGCATGGATGAGCTCACCCGACAGTGCCAAGGCCGAAGTCAAACATTTTTCGCTTTTCCTGCGCAATTTTTCCAAAAAGAACAGCCTGCTCGTTGCCGATTCCAGTACGAAGACCTTACCAAAGTACTACATGCCTTCGGGGTTCCGGCAGCCGAAATTTTCGGACGACGGCAGTAGGCTGTACTTTGGTGCCGCCCCGCTCGCTACGCCCTCCCAAAAAGATACGACTATGCTCGACGATGAGCTTTCCCGGGTTGACGTATGGACGTGGAATGATGCCCGCCTGCAACCCATGCAGGACAAGCAGCGGAAAGAAATGCTGGAAAAGAACTACTGGGTAGGGTATGAGGTGGGTTCCAGGAAGGTAATACCTCTAGGGAATGAGATCCTGGACAGCGTCGATGTTAATTTTAAAATCAATACTCCGTTTCTGCTTGGGAGATCCAATGATCCTTACCAGAAAATAAGTTCGTGGGAACCAGGCCATACAGATTTATATTCGATTAATGCCCTTACGGGCCAGAGTTCCATTATTGCGCAGGATGTATTGGGCAGGGCCGAAATGTCGCCGTCCGGGAAATATGTGGTGTGGTTTGACGAACGCGATACGCTCTGGAAGGCCTACGATCGCAAGACCGCTTCCCTGCGAAATCTCACTAAGGAGCTGAACGTGGCTTTCTACGACGAAGAGCACGATACTCCCGATACACCAAACTCGTACGGCCTGGCCGGATGGACGAATGACGACCGGTACCTGCTGGTGTATGATCGCTACGACTTGTGGCGGCTTGATCCGTCAGGCCAGGAAAAGCCCCAGAACATTACCCAAGGCTACGGCCGCCGGGAGAAAGTGCAGCTACGGTACCTGAAAGTATTGGAAGATCAGGATTTTATCAACCTTTCGGCCACTAACCTCCTGCATGGTCAGTGGGAGAAAGATAAAGAAACGGGGCTATTAAACTGGAAGGCGGGTTCAGATCCTGTGTTGATCATAAAGGAGGCCTACAACTACCTACCCAATGCGGTAACTAAGGCTAAAAATGCGGAGGTATACGTGTTCCAAAAAGGGAATTATACCCATCCCTACGAATTATACTACGCTACGGACTGGAATCAACCGCGTAAACTAACAAACCTGGCCTCGCAAACCGAGGGTATCGCATGGGGTACCTCCGAACTGGTTTCGTGGGTTTCCAGCCAGGGAACCACACTGGAAGGATTGTTGTTCAAACCCGAAAATTTTGACCCGAATAAAAAGTACCCCATGCTGGTGTACTACTACGAGCGTAACGCCGGTTCGCTGAATACCTTCCGGGCACCGTCGCCCAGCCGCTCCACGATCAACATACCCTATTGTGTTTCTAACGGGTACCTGGTTTTCGTGCCCGATATTGTGTACGGAGGGGGGACCCCCGGTAAGAACGCTTACGATTGTATTGTGTCGGGCGTGCTGGATCTGATAGACCGGGGCTTTGTGGATCGTAAAAATATCGGTATTCAGGGCCAAAGCTGGGGAGGATACCAAACCGCTTACCTCATCACTCAAACTAACCTGTTCAAAGCAGCGATGGCCGGGGCTATAGTGGCCAACATGACCAGTGCCTACGGGGGAATACGCTGGGGTACCGGCCTGAGCCGGATGTTTCAGTATGAAAAAACCCAAAGCCGGATCGGGGGTACCTTGTGGGAAAAACCGTTGTATTATATAGAAAACTCCCCGCTCTTTTACGCCGACCGGGTAGAAACCCCCTTGCTGATGATGCACAACGACGCCGATGGCTCGGTACCCTGGTACCAGGGAATTGAGTTTTTTACCGCGCTACGACGCTTGAATAAGCCTGTGTGGCTACTGGTATATAACGACGAAGACCACAACCTGACCAAGCGGCCCAATATGAAAGACCTGAGTATCAGGATGTACCAGTTTTTTGATCACTACCTTAAAGGTACCCCTGTACCACCCTGGATGAGCGAGGGCCGAACTGTTATTGAGAAGCAGCGGTGGGATATGAAGTATGAATAACTTTGGACTTTTGGGGAAAATGTGTTAAATTGCATATAAGAATGCAAACCTTGTGGTCGTTTTGTCGATCACAAGGTTTCTTTTGGATAGGTTAAGACAAAAAAAACTTACTTCAGTACCATTAATCACTAAAACCTTTTACCTAAGAATGAAAAAAATTATTCTGTTTGCCGGACTAGCCATTTTGGGAGCGTTTTCCGCCAAAGCCCAGACACCGTCCATTACTTTTAATGCCCGCGGGATGGTGGCTATTTCCGATGCCGATATGGCAGCTTCTGCATTGGTGGATGGCAAACTTCTGCGTGACAACACCATTAAAGACAAACTAACCTCCATCAAATTCCCACTGGTCCGGGGTGGTAGTACGGTGGGAGAAATTGTGGTGCCCAACTCCACCCTGACTTATACGAAGAGTATGGCAGTGCCCACAACGGGCGGCCTGGCATTTGTGCTCGATACACGGAGCGCTCCTGCCGAAACTGTTGCTGATTATCCGGATGTTGTAAAGGGTTTTCCTGATGGACAGAGGCTTTATGTAGTGGATATTGTGAATTTTGCAAATCCTAAGGTAAAGTTTCAGTTTCCGGTAGGTAAAAACCCAACCTCGATCGACGTTTATAAAAATGAACTGATGATTTCGACAAGTGTACCGGGGAAAGAACTAGTTTTCTACGAGACAGACGATACGGGCAAACCTACCCGTGCGCTCTACTTGCCTTCTACACTAGACAGCACCAACCGAATTATCGACCTCACCTGGCATCCAACTGGTAACTATCTGGCCGTCACGCTGGAATCGACCAAAGAACTGGCACTCTATAAAATCATCCGGGAAAGCGGCAAGCTCAAAAACATCGAGATGGTGGGCAAGCCTTTCAAAGTAGGTAACACGCCTACCTCTGGCAAGTTCTCGCAAGATGGTAAGTACTACTACGTCATGGATACCAAAGGCGCGATGGGTAAAGCTACCGCCAACGGTGACCTGCATGTAATAGAATTTTCACTAGATGGCTCGGGCGAGCACAAAGTAAGCAGCACGACGCCCGTGGGTACAAACCCCGGTGCTTTTGCGATCAGCCCCGATGGTACCATGGTGGTGGCTGTCAATTCTGCTACCAGTGGCATGCCCTGGGATCAGGCCGGTGCGGGTTCATCGAGCTCACTAACTCTGTTCAAATTGGCCGGCGGAGCCCTGACTAAGGTAGCGGACTATCCTTTCCCCGGTATCCTGCCCCAGAGTGTGGCTTTTGACAAGGATGGTTCCAATATTGCGGTTGCCGTTTATGAATACCTGGACTATGGCCGCCGTACGGGTGGCATCGAGTTCTGGACGGTTACCAAGGGTGATGCCCCGGCTTTGGCCAAACAAATGGGTAGAATCAGTGTAGAACGCGGCTGCCATACATTGCGGATCGTTCCCTGATTAATGCAAATTGATTTTGTAATTGGAAGCAGGCCAACTCAGTTGGCCTGTTTTTGGTTTAAGGCTTATCAAAAGACAGATGACGGGGTGAGAATGGAACAGCAAGCACTTAATTTTCACCAAAT
>JBBRDE010000336.1:0-5464 GCA_038204185.1 Cytophagales bacterium
TTTTTGCCAATATTACTAATAAATTCTGAATCATGTGGAGTCAGATCATAGGAGGTAATACTGTAATGCAGGAAATAATAACTGGTTTGACGCGAAAAAGCCACAAGTAACGACCTGAATCGTTCCTCATGGCTTGGCTAATATATATCAAATGCCTGCAGATTACGCGGGCCGTGCTATCTGGATGTTGAACGCTAGTTTTACCTCGTCGCCCACCACGATACCTCCTGCTTCGGTTACGGCTCCCCACGTTAGGCCAAATTCCTTGCGATTTATTTTACCGCTTACTTCAAAACCTGACTTGTAGTTACCATAGAAATCCGTCATACTTCCCCCGTATTCCGCTTTCAATTCCACAGATTTTGTTATATCCTTAATGGTCATGTCACCCGTCACGGTGTAGTTCTCGTCATCAACTTGCTTTACATCGGTCGATTGAAACGTCATTTTTGGATACTTTTCCGAGTCGAAAAATTCAGCCGAACGCAGGTGTTCATCACGCTGAGCCTGGTTGGTGTCTAGGCTGGTTGTATCGGCCTCAAAGTGGATGGAGGCGGTGGCAAAGTCATCGCCTTCGGTTTCCATGGTACCTTCAAATTGTCGGAAATGACCCGTCACCGTCGAAATAACCAGGTGTTTTACCTTGAACTGAATTTCTGAATGCGTGGGGTCGATGTTCCAAACCGTTTTTGTTGCCGTTTCCATATTTTGTGGGTAGTTGGGTGAGTGTTTATGAATGTAAATACAATTAATGTATATACATATAAATAAAATTTAAAGTTCACTGCTTACAAAAAAACATCCGGTACTTTTAGGTACCGGATGTTTTTAGGAGGTTTGAGGATTCATTCCTGGCCATCGGTGGTGCGGTCCGCCTCTTTCACCGGAACCCCATCCGGACTTTTGGATGGCGGGGTAGTGGTGGGCGTATTTTTTGGAAAAGAAGGGTACACAGGTGGCTCCAAAATGTCTTTTCCGGTTGCGGGTATTGCGGGTTCTCCTCGTTGACGTGCCATGGTAGGTAGTGGTTTAGTTTCTACAATCATTTTAAGTCAGGAATCCGAAAGAATCGTTCCATACTTTTTTTTTTGGTAGGCTGAGAGAGAAAAACGCTTCACAGAAAACAATAAAAAGCCGCTCCCAAAAGATTGGAGCGGCTTTTACAGTGCTGTACAGAGATTTCCTAGTTCTTGGGCATAGCGAACATGCTGTCATCAACCTTGGGATTGACTTCCACATTTTTGACGATCATAGTCATCACACCCGGCATGGCGGGAGACTCGATCTCCGTCGTAAAGGGGAATGTAACGCCATCAATCTGCTTGAAGTTGGAGAAATTGGTTTTGAGCTCGACCGCCTGGCCCTGGGCGGTTGTGTTCACGACTGATTTCAAGATGTAGTAGGTATCTTTAGAAATATAATGGTTCGCAATAGTTCCATTACCCATGTCGACCTTTACCACATGAACCGGGGCGCCCTCAATTTTATCTTCACCCGTTAGCTCAGCCTTATAGCCTTTAGCTTTATAGTTGTGCAACCCGGTCAGGTCGAGTTGACCCGCCGCCATTTTTACCTGCTCTTCCGTCAGGGAAATAGCGCCGCTTTGTCCCGCCATAGGATTAATCATCCAGCCGGTTTTGCCATCGATGGCCTGAACAATATCCGAACCCTGCACGGTGGTTTTGCTGAGCAGGCCGCGGCCCTGCACAATGGTGGTGCTTGAAGGCAGATCCATACCCATAATCTGGGCCGAAGACTCTATTTTTACGCTTTTTATACCGGTATACTTGTCGCCTCCCATAGCCGCCAAATGTTTGTTGATAATCTCATCCACGGTCTGAGCCCGGACTGTGTTCGACTGGATGATGAAGGCCAACACCATCAATACCAGAATTTTCAAGGTTGATTGACTGCGCATATAACGATAGGTTTGAAATGAGTAAAAGGGGTAAAATGCGAAACTAGCCCAGGATAACGTTCTTCCGGGCCAATATAGTATAAGCGGTTCACCCCGGTGACCGGTTTTGGAAAATGCAGGATAAAACTGGAACTCGTGCGGACCGATTGGGTAAATTACAAGCGGCTTAGAAATGAATATCTGCTCTCTGGTTAAGTATTTCCCTTCTTGCTCCTTCCATCAAGTTGTTATATTTGCCCAATTTTACAATCCGTCCCCCAATTCTGGCGAACCTCATTGTTTCGTCTATTTACTAGTATCTCAAAAATTAGCGCGCTAAATCAACTCCCGAATGTTACGAAGAAGAATGGATACCCGCTTACCCCGCCTACGTTTTTGGCTGGCCGTCAGTATTTTGTTTACAGCTATTTTACTGGTTTCCTTTGGTATCCTGGCCTTTGAGTATGTTTATGGCAATGCCGATGGCGTGTGGCACGATATGGACGTCGTACAAGCTACCTACCAGGCCACAGTGACACTGGCCGGATTTTCCTTGTTGGCATTCGGCTTTTTCTTCGGTCCGAACTGGCTGAAAGGTACCCTCGGTACGCTGTTGCTGACAGTACTGCTTTTGCTGGGGCTGGAAAAGGCCAGTCTCTGGATCGTAAACCGCAATCAGCCCGTGGCTCAATCGAAGTCTACCTCTCAGCCTTTCCTGCGACCGGACCATACTGGTCCGTCAGTCCTGAGTGACACGCTGGGCGTACGCGCCCGACCCGACTGGCGTATTAACTGGGTGCCCCTAAAAGACAACATACGGTACGATACCGTCACCATTTCAACTGATTCACTGGGTCGCCGTGCCACACCACTGTCCGATTCCTTGCCCCGAACCCGTTATGCCCTGTTTCTGGGATGTTCCTATACTTATGGAGATGGTGTTTCCGACACGCAGACTTTGCCCTACTACTTTCAGGCACTGTCGTCGGCGTATCGGGCCTATAACTATGGCTACATGGCTTACTCGCCCCTGCACATGCTGGCGCGGCTGCAGCAGGGGGGCCTGGAACGGGAAATTCCGCAGAAGGAGGGTTTTGCGGTCTATACCCTTATCAACGACCAGCTCGATCGCGTCATTCCGGCCACGCGCTGGATCGAACTTACCGAGGGGAAGTTTCCCTACCTGGACGAAAAAACCATGCGGACCGGCGGCATATTTGCCGACAAACGACGTTTGTACACCCAGGCGGTTTTGCGCTTCCAGGGCACGGGTTTGAAGCAAATTATGAAATGGGGGTACCCGCGCACGCATACCGAAGCGCATTACCAGCTCCTGGTTGATATTATTAAAAAATCGCAGGAAGAGTACACGCGTCAATTCGGAAACGAGCGTTTTTATGTAGTAGTCTTTCCTGGAAACCCCTTATCTCCCGAAACTGAGCGCCTGTTAAAGGCAAAAGGCATTCAGTATTTCGATTACTCTAAGCTGATGTCCCTTGCCGATCACATGCTGCCTTTCGATAACGCGCACCCTGCACCTGCGGTGTACGAAAAAGTAGCCCAACGATTAAGCCAGGATCTGCAGGCACTGGACTTAAAAAAAACCGGAGCAGGCCAATAGCCTGCTCCGGTTTTCGCAATTCTGAGAGATAGCTTACACGAGTGCTTCGGCTCCTCCAACGATTTCGAGAATTTCCTTCGTGATGGCGGCCTGCCGGGTACGGTTGTAAACCAGTTTCAACTCCTTTAGAAGTTCCTGGGCGTTCTCGGTGGCTTTATCCATCGCCGTCATCCGGGCTCCGTGTTCGGAGGCATTCGATTCAAGCACCGCGCGGTACAACTGGATTTTGAGCGATTTAGGTATCAGTTCATTGACGATCTTCTCCTCTTCGGGCTCAAAAATATAATTGATATTGCTCCGTCCGTTTTGGGCATTGTTAGGGCTATCAGCAATGGGCAGGTACTGTTCCGTGCGGATGACTTGGGTAGCCACATTCTTGAATTCATTGAAAACCAAATCCACCCGATCGTACTGTCCCTTGGCAAAAGCCTCCATGATGTACTCGGCTGCTTCTTTTACGCCCACAAAGCTGAGCTTCAAGAAAATGTGTTGATAGGTATTATTCACCTTGAAGCCCCGGCGCATCATGCCTTCGGTACCTTTTTTGCCAATAGCCAGTACTTCTACATCACCCCGACGCGCCAAATCGGCGTAGTTAGCATTAATGTGCGCCATAGAGGCTTTGATGACGTTCGTATTGAATGCACCGCACAAGCCACGATCCGAAGTGACGAGTACCATCAGCACTTTCTCTACGGGACGTACCTGCTTATAGGGGCTATCCGAACCCGTCTCGCTGCCTGAAGACACCGTTGCCAGCATCTCGCCCAGTTTTTGGGCATAGGGGCGCATCCGAATAATGTTGTCCTGCGCGCGCCGTAATTTAGCAGCCGCAACCATTTTCATGGCTTTGGTGATTTGTTGGGTAGAGCTGACCGATACGATCCGGTTGCGTACTTCTTTTAAACTTGCCATTCTTTTTAATTGTGAATTAGCGAATTAGTGAATGAATGGCGGAATACTGCTTTCGCCATTCATTCACTAATTCCGACATTCGTTTTCACACGTATTTCGCTGATACTTCTTTGGCTACCCTTTCCAGGACACTGGTGAGGCTGTCGTCGAATTTGCCAGCGCGCAACGCTTTCAGCGTATCGCCGTACTGACCAGCCAGCACTGTCAGGTAATCGGCTTCAAACTCCTTCACGCGATCAACGGGAACCCGGTCGATCAGACCTTTGGTGGAAGCATACACGATGGCCACCTGCTGCTCCACGGGCACGGGGCTATACTGGGGCTGCTTCAATACCTCCTGGTTGCGACGTCCCCGGTCGATGGCCAGCTGCGTGGCGGCATCGAGGTCGGAGCCAAACTTGGCAAAAGCTTCCAGTTCGCGGAACTGCGCCTGGTCGAGCTTCAGAGTACCTGCTACCTTTTTCATGGACTTGATCTGGGCGTTACCTCCTACCCGCGATACCGAAATACCTACGTTAATAGCAGGGCGGATACCCGAGTTGAACAGGTTGGTTTCCAGGAAGATCTGTCCGTCCGTAATCGAAATTACGTTGGTAGGAATATAGGCCGATACGTCGCCCGCCTGGGTTTCGATAATCGGTAGGGCCGTCAACGAACCGCCTCCCTTCACCTTGCCTATCAGCGAGGGGGGAAGATCATTCATGTTTTGGGCAATGGAATCGTCATTTACGATCTTGGCAGCCCGCTCCAATAGGCGGCTGTGCAGATAGAATACGTCACCAGGGTAGGCCTCGCGTCCGGGTGGGCGGCGCAGCAGCAGGGATACCTCACGGTACGACACCGCCTGCTTGGAAAGGTCATCGTAAATAACCAGAGCGGGGCGTCCCGTATCGCGGAAATACTCGCCGATGGCTGCTCCCGTGAAGGGGGCAAAGAACTGCATGGGGGTAGGATCCGAAGCACCAGCAGCCACGATCACCGTATAATCCATGGCACCGTAGCGGCGTAGGGTGCTCTCTATCTGCTTGATG
>JBBRDE010000337.1:0-5324 GCA_038204185.1 Cytophagales bacterium
AAAAAACCGCCGCCGAAGGCCGAAATGATTCGTTCCGTGGCACCGACGTTCATTTTCTGGTGGCGTAAAATAGGACTGTACGCGTCTTTCTTCATTGTAGTGGATTTTTAAGGGATCTAGGAAAAGGTGGTTGGTAGTTTATGAGTTTGGATACTTTCCAAAAACCTAAATATGCACAAAGCCCCGCATGAAATCAAGTATTAGGCATTTTATCATGGCGCACCAGCGACTCCAGTTGAGTCGTGGTTGTGCTAAGTGGTTGGGTCTTGTATTTCTGAATAGTAAAAATGCCTGCATTTCTATTTTTAAAGGTACCTCCATCCAATCCTAAAACCACCCATGGAAAAAGCCCTTGCCCCGGCGCGCTGGTACCGCCTCATTCCCATTGCCTTTATCACCTACAGCCTGGCCTACCTCGACCGCGCCAATTTTGGTTTCGGGGCCGCCGGTGGTATGGCCGAGGATTTGGGGATCACGCCCGCGATGTCGTCGTTGCTGGGATCTTTGTTTTTTCTGGGGTACTTCTTCTTTCAGGTACCCGGTGCGATTTACGCCGAAAAGCGGAGTGCCAAAAAACTCATTTTCTGGTCGTTGATTTTGTGGGGTGGCCTGGCCATGGCGACGGGCATCGTCAGCAACATCAACGGGCTGATCGTCATTCGCTTCATGTTGGGCGTGGTTGAAAGCGCGGTCATGCCCGCCATGCTGCTGTTCCTGAGCCGCTGGTTCACCAAATCTGAGCGTTCGCGGGCCAATACGTTTTTAATTCTGGGCAATCCCGTTACGATTTTATGGATGTCGGTGCTGTCGGGTTACCTGATCAATGCCGTGGGCTGGCGCTGGATGTTCATTTGGGAAGGGATACCGGCCATCATCTGGGCTTTTTTCTGGTGGCGGCTCGTACAGGATAAACCGCAGGAAGCGAAGTGGCTAGGTACCTCTGAAAAGCAGGATCTGGAAGCCGAATTACAACGCGAACAGCAGAGGATCATGCCCGTAAAAAACTACCTCGCCGCTTTCCGCTCCCGGATCGTCATTTTGCTCAGCCTGCAATACGCCCTGTGGAGTATCGGGGTCTATGGCTTCGTGATGTGGCTGCCTTCCATGCTCAACGCCGCGCCCGACATGGACATCATCAAAACGGGCTGGCTGTCGGCGGTACCCTACCTGCTGGCGATTATCGGGATGCTGGCCGCTTCCTATTTTTCGGATAAAACCCTGAACCGTAAACTATTCGTCTGGCCGTTTCTGTTGTTGGGAGCCGTCGCTTTTTATGGCTCCTACCTGCTGGGTACCGACCATTTCTGGTTGTCGTTTGCGCTGCTGGTGGTGGCGGGCGGTGCCATGTACGCGCCCTACGGGCCCTTTTTTGCCATCATTCCTGAGGTACTTCCCAAGAATGTAGCGGGCGGGGCGATGGCTTTGATCAACAGCTTTGGCGCATTGGGCTCGTTTGTGGGTTCGTACATCGTGGGGTACCTCAATGGTACCACGGGCGGCTTCGGTGCCTCGTACCTGTTTATGGCGGGATCGCTGTTGCTCTCGGCGGTTATTACGTTGCTGGCTCTGAGACCCTCCGGGGCAGCGTCCCAGCCACAACCTACCCCAATAGGGATGAGGTAATGTCCTCCACGGCCAGGAATAAGATTGAAAAACTAATTCCTGACAACTGCATGGAAAGAGCCAAGTAGCTTATTCTCAAATACAAGGTACCCCAGCCGGGAAAGAGGTGAAATCTTCTTACCTGTGTGACTTACGTCACTGTGGTACCCGGCCTTAGGTACTACTTTTGAAGGTGTAAAGTCCATAGTATAGGAAAACAACACCCTCGAAAGAAGAGTAAATAACCTCATTGAAGCAAACTCAACGTACCATGAAAATCACACAATTTGAAGACAAAGGACTGGCGCACTACGCCTATGCTATCCTGAGTGAATGTAAGAAGGAAATTATTCTGATTGATCCGGCCCGCAATCCGCAACCTTACTACGACTACGCGGCAGAGCACGAAGCCAAAATAGTGGGTGTGATAGAAACGCATCCTCACGCTGACTTTGTCAGCTCGCACCTGGAAATCCACGAGCATACCGGAGCGACCATCTACGCCCATAGCCTGACCAAAGCCGGGTACCCCCACGAAGCGTTTGACGAGGGAGCCGAACTGACCGTTGGCAAAATAAAACTGAAATCGCTGCACACGCCGGGCCACTCGCCCGACAGCATCAGCGTGGTGCTCGAACACGACGGCCAAGACAAGGCAGTCTTCACGGGCGACACCCTGTTTGTGGGTGATGTAGGCCGCCCTGATCTCCGCGAAAATGCGGGCAAAACGCAGCCCAAACGCGAAGAACTGGCCCGCCAGATGTACCACAGTACCCGCGAAAAACTCATGAAACTGGACGACGAGGTAGTCGTGTATCCCGCCCACGGCGCAGGTACCCTATGCGGTAAAAATCTGAGTGATGCCAGCAACAGTACCATCGGTGAGGAAAAGGCTACCAACAGCGCTCTACAACCGATGAGTGAGGACGAATTTGTGAAAATGATCGTGGCCGACCAGCCCTTTGTGCCCCAGTACTTTGGCTACGATGTGGCCCTGAATGAAAAAGGTGCGCCCGCGTTTACGGCTTCGGTGGAAGAGGTAGAGCGGCTACCAGTGGATTTTAGCCCTACCGAGGGTACCCTGTTCATCGACGGTAGAAAGGAGGCTATTTTTAAAAAAGGGCACGTCAAAAAAGCCTTTAACATTCAGCAGGGCGCGAAGTTTGAAACCTGGCTGGGTAGTATCGTAGCGCCGGAGGAAATGTACTACCTGGTGGCGGAAGATGAGGATACACTGACTGATCTGATTGCCAAAACGGCTAAAATTGGCTACGAAAGTTTCATCAAAGGTGCTTTTGTATTGACCGAAGCAGAAGACGCTACCTCAGCCCAATTGGACCGGGATGATTTTGAAGCGAACCCGGAAGCCTATACTATTGTGGATGTTCGTAACGCGTCGGAGGTAGCCAAAGAGTCCTTTTTCGCGCAGGCCATCAACATCCCCTTACCCGAGCTGCGGGAGCGGGCGGCGGAGGTACCCCGCGACAAGCCCGTGGTGGTACATTGCGCCGGCGGTTACCGTTCGGCGATTGGAAGCAGTATGCTGGAAGCGGCCCTACCCGGTACCACCGTGCTGGATTTAAGTGAGTCCGTCAACGATTTCAAACCCTGAATAGCATGACAAAAAAACAATTTTCTTATAAAGACATACCCGGTTGGGTCGTGATGTTGGCGATCTTTGGCGTACTCTACGCTACGGGCCTACACACGGAAGCCATCGGACAGGTGCAGCGGGTTCTGCTGGCTACGGGCATTAAAAACGCCGACGTACCTGACTCGGAAGAATCGGCACGCGAAGGGACCGCGATTTCCGGAGATGTGAATGCTTTGGGTGCGGGTTTTGAACTGGCTGACCTGCAAGGCAACATTATACATTTTGAAAGTTTGCGAGGGAAAGTGATATTCATGAACGTGTGGGCTACCTGGTGCCCGCCCTGCATCGCCGAAATGCCGGGTATTCAGAAGCTATACGATTCCGTAGATACCAGCAAAATTGCCTTCGTGATGCTGTCGGTGGATCAGGGAGGGCAGGAAAAAGTGAAAAAGTTTATAAATCGCAAAGGCTACACGTTTCCGGTCTATACGCCCCTGAGCGGGATTCCGGCTGCGTTCCAGTCCAGCGCCATTCCTACTACGTTCATCCTGTCGCCCGAAGGTACCCTGGCGGCGCGACAGGAGGGCATGGCTAATTATAATACGAATAAAATGCGGGACTTCTTGGAGAGTCTTGTAGTGCGGTAATACGTTTTTTTTAGTCAGGAAGGCGGTAGCTAATTCGTTTGGCTACCCCATCCAAGACTACTTCCAGTTCGATCCGCGAGGCACCCACGGGCGACTGTCCTATAATTCGGGCACTTATCACGGGCGGTGTGGCATTGAAAGGCACCACCACTGTCACAAACCGGGTACCTGATTCCTGGGTATTCTTAGCCAGTCGGTACCGAAACGCGGGGCGCGGCTCTTTTTGGGTATAGATGAACGAAACCTGACCTTCTTCTTCGGTCAGTTCCAGGCCTGGCTGCGGCAGGGTTTGCACGAGTACGTTCCAGCCTGCGCCCAAATCGGTGCGTACCTGCTGCTGATCGAGCGTGAAAACGGCTTTCCCCGGTGCGAGCTGAAAGTGCAGATCCACGTCACCGGTACCTTTCCCTAGCGCTTCATCCACGAGCACGAAATACTTTTTATCCACAAACAACACCGCCCGGCGGTGCGCCAGGGTAGGGTAGCTTTGGTTTTCCACCACCAGCACATCAAGACCGTCCCCCGGTTGCCAGAGAAGCAGTTTGGGGGCGTAGGCCGAGTTGGCCCCGTTCAGCGTGAGGGTTTGGTGGACTTTGGTCTGCCGAAACCACGCCCGGCCTTCGGGATCGCCGCTGTAAATGTAGCTACCCGCGTCGGGCATTAGGTGGCGGCCGCCCGCAAATAGCTCGAAGGTACCATTGTCGGGCTGGGAGTGTCCGCCCCCGTCGGGGCCGCATTTCAGCACCAGACTGATGGCGTATTCATCCCAACTACTCCGCATCGAATACAGACCGCTGTAAGGTAGGGCGTAGGCTGTGGAATCGGGACGGGTACCTTGCTTCCCTTCGGTGGCGGTGTATAAAAAATCGGACCGGTTGAAGAGCTGCGCCCATTCCTTTAACTGCCGGTAATACTGCCCCGGCTTGCCCGACCACGAATCGCCAAACTGCGGCGTCGAGCCATCGGGGAAGGCCAGTTTCAAAGGTACCTCACACATTTTCTCGATCCGCTGAATGTAAGAATCCGGGAAAGCATCTTTGTTCCCGTTCAGATGCGCCAGTTCGTACGTTCGCATGAACCAGCCGATGCAACCCATGTGGTAGCCAAAGGCGAGTTCGCGCTGGTGGCCGTCGGGGTACACTTGATTGGTGATTTCCTTATTCAACCGTAAAATAGCCTCGTCACCCCACTTCTTTGAATCCCGAAACTCGGGGAAAGTAAGCGCGATGAACGCCATGCCTTCGGCTTCCATCAGGGCCCAGTTACTGCCTTTGCTGTATTTAGTCATGAGGAAAGCCGAATGGTCGTAACAGCTATTCAGAAAGGCGGCCAGTACCTCAGGCGTAAACGCGGGCGAGTCGAGAAAATACTGAAAAAGTCCCGTCCAGTGGTAGCCCCGGATGCCCGCTTCGATGGAACGCCAGGCGTAGGCATGTTGGGCGTCGCGCGGATTTTTCGTGGTCCAGTCCACGAGTTGGGCG
>JBBRDE010000338.1:0-5297 GCA_038204185.1 Cytophagales bacterium
AGCTCATTCATGGCGGAGTAAGGTATCTGGAACAAGCCTTTACCAAACTTGATTTTGCGCAGTTGAAGCAGGTTCGGCATGGCCTGGAAGAGCGGCGCATCGTCATCAAAAACGCGCCACACCTGGCCCGTCCCCTGGCGTTGCTGACGCCAGTTTTTTCCTGGATCGAGGGCTTGTATTACAGCATTGGGCTTAAAATGTACGACTGGTTCGCCAACGATGCCACCGTCCCCAAAGGCAAGTGGCTCTCCAAGAAAGAAGTCATGGCCCGGATGCCTACCCTCGACCAAAGTAAACTCCACAGTGCGGTGCTCTACTACGACGGTCAGCACGACGACGCCCGCTACTGCCTGGCGCTGGTACAGTCGGCCCATGAGCAGGGCGTGGCCGTTGCAAACTACGTGGAAGTAGTTGATTTTGTGAAAGATGTCCATGGAAAATTAGCCACCGCCACCGTGCAGGATACCCTTACGCAGGCGTCTTTTTCAATTAGGGCAAAGGTATTTATCAATTGCACCGGCGCATTTGCGGATAAAATCCGTTTGCGGGCTAATCCAAAACTATCCAACCGGATGCGGCCCAGTAAGGGGGTACACGTAGTGCTGCCCTACGCAACCCTAAACAGCACCGACGCCATGCTGATCCCCAAAACCAGCGATGGCCGGGTGGTTTTTGCGATTCCATTCGAGGGTCAGCTCGTGGTAGGTACCACCGATACCGAGTACCGCGAGATTGAAAAAGAACCCGTCCTGGATAAAAAGGAAGTAAATTTTCTGCTGGACACCCTACGCCCCTATCTGAAGAAAGATCCCGAGCCCGGCGATATCAAGGCGGGTTTTGGTGGGTTGAGGCCGTTACTGGCCGCCGATCCCACCAAATCGACCAAGGGACTTACCCGCGACCACGAGGTAGAACACGACGAAGAATCAAATCTGGTGAGTCTGTTAGGCGGAAAATGGACTACCTACCGTCTGATGGCTAAGGATGCGGTAGACAAAGTGGAAGAGCTTTTGGGAAAAAGTAATCCCTGCCTAACCGCCGATCAGTTACTGGCGGGTGGCGAGAATTTTGACTATGAAGACTGGAAAACTATCCAAAAAGAGTATGATCTTGGTGAAGATACCTGTAAACACCTGATTTTGAAATATGGATCACGGGCCGAACGGGTGGTCGAACTCACTAAAGAAGATGCTACCCTGTCCGACCGATTGATTACCCACCTACCCTACCTTAAAGCAGAGGTCGTCTACACCGCTCGCTACGAAATGGCCGCCACCCCCCGTGACTTTCTGGCCCGTCGCATCCGCCTTGAAATCACCGATTGGGACGCTACCCTGGCTTGTTTGCCGACGGTCTGCGACCTGATGGGCCAGGAATTGGACTGGGATGCCGCCACGGAGCGTCTGATGGTGAATGAGTACACGGCGGTCATACGCGAGTTTCAGAGGGAAGCGGGTTTATAAATCACGTTTATTCTATTCCTCCATCAGTTCGGCCAAAATCTTCTGGGCCGCGATAGAAATCACCGTCCCCGGCCCGAAAATCCCCTTTACACCCGCATCCTGCAAAAACTGGTAATCCTGAGCTGGAATGACGCCTCCAGCGATGACCATGATATCCTCGCGGCCCAACTTGCGTAACTCTTCAATGAGCTGAGGCACCAGTGTTTTGTGTCCAGCCGCCAGGCTCGACGCACCTACCACGTGCACGTCGTTCTCGGCGGCCTGCAGGGCTACCTCTTCGGGTGTCTGGAACAGGGGGCCTATATCCACATCGAATCCCAAGTCGGCAAAACTTGTAGCAATGACTTTTGCTCCCCGGTCGTGACCGTCCTGGCCCATTTTTGCCACCAGAATACGAGGGCGGCGGCCGTCGAGCTCAGCGAAGCGGTCAGCCATCTGTTGGGCCAGCTTAAAATTTTCGTCGTCGGACACTTCGGATTTATACACGCCGGATATGGATCGGATAGTTGCTTTATATCTTCCAAAAACTTCTTCCATGGCGTCGGAGATTTCGCCCAGCGTTGCCCGTTCGCGCGCCGCATCTACGGCCAGGGCCAGCAGGTTGGTACCCATGTCCGTGCCGCCCTCCTCACGACAGGCCGCACTCAAAGCAGCCAGGGTACCCTCGACCTTCCCGTGGTTTCGGGTACGCTTTACCTCGTTCAAACGGTTGATCTGTGACTCTCGGACGGCCTGGTTGTCGATGTCTAGTACGTCAATTTCCTGCTTATTATCGGTCTGGTATCGGTTTACGCCCACTATCACCTCTTTGCCGCCGTCGATTCGGGCCTGCTTGCGGGCGGCGGCTTCCTCGATGCGCATTTTGGGCAAGCCCGTTTCGATGGCTTTGGCCATCCCTCCCAGACTTTCTACTTCCTCGATCAATGCCCAGGCTTTCTCGATCAATTCTTTGGTGAGGTATTCCACGTAGTACGAGCCGCCCCATGGATCTATGGCCTGACAAATATCAGTTTCGTATTGCAGGAAAAGCTGGGTATTCCGGGCAATTCGTGCTGAAAAATCGGTGGGTAAAGCCATGGCCTCGTCCAGCGAATTGGTGTGGAGCGATTGGGTGTGGCCCAGCACCGCTGCCGTCGCCTCAATGAGAGTGCGCGCAATATTGTTAAATGGATCCTGCTCGGTGAGACTGTATCCACTCGTTTGGCAATGCGTTCGCAGCACCATAGATTTGTCGTCTTTTGCGCCGAGTTGCTCTACAATTTTTGCCCAAAGTACCCTACCGGCCCGTAGCTTGGCTATTTCCATAAAATGGTTCATGCCGATGCCCCAGAAGAACGACAATCGGGGCGCGAAGCCGTCGATGTCCAGCCCCGCACCCAGGCCGGTGCGCAGGTACTCCCAGCCGTCGGCCAGGGTATAGGCCAGTTCCAGGTGGGCCGGAGCACCCGCCTCGTGCATGTGGTAGCCACTGATGCTGATGGAGTTGAATTTGGGCATGTGCTGCGCGGTGTAGGCAAATATATCCCCGATGATCCGCATGGAAGGCGCGGGTGGGTAAATGTAGGTATTGCGCACCATGAACTCTTTCAGAATATCGTTCTGTATCGTACCCGAAAGTTTTCCCAAAGGTACCCCCTGCTCCTCGGCCGCCACGATAAAGAAAGCCATAACCGGAATCACGGCACCGTTCATCGTCATAGAAACCGACATCTGGTCGAGCGGAATTTGGTCGAACAGGATTTTCATGTCCTCGACCGAATCAATAGCTACTCCCGCCTTGCCCACATCGCCTACCACGCGCGGATGATCGGAGTCGTAGCCCCGGTGCGTAGCCAGGTCGAAAGCTACAGAAAGGCCTTTCTGCCCGCCAGCCAGATTCCGGCGGTAGAACGCGTTGGATTCTTCAGCGGTTGAAAAACCCGCGTACTGCCGGATGGTCCAGGGCCGCTGCACATACATGCTGGCGTAGGGGCCCCGCAGATAAGGAGGTGCCCCAGCGCCAAAATCAACATGCACCGCATCGGCCAAATCCTCCGCTCCGTAGTGGGCTTTCAATTTGATTCCTTCCGAAGTAGGGTACGGTCTGGAAGCTTCCTCTGCTTTTTCCCTACCCTCTGCGGCATTATTTATGTTTTTTTCAAAATCCGGCTTCATAAGTCAAGTTTTGTGGTTAGCAATGGCTTCATCCAGGTTTCTGGCTTTTAGCAAGCTATATTCCCAATTGGGTGAAAAATCATCGGGGAGGCTATGTTCAGCGGAGGGTACCTGCTCCGCATTTTCCTGAAACTTATTGACGCCGACCCTAACCCGGCCATTTTGGAATTCTGCTATTTTATCATTCCAGGAATGCTCGATGGCCTGCTGAAGAAAATTCTGTTCAAACGCCTGTGGCAAACCGCCTTTTTCCTCAATATCCAGAAATAGCTTCCAGGCCGAGTCAGCTAGTCTAGCCGTCAGAATTTCCAGATAATAGGAGCCTGCCCCCGGATCCGCTACCTTATCCAGGTAGCTTTCGTTCTTCAACACCAGAGAAATATTCCGCGCTACGCGGTCCGAAAAATCGGTGGTCTCTGCATGAGTCAGGTCATGGGGAAAGATACTCAACGCGTCACATCCGCCCATTACCGCACTCATGGCCTCAGACGTGTGCCGGATGATATTGGTGTGGGGCGAGCGACCTGATTGGTACAGCCGGGAACTTTGAGCCTGAATGAAAGCCTGGCAAAGCGCGTCGGGCAAGCCGTAAGCACGGGTAATTCTGCAGTAAAGGTACCTTAGAGCCCGTAATTTCGCGATTTCGGTCAGGTAGTCGGTACCCACCGAGATGGCAAAAACCAGCCGATTGGCCGCCAGCAGCGAGGAAACACCCCGTTCGGTCAGTTGATCCATATAGGTCACAAAGGAGGCCAGCGTATACGCCAATTCCTGAACCACGTTGGCCCCGGCTTCGTGGAAAACATGACTTTCGACTTTGTAGCTTCGAAATTCCCGCATGGCCTTTGTCAAAGCCATACCCTCAGCAATCTGGGCAAAGAAGGACGAAAAATCCAAACCGGTCCGCATCCAGTGGGCCACCGGATCATAAACGACCCCGCCTTTGAGGTAGTAGCTTGCCCCCTGCGTGAGTTCCGAAATAAGTGCCGGAGCCGCTGCGGAAGTATCCAGAAAAACAGGGGTATCGGTAAGACGAATCGTGTGTAGGGTCTTGGTTAGTTCCAGATGGCTCAGTGATGTATTTCCACAATCCAGCCAAATCCCATTCGCCCCTTGTTGTATATGGTTTATAATTCGCTGATTGACCGCCTTCGGTTCGTCAAAAATGACGTTGGGTAACGTGAGCCAACCGGGTGACGACCGCTGACTAGCCTGAATATCCTTATGCACAGGTTGAGCAGCCAAGTCTTCAGCCACGTAAAAAGGCTCCATGGTCACGGTCCCGGCTATGGTCTGCGATACATCGGCCAGGGTTCGGCCTTTGAGTTCCTCTTCCAATTTTTGTTGCCAACTATTCTTTGGCAATTTTGGAAATACCGATAAAAGTGAGGGCTCCATACAAAAAAAAATTATCAAAAAACAGGACGATTTTTCCTGTTCAAGCAAATCTACGAATTTGGTATTACATTTTTTTTATTGGCGGGTAGGCCGATTTCTGTTTGTCCTTTTCGGGCATTGTACTATTCCTTTAGTTTTACTAAGCGGCTTGATTTATGAATATTTCAATGGTAATTTCAGGAACAAATTTTAGGCAGCACACGGGATCATTTTGCTATCTTTGCCTCCCCCGAAATTGAACATGACACCAGATCAGCTAAGTTTCACCTTGGAAAGAGTTGC
>JBBRDE010000339.1:0-5263 GCA_038204185.1 Cytophagales bacterium
AAAAGTCTGGAAACGGGCGAAGATTGTCATCCGACCTTTCAGGACGCGATGGAGACGCAGAAAGTTTGTCAGGCGGTGCTGGATTCCGCCGCTTCGCGGAGTTGGAAGGATACGGGCGTGACGGAGGATATTGGGTGATTGGTATTAAAACGCTACCTCTACCACCAATCCCGGCAACACGTCCTCGCCCGACAGTTCCAGCGTTTCTCCCCGTAGGATCTCGGTCGTTCCTTTGGCCCGGTAAATGTGGGCGGCTTTGCCCTGTCGGTCGATGAGCCAGCCCAGGCGGCAGCCATTGGTGCGGTACTCCTCCATCTTGGCTTTCAAGTCCTTCAAGCGGTCGGTTTCGGAGCGGATTTCTACGGCGAAGTCCGGATAGGTGTGGGTGAAAATCTTGCGCTCGGCTTCGGGAATGCGCTCCCAGCGTTCTTTGGCAATCCATGACACGTCGGGGGAGCGGATGGCACCATTGGGTAGTGTGTAGCCCGATGAAGAATCAAAGGCGTAGCCAAGCTTGGTTTCTCGATTCCAATAAACTATCTCGAACCCCAACTCAATGTTGAAGTTCCCGGTACTCATTCCCGTAGGTGATATAATGATGATGTTTCCGTGTTGGTCGCGCTCCATGCGTAACTCCGAGTTGGCCTGGCAGAGGTCGAAGAACATCTCCTCGGTCATGCCGTCCACCGTTTTGATCAAAAATCCGTTTTCCAGTACCATCGCAAGTAATTTTTTTGCCAAGTTAACGAATGCCGGGTCGATTCGCAATTTTGAGGCGGGTTGGGTTCGGTGAAATGTGTGTATTTTGCAAGTCGCAGACTTGCTTGATGTATGGCCGCCAGTTGCAAATTGGCTGGAGCGGAGCATCGGGAAATTGCCTGTCGTGGCTTCTTTCCCGATGTTTTTTGTTCCAAATAATCCATCCTGAAAAACAATATTTTCAAAAATGAAGCAGCTTTCAACCCTTACCCTATGCCTGCTACTCTCACTCACTTGCTCCGCCCAAATCCAGCATGGCCTGCGGGACGAAGCGGGCCGCCACGTGGTGGTGCGGGGCTTCGTGATCAATACCGACGACGGGGTAGGGGAGTTGTTCTATCGTCCCGATGACTACACCCGCATGGCACGCATGGGGGCCAACTACCAGGTCGTACGGTTGGCCCTGGGCAGGTTGAGTAATTTTTCGGGTAATAAGCCGGATGTCAACTACCTGCGCAAACTCGATTCACTGGTGGCGATGGGCCGGAATGCGGGCATCGAAACCGTCTTCAAAATGACGGTGTACGGCGTGAAGAATTGGTCGTGGGAGGATTTTTATTTGAATAAACAAAAAGAGCAGCAAACCTACACCGATGCCTGGAAACTGATCTGGAATCGCTACCAACATGATCCTCACGTGGTAGGTTACGATTTGGTGAATGAACCCCGGAAGCTGGACATGGCCATATCGTACGGCGAGTTGACCGACAAGTATTTAATCCCGATTTATCGTAACCTGATCGACGAGGGTAACAAGATAAATGACAAAAAAACCTACTTCGTGCAAGCCATTTTCATGAACAAAGGCGAAGCCATCGAAAATAACCAATATGCCGAAATCACGACGCCGATCGACCGGAAGAACGTTATTTATACGCCGCACATTTACCAAAATAAAAACGAATGGGTGAAACCGATCATGAATCGCTTCAACCGGGAAGCCGCCCGCATGAACGGGCTGATGTTCGTGGGGGAGTGGGGCTTCCCGACTTTCGACAGCACCGATTCCAGCGTTGCGCAGCAAGCCAACTACCGGGATTTTTACATCCATATCGCCGATGTGTTCGACAGCCTGGGCGTGGGAACCATCAAGGCCTGGTTCACGGGAAACCGCAGCAAGCAGCATTTTCTGAGCGGCGGACCTTCGACCTGGGCCATTTTTTCTGACGAAAAGGGAGTGGGCACCGTCGAGCGCAAGTACATTACCGACATCATCGCGCGGCCCTACCCGCAAGCCATCGCTGGCGACATTCAATCCTTCAAGTTTGACCACGCCACCCGCACCCTCGACCTTTTCGTGCAATCCGACAACAGCAAAGGCGCGTCGCGAATCTTCGTGGGGGCCGACCGTCACTACCCCGACGGCTTCTCAATCTTGTGCGGCGATTCCCTAGTGCTAGTCCACAATCCACTCAGAAAAGTGGGGTTGGAAGTAATAAAAGCCACTCAAAACAGTAATCCGGCAGATTTCCTGTGGGACGAAAGCCGACAGCAACTCCATATCCTCCAATGGCCCGAGGACAAGAAAAAACTCCACCTGCGAATAATGCCGGGGCTTCTCGACTAACGAAGGAGAAAGTGAAGGCATAGGGAACGGATTTAGCCATAAAACGGTAGCTTTGCTGATAGATATTGGCATTGTAAAACTAAATCCAAACCTTTGTATGAAAAAGCTTAGCACCCTGCTGCTGCTGCTACTCTTCGTAGCGAGCGGCTCTCTTTTTGCCCAAAACAAAACCGACCTCACCGGAACCTGGATACTCGATGTGCAGACCGACATGGGCAACGGCTCGCCCACCTTTGTCCTAAAACAGGGTGCCGAAGGCAAAATCACGGGAACCTACGAGGGCCAACTCGGCGAAACCCAACTGACGGGGTCAATCAAGGACAACGTTTTCCACATCGAGTTTTCGGTGCAGAGCAATCTGGTAAAGTACGACGGGAAAATCGAAAACGAAGTCATGAGCGGGAAAATGGAGATTGGCACGGCGGCTTCGGGGACTTTTACGGGGAAGCGGAAGGAGTAAGGCTGCCACCAGTTGCAAACTGGCGGTAGCGACGATGTCAAAAACAAAAGCATGAAAAACATAGTCTATTACGTCGCGAGTTCATTGGATGGCTTCATTTCGGGGCCAAACGACGACAATAGCGGCTTCGTCGGGGAAGGCAACGGCGTAGAAAAATACCTGGGCGATCTGACGACGTTCGGTACCGTCATTATGGGTCGAAAAACGTACGAGTATGGCTATTTATTTGGCATAAAACCCGGCCAACTCGCCTATCCGCACATGGAGCACTTCATCTTCTCCGACCATCTGACTTTTGAAGTGCAAGACCCTAAACTGCACGTCAAACCCATACAACTCGAAGAGATTGAGAAAATCAGGGAAGGCGCCGAAACCGACGTTTATCTGTGCGGAGGCGGGCAGTTTGCGGGTTGGCTGCTGGATAATCAGAAAATTGACGTACTGAAAATCAAACTCAATCCTTTGATTTTGGGAAAAGGTGTAAAGCTTTTTGGCGCATCCAGGCAGAGTTTCAAAACTGAATTGCTGGATACTGAATTGTACGATAAAGGCTTGCAGTTTATGACTTATAAGGTTGTATATTAACTGTAATCGCCTTGGTCTGAGTCCTCTCAGACGCCGCCGAAGCAAAGCGGATTTTCTGTGCGACAAATGGAGTTATATAGTCAGTTTTATCGTACATTTTCAATTGTGTCCGCACTGCGGACACAATTGAGTTGGGCAGATTTTTGCATGGCAAGCCAGCAGTTGCAAACTGGCGGAGCAGAGTTGTTTTAACCGAATTTGAAATGAAATGAAAATAAGAAAATGGTAAAAAATAGAATAATGAGATTGAAATTAATTTTAGTAGTATGTTTTCTTTTTTTTGGGATAAAGAGTCAGGCGCAATCGGAAGTTCCTATTCCAACCCAAGCTCAGCTAGACTGGCAAAATGCCGAACTGGCTGCACTTCTTTCATACGATTTGCATGTCTTTGATGGTGAAAATTACAATCAAAAAGAGAATAGAATTACCCCAATACACGATTATAATATTTTTGATCCCAAAAGCTACGATACGGATCAATGGGTAAAATCCTTAAAAGATGCCGGATTTAAAATGGCAATATTCACTGTTAGCCATGAAACGGGCTTTTTTTTCCACCAAAGCAGGGCAACGCCCTATTCTATGAAAGCTTTGGACTGGCAGGATGGGAAGGGAGATATTCTACGTGATTTTAAGGCATCCTGCGAAAAGTATGGTATTCTTCCCGGAGTTTACATAGGAACGCGATGGAACGCCTTTTATGGCATCTATGATTTTAAAGTGCATGGCGATAATGAATTTGCACAGAACAGGCAAAAGCATTACAACACCATGATCGAGAAAACTGTAACGGAAATATTTAGTAACTATGGCGAATGGGCAATGGTGTGGTTCGATGGTGGTGCACACGGCCCCGAACAGGGTGGGCCGGACGTGCTCTCTATTTTTGAAAAAAAACAATCCAATGGATTATTCTACCACAATCTGCAACGGGCCGATATGCGTTGGGGAGGCAGTGAATCGGGGACAGTTCCGTATCCTTGTTGGGGCACGTTCCCCTATGTATCGACTGGGGCGGGAGAATCAACTAAAAAAGAAATAAGTGCAAATAATTACCAACTTTTGAAAACCGGAGATCCCAATGGGAAGTATTATATGCCTGCCATGAGCGACGCCCCTTTGCGCGGAAATGGCGGGCATGACTGGTTTTGGGAACCCGACAAGGTGCAACTCATATACCCAATTGATAAGTTGGTAAATATGTATTACAATTCTGTGGGGCACAACACAACGCTTATTTTAGGTGTTACGCCAAATGCTGATGGAGTGCTGCCAGAACCCGATGTAAAGCGTCTGAAAGAATTCGGAAATGAGGTAAAGCGACGCTTTGAATATCCCATAAAGACTGTTTCTGGCAAAGGAAAAGAGATTATAATCGAACTTCCAAAAAATCAAAATGTTAATCAAGTGGTTCTAATGGAAGACATTGCCAAGGGAGAGCGCATAAGAAAATTTTCTTTGGAAGGTAAGACCAAAGCTAGTTGGAAGACACTCTTCGAGGGATCGGTTATAGGACATAAATTCATTCATCGGTTTAACTCAATGGAGTTTTCGTCGGTTCGGTTAAAAATTTCGGAATCGAAAGGAGAACCGCAAATTTTGGCTTTTTCGCTTTACAATATCAAGGACAACTAATTCTACTGCCTGGCCTGAGTCACCTCAGACCCCGCCGAAGCAAAACCACTATCCACTCTCAACAGCGCGGGCTGCCCCGTCTCAACTCTCCATTAAAAAATGCCCCGAATCAAAGTAGCCACCGCCGTCCTGAATCAAACGCCGATGGCGTGGGAATCCAATACCAGAAATATCATCGACGCTATTGAAGACGCGCGGCGGCAGCAAGTGAGTCTGCTGTGTCTGCTCGAGATGTGCATCACGGGCTACGGCTCTAC
>JBBRDE010000340.1:0-5236 GCA_038204185.1 Cytophagales bacterium
TTTACCCACATGAGTGAACATGACGTTTCAGCCATTATATCGTATCTGAGAGCACAGAAACCTGTCAAGAATCCCATTCCTGCCACTGAATACAACTTTATGGGAAAAGCATTGCATAGGTTTCTTTTCAAGCCCTTTAAAAAAACACAACCGATTCTGGCTAATGTAGAGGCTGGCCCCACTGCTGAATATGGTGAATACCTGGCCAGCAACGTTGCCAATTGCAAAGGTTGCCACACTGTATTTGACATACAAAAAATGGAATATACAGGAACACCGCTTGCGGGTGGAGGAGAATTTGTTGAGAAAATCCATGCTTTCAAAACTCCCAATCTGACGCCAGACCCCAAAACCGGTCATATTTACAAATGGTCAGAAGATGCTTTTGTAGCGAGGATTAAAGCCGGACGGGTGTATGAGGACTCACCCATGCCTTGGGAAGCATTTAAAAGGATGAGTGAAGAGGATTTACGGGCCATATATAAGTATCTGCGTTCAGTCCCTCCCACCGAAAATAAAGTAGATCCGATTGTCGCGAATCTATGAGGGTTCTGTAAAAGAAAAAGCGCGAAGAAAGGCTCTCCGCGCTTTTTCTTTTACTGGGTATTTACAAGGATTACTGCACCGTCTTCCCCATCCAGGCATTCCGTAGCTGTACTTCCTGCGGGGTCGGGTTGGGTTTGGGGGTTAGCGTCGGGTACGGAATAGTGGCCTCGCGCAGGTCGGCGGTAAGCTTCACTTCTTTGGTTTCGTCGGCGGATACCTTGCGTTTGACGGTGAAAGTCACCTGCTCACCCAGCTTGAAATTCTCGTCGTAGCTTTGCAGTACATTCGCGTAGGTCTCCATGGTGAAAGGCTGGTCGTTGATGGCTACGATCTGATCCATCGGCTCCAGGCCCAGGCGCTTACCCAGGTCCGTAGCTTCGCTGATGCTGGCAATCATGATATTTTTGGTGCCGGGCATCAGCGCAAAGCCAACGCCAAACGCTTTTTCCACTTCTTTCTTCTCACCGTTGGGATCAAAGGTAATCCCGATAGCGTCGAACAATTCTTCCAGCGGCAGGGGTTGTCCACCCTCCACATAGTTCCGGAAAAAGTCACGTATCCCGGGGTAGGTCAGTTCGGTAATTTTATCAAAAAGCTCTTCGTCCTTGAACGATTTGGTTCTTCCGTAAGTCTTGGCCAGATCACGCATCAGATCTTTGGTGCCATACTTGCCACCCGAAAGCTGCCGTAGTTTCAAGTCCAGACTCAGGCCGATCAGCGCGCCCTTTTCGTACACATTCGCGTACTCGTCTTTATACGTATCCAGCACTTGCTGCGACATGGCCGTGAACGACAGGGTATCGCAATGCCGGGTGCGCGAATTCTCGATCTTATCCATCTGCCGTTCCAGGTAGGTAGGCAGGTCGATGATCCCGGCCTGTAGCTGCGCGTGGTGAGCAGCGTACTCGGTCAGCCCTTCGTACATCCACAGGTGGCGCGACATTTTGGGATTGATGTAGTCGAAATCGCCGATCTCCTCGCTGTGGATGCTGAGTGGAGTCAGGATATGGAAAAACTCGTGCGCGGCAATATCCTTAATGGACTTGGACAACTGCTCCTCCGAAAATGATTCGGGTAGGTAGTAAAACGACGACTGCGCGTGCTCCAGCGCGCCGTAGCGGGTCAGATCCTGGCGGTCGGACATGTAAATGATAAACGCGTACTTATCGATGGGCAAGGTACCCCCCAGATAATCCTTTTGGGCTTCCAGCACGGGCTTGATGTCTGCCGCGAGGCTCTTGGTAGCAAACTTATTATTGGGCGAAAACACCGAAACGAGAATATCCGCATTCCCTACCTTCAGCCAGACGGTGTCGGGGCGGTTGTACATGAAAGGGGCGTCGGCCAGTTCGTGATAGTCGTTGGTTACGAACACGTCCTTATTTCCAGCCACCTCCTTATTCTGGTTCACCAGCGACGTGGAGCCGTAGAAACCCTGCGGCTTGGTGATATTCACGCGGTAGGGTACCCTTTCCATGCCCTGGAAGTACCCGAAAAATCCGAAGGAATTGAGCACGAATATCCGGTTCTCTTCGATGTTGGTCCCGCTGGGCTCAAATACATCCTCCGTAATTTCAGGGGTATCCCAGGTGTCGTCGATTTGGTAGGAAATACGGGTCAGTTTCTTCGCTTTACTGATTTTCCAACTGTTTTTATCCAGTTTGTTCACTTTCAGAGACCGGCCTTTTTTATCGAACGCCATAAAATTACTGGCGTACGATCCGTAGTTATTGATGGAATAGGTACCCGGTACCACCTTGGGCAGATGATAGACGGCGTTTTTCTCCCGAATCGGCGGCGTATCCAGGTTCACAGTCAGTTTGTCGTCCTGAGGTTGCGTGAGGTCCACGGAAAACTGGTATTCTTTCTGGGCAAATCCCGATAGACTGGCCATGAGCAGCGTCGTTAGGATCAGGTGCTTAGCTTGTTTCATTCAAAAATGTAAATTGTGGTTAATGAGATAACTCTGCGCGGTTACTGGCAGTAGAAACGTAAAAGAAACAGAAATCTGTTGTATTTAGGTTCTGTTTATTAGGCAAGTGGGGTATTTGGAGTGAGAGCGGCTGGACGTTTATGCTTTCCCAGTCAGGATTCCTTCTTCCGCGAACGACCTTTGGGTTGCACCAGCGGCAGCATGATCCGAAACTCCGCCCCGTCATTCCTATGAGCGATGGCAGAGATTTTGCCGTGATGGAATTCCACAATTTTTCGGCAAAGCGCCAGGCCGATGCCACTGCCCATGTACTGGTCGACCCGGTGCAGGCGTTTGAAGATTGTGAATATTTGCTCGCCATATTTCTGTTCAAAGCCGATGCCGTTGTCTTTGACCAGCAGTTCAACGTAGGACAACACACCCCTGGCTTCTGCCACTGAAAATTGGTCGGATACTTCGGCCTGGGAAAGTACCCTGGATGTGATCGTGATCACGGGAGGTACCCCGTCTTTCGAGAATTTCAGGGCATTGCCGATGAGGTTGTAAAAAAGCTGGTTGAGCTGAAAGGAGATTCCCTCTACCGTGGGTAGGTTGTCGTAGGTAATTGTCGCATTCTTTTCAGCGATCATCAATTCCAGGTCGTTGGCTACATTAGCCAGCGTTTGGTTCAAATCCGTCGGTACCAGCAGCTTGGCGTGGTGTGTGAGCTGAGAATAACTGAGCAGATCGTTGATGAGGCGGCTCATCCGCTGCGCGGCCTCCTCTATTTTGTGGAGGTTTTCCTGGGATTCTCCGGACAGTTGACGCTTGTCAATCTGCTGCAGGCGACTGCTGAACAGGAGTATCTTGCGGAGTGGCTCCTGCAAATCGTGGCTGGCCGCCCGGGCAAACTCCCCAAGGCGCACATTGACCTCCTGTAGCTCATCGACCTGCTCTTCCAGTTGTTCGCTGAATAGTTTCAGTTTATGTTCCGAAATTTTTCGTTGTGTAACATCCTCTATGGCGACCAGAAACAGCGGCTCGTCGCTGGCCTCATAGTTGAGCTGCCGGGCGTTGAGCAGTAAGGTATGCTCACCGAACTCCGACGATTTCAGCATCACTTCCAGATCCTGCAATTGTTGGCGCTCGGGCAGTCTTTTTTCCAGGCTGTCGCGAATCACCGACTGATTCCACCGGTGATTTTGTATTTCGTAAAAGAGCTTCCCTTCGGCCTCCGTCTCCGTCATGTTGAATTGTTGGTAGAAGGACTTGTTGGCATTCCTGATCCGCAATCTATTATCCAGTACTACAAGCGGATGCCGGATAGTCGCGACGATGCCCTCGGCGTACAGGCGGGCATCGTTGAGTTGCTGCTGGTTGTCGAGTAACTCCTGGTTGATGACGGTGAGCTCTTCGTTGGTACTCTGCAGTTCCTCCTTGGAGGTTTCCATTTCTTCGTTGAGGCTCTGCATTTCCTCGTTGCTGCTTTGCAGTTCCTCGTTGGTGCTTTGCAGCTCTTCGTTAGCAGCCTCCATGTCCTCGGTGATGGCCCGCATGTCTTCGCGGGCCTGCGAGAGTTCCTTTTCCAGGAGCGCGATGCGATCCTGCAGGTTTATGCTCTGGGTTTTATCCTCGCTGCGCTCCGTAGTTACCTCGCTAGGCACCGTTTGCTTTTGCCGAAAAAGTACCAGATAATGCGGCTCGACTGTGTTGGTAAGCGGTACGATCTCGATCGTGACAAGCGATTCTTTGCCGTTGGTTTTGATCGGAATGTTCTTTTTGCTCACAGGGGCCTCGCTCACTCTGGCCTTGTGCAGGGCGTTACGCAATTCAAAAGCCAACCCGTCGCGGGCCATTTTGAGCAGGTTGAAGGTAGGCTTACCGGGCGTGGGCTCCAGAAATGGCGTGACTACGCTATGAATGTGCACGATGTCCATCTGTTCGTTCACGACGACGCTGGCCGGGGTGAATTTTGAAAGCAGCACCGCCTCGGCACTTTGGCGGAAATCGGTTTGGGTAGCACCGGGCTTGGTGGCCCGATGATTTTTCTGAGCCAGGGCTTCCTCCCGGCGTTCGGTGGCTACGTGCATGAAGCGACCCGGTACCGACTTGCGGGCATATACTTTTTCCTGCTTGGTAAACAGCGTAAACAACTCCGACGAAGCACCGGCCGTCTCGGATTTCCCCAGCAGCAGGAATCCATTTTCCCGCAGGGCATAATGAAAGGTGGTCAGGGCCTTTTTTTGCAAAAATGGATCCATGTAGATGAGCACGTTGCGGCAGCTGATCAGATCCATCCGGGCAAAGGGCGGGTCGTTGAGAAAATTGTGGGGGGCAAATACGCACATATCCCGAATGACCTTACTCACTTCGTAGCCGTCCTTGTGCCGGGTGAAATAGTTTTTGAGCTGGGCCTCGGAAACGGCCTGCACATCGTCTTTGGAGTACACGGCGGCCCGGGCTTTTCGGATGTTGCGCTCGGAAATGTCGGAAGCGAAGATCGAAATTTTGGTGCCCGACGCTTTGCTACCCAGAAATTCGTACAGGCTGATGGCAATCGAGTAGGCCTCCTCGCCCGTAGAGCAGCCCGCAATCCAGATCCGAATGGGCTCACCGGCCGATTTGTTTTTGAATAGTGCGGGAAACACCGTTCCGGTCAGGGTCTGGAATGTCTTGGGATCGCGAAAAAAGGAGGTGACGGCAAGGAGCATATCCTGAAACAGCGCGTCCTGCTCGTTTCGGTTTTCACGCAGGTAGTTGAGGTAATCGGGCAGTTGG
>JBBRDE010000341.1:0-5221 GCA_038204185.1 Cytophagales bacterium
GATCGATTCGCCTTTCACCATTTTGCCCTTACTATCTTCCCGGCTTTTTGACTGCCAGAACTGTCGGAGGATCAGGCAAATTAAAATCGGTCTTATTTAATAAAAGTAGAATAAAACCTTAAAAAAGGTGCGACAAAATAATTAAGGGCGAAGAATCGGTCACTGAATGAGAAAATTTGCCAGCCTTCCGGATGGATAAATATTCTTCTGAGTACCATGAAAGGCGCTTTGATACCATCTAAAAGATAAATGCGTCGGAACGTCATAAGCCCAGACCTGAGGCTGGGCCAGGCGGGTAACATGCTTAGATCTGAATGAGTAGCATTAATTATGGCGTGAAAAGATATTCGGTACAATGCTGATACTTGCTGATCATTCTTAATGGCGACATGGAGTAGGGCAGGTAACTCTACCTTAAAAATGGAATGGGCCAATAGGCACGCTTCCAATACATACCGCTGTACTCCCTGATGAATGGATAGCTGATAACAATCCTCCACAAACAGCTGCCCTTCTTTCCTGATTATATAGGCAATATCCTGCACCCAAAACAATCTTTTCCATTGATGGGCATAGGCTCCGCCGTGGACACACAAGAATATGAAAGTATCCTTCTCCGACAATACAGGAATATCCAAGGATACTACTTTTTGAAACACTAGATTCTTCCATAGATGTTCCATTTTATTGGCATTCATACTCTTTGATGAGTATAATTTCCAGTGCAACTCCAACTGAATAAACCTGGTTGGATGGTATAAGCTGTAATGATGAAAATTCTCCATGTACACCTCTTGCTGCATTGGACTGCCCCATGAGGTACCAGAGACCATATAGCCTTCCTTGATCAGAATTTCTAACGCTTTTTGGAAATCAGATGGTTTAATCAGAATATCAAGATCTTTACTTTCTCTTTGGGTAGGAGTACCATAGTATTTCTGGCCCAGAGTAGGGCCTTTTAGTGCAACTGAAGCAATAGCGTTTTGCTCAAATAAAGAAATAAGGTTGTGAAGCTCCGCTATATAACTAAGCATTCTGTATTGACTGACTCGATACTTTTCCTGTAATTGAATTTTGATTTTTGCTGGTAGGTAGGGAAGTATCCTGCCATCGATATGCACCGTGTTTGATATACGGTGGGATTTCAGGACAGCTAAAAAATGATCCCAATCTATCCCGCTACAGTCATGGTTCGTGAGGGCAGATTCCTGGTCAAGGATTTTACACAGTAGTCGGGTTTCTGAATCCATTTTTGATTCAGAAAAGAATTCAGAAATCGCCACGCTCATCAGCTTATTAAAAAGACGCTATTATCCTAAATTCGCTCATCCCTTTCTCTCCTACGACTACCTTTCCCCCACAATGAAGCCAGGCATGGGCAACAAGCTGGTTATCAGTTTGGTTGGCTACCCCAAACACCAAAGTGCTGGGTAGTCCCCTTTGCCAGAGTAGAACTTTCGCTACGAGTCCTTGTTCCAAACACATGCACCGCCACGGGGTAAAGCGGGATACCCGGCTGACTGCCAAACCAATTTCTTCACGAAGGAAAAGGCTATCATCTGGCAGCACATTACCTGGTGAAGTTTTACGGGAGGCCAGGCTTTTGACTAACCTCCGAAATGGAACCAGTAGAATGACTATCCGGGCAAGAGCAGAATATACCAAAACCTCGATGTAAAGGAAATACAACCGAGGGGGTAGAAGTAAAACTTTCGATAGTAACTTCATGATGGCTATTTCTGGACTGCCTCAATTAGCATATTGCCTACCATGGTAGTGAGGAATGCTTGAGTCTCACTCCTGCAAGTAGCGCTATTAATTTCGTATTCTTCCTGTAATGCCCTACACAAGGAATCTATATCCAGCGGCTTGGATTTTAATAACTCCCATATACGCGAGCCTACCTCATCCAGGCTGAAGTACTCTCCCTTCCCTAGGCTCATGAGTACTATTTCCTCATCTATTTTGGTCTCTAAAACATCTTCTCCACAAGAGTAAACCAGGGCTGATGACATCTGATTGAGATTCATTGGTAGTACTGTGTTGGACATGGTTTATTTGAATGGAAACGAAAGCTATTGCTTACATCGGTAAGTTAACAAATCATTTTCACCTAAGACGGGTAATCCAAACGGTATTCCAAATACTTTTATGAGGGTCTCTGTCCTTAAAGAGTGCCTGATTGTACTTGTTGACCGAAAATCTGACCTCGTTTTTAGAAATAGAGGACGTACTTACGGGGCTATCTTGGTGTAGATATTCCTCAAATCATCGATTACTTCTTGATACAAATCATGAACTGAGAACGTACTTACGGGTCTCCAAAGCCGCCTTACAGGTACTGCCTGCGCAATGGTGCTGCAAAAATTAAAGTGTTCCTTGTGAACACCGAATATATCAACTGCTTCAATTCGAAAGGTATTATTGGCCAAAACGGCAAGTTTTTCGTGGCTTTTAAGCGGTTCTATTTTCAATATATCTTCATCGTCGGGCCACAAAGCGTAAATGGCTGTCAGCGGCTGAGCCGTTTGACAAAGCTTATTGTCTGCATAAAACTGCTTTTTGGTAAAATTGGGAATAATATCGAAGAGCCCATTGCTATCAAGGCAAAGCTCGGAAATGCTATCCTCCCATAGCTTAATCCGAAAGCTGGATGGATAAGCGTAAGGTCTGCCATTGGCTAAGGTGCGAATGACACAAACATCATCGGTCAATAGCTCATGCCCCTCCTGAATAAACTTCGCGGCGGTGGTGGACTTACCCCAGCCAGACTGCCCTACGAACATGACTGCGCCATACGGTGTGAGTAATGTACTTCCGTGAAAAGGGAAAATGGATTGCTTGATAAGGAGAAACCCAAAGCAGGTACCCATCAGATAGAGCCTGATGGTGGCATAATCAGTATCCACAAATTTGTCGATGATGATTGAATCGTCGGAATTCAGCAGGAATCTGCCAACGCCTTTCAGCAACAGCAATACCGATCCCTCACTTAGCTCGTATTTCAAATTCCCGCCCCATAACTCCCCTTTTTTAATCACCTCTTGGTCGGGTAATTGTAGGGGTACGCTTCCTTCGGTGATGAATACATCCTCCTTTTGGCGTTCTACCCAAGGTAGCTCAGGCATAAGAAGGGTGGATGCGACTACCCAATTGTGAACTTTGTAGTAGTACAGGCTCATTAAAAAATCAAGGCTTTAGGGTGGGTACTATTTGCTCAGGCTTGCAGTATACCGCACCCGTACTTCGTAGCCTTCCATACTTATGATTTGTGCACAGTGCTTCGTAGTCTTCCCTGTTGAGCTTCGTGTGTACGCCTTCCGAAGAGAGACTGCGCACTAAAAATAAACGGCCGTCCGGGCAGGCGTACCTCCGGGCAGGCGTACCTGTTTAACGGCCAACGTCGGTAAAAGCCTAAGTCCAAAGTCTCTTACTGTATTACCTCCCCTACTCCTTCGCAAACAAAGCCTTAAAACACTTCGCATCGCTATCTTCCTCACTTTCGGTGTAGAACTTATCCAGGAAACCACCCGCACCGCTCCAGACGGTTTGCACCATTCCGGTGAAATGTGTCTTCATTGTCGGGGTTGCATTGGCTCGGAGGTCGAGCATCATTTGTTTTTGCTGGAGGGCAAGCGACGTTTTCCGCCACGGCGAGGTAGCTACATCGAAGCCTTTCATGGCAAAATATACGGCGGTGGGGTCCGCTCGCTCGTAATGCCAATCACAGATCATCACATCTTTCGGAATCATATCGATGGCGCGGTAGGTGTTGTTATAACTTCCCTCCCAGAGACCAATGCCCGTGGTTTTGCCGTCGATCAAGCGGTCACCCCAAATCCACAACCGCTTATTTTTCAACGCCAGATGATTGTGGATTTTGGTCAGTTCACCGGCAAATAGTTCCGCTTTGTCCCGTCCCTGGCAGCGTGGACAATCCTCATGTCCGATATAAAACACTTCGTCCATGCCGGCATGGAAGGCATCCGCTTTAAAAGCCGCTACGATTTCGTCCATGACTTCAAAAACCACTTTGTGTACGCCCGGATGCAACGGACAATAGCTTTTGCAATACAATCCGTCGGCGTTGGGCCACACGTACTTTTCGGGTAATTGAATGCCGGGCGTTTCGTCAAATTCGGGATAAACTTCCAGTAGTTTTGAGACCGTAGAATGCCAGGACTGATGCCCCAGCAAATTCACTTGCGGGATGATCGCGATGCCGTGTTTTTGGCAAGCGGCCACCAGTTTATCAACGTCGGCCTGCGAAAGCCCGTTTTCTGCGGCGAGTTCAGGGTGCGTTTTGTATTTGAAATTATAATCTACCCGCAGGATGAGCGTATTGATATTTCGGGTAGCGAGTTCCTCGTTGATAAATTTCACGAATCGATCCACATTTCCTTTGTCCGGTTCGGCGATGGCCAGCCCCCGGACCGGAAAGTCATTTTGCGCCCTGGCAAAGAAGGAAAATAGTACAGACATCGTAATCAGGATGCTTCTTTTCATGGTCATAATTTTAATCGAATATTCATTTTAGCTAATAAAGCGGCAAAGGCAATCATACTAAACGCCCAAACCACCGAACCAAAGACCGCCAACAAAGGCGAGTCATCCTGTTTGTAAAGTAATACTTGAAAGGGCAAAACCCATAGCAAGTAATAGACTATGTCAGGAGCCAGATAGGTACCCAGGGAGTTTTGACCCGCTGGTTTGAAAACGGATAAAATGCCTACCCTGTTTTTCACGTCTATGATGTAGAATAGCAGGGCAAAAAGCAGCAAACTTATCCCGGTACAAAGCATGGCCCAATTAGGGGTACCACTTAGTTTGGAAATGATAAACCAGCGATGTAACACGGCGGCCGACCCAAAACTAACTACCGCCATACCGAGAAGATATTTCAGTAGTGTCGAGGGTACCTGTTGAAATTTCTTCAACAGAATACCCGACACAAGCCCGGAGATAACGATTAAAGGAATGTTCCCGTTAAGGATAACGCCCAATATGGGTTTCAACGGATTCAAGAAGTCGGTCAGGCCTAATTGAGAAGCGATATTCAAACCCAAAAATACAAGTAGCACTAAGAATATGTTTTGGATTGTATAAAACTAATAAAAGGAGTCAGTCGTTAGCTTGTTGAATCTCACCTCAAACAAGCTAATGCAAGAGAATTTCTCCGAAATGACTGACTCCTGTTGGCAATTTGTCGAAAAAATAATTG
>JBBRDE010000342.1:0-5211 GCA_038204185.1 Cytophagales bacterium
ATTGCCTCCGCGCAAATAATTACCGAAAGAGAACCCATACGTGTTCAAAGTCTGGCCGAGCGCTGGGAGCTGGACTCTGCCAATCGGCGGGGTGTTCTACGCCTCACTTATTACAAACCCTTTTACGTAACGGCCGGGCGATGGTCGAGCAATCCGAATGTTCAGCCCACCAGCGAAAACCCCAATTATTCGGTGCCAGACCCGGTTGCCTATAATCAATATGAGGCCAAGTTTCAGCTAAGTTTCAAAACCAAACTTCTGCAAAGCATTTTTTGGGGCTACGCTGATTTGTGGATGGGCTTCACTCAGAAAGCCCACTGGCAGATTTATAATACTAACGTTTCCCGCTCCTTTCGGGAACTCAACTACGAACCGGAGGTTATCCTAAACTTTCCGATTGATTTCAAGATTCTGGGCTTCCACGCCCGAACCCTGGGAACGGCCTTCAATCACCAATCGAACGGTCGGTCGCTGCCACGGTCTCGCAGCTGGAACCGGATCATGTTTCACATGGCTCTCGAGCGTCCCCACTGGATGGTGGTGGTGCGTCCTTGGATCCGTATTCCCGACGCAGACGATGAGAATCCACTAATCGCTAATTATATTGGTCGGGGTGAATTGACCTTGGCTTACAGCTTAGGAAAACAGTAATTTTACCTACTGGCAACTCACCCGCTACGGTTGAATTTATTGAAGCGGGGCGGTGCTCAGTTTAACTGGATATTTCCAATTTCGGGGCAAGTTCGTCTGCATGTGCAGGGTTCGACGGGTTACGGGGAAACGCTCATAGACTACAACCATCGCCAGACTACGTTAGGTCTCGGCGTGTCTTTTATTGACTGGTAGTTTCCTTTACAGTGGGCTGTGTCTCCCTAAACCAATTTCTATAACAAAGCCAAAGAGAAATCCACGGTGAAGTTGACCAAAAATTAAACAAACATTGGTCAACATGGTTATGACAGAAAAACAACCTTGCCGAAAAAGGAATGGCAAACAAATCAGTTTCGACTTTAAACTCTTGGTCATTGACGAATTCAAGCTTCAGGAAAACAATTGCCTATGGAAACTACACCATTCTTCATTTTTCTCTTTATTCATCTTAGTTGTCTGATCCTGGGTTTTGGATCAGTCCTAGTTACCGACTTATATGGCTTGCTGTGGGTTCGGGACCGTGTTCGCTTCACCCAGGTAATCAGCGTAAGTGGCGTCACCGAAAAATTTATCTGGGCGGGTTGGATCGGTATGGTGGCAGCAGGTATCCCACTCATTCTTCTAAAGGGGGAAATTGACAACCTGATGACTATAAAGCTCTTCTTCGTGGCACTCATTGGCATCAATGGTCTACTATTGCATTTTCTTCACAAGAAGGTGGAGAAATACAAGAAGGGGGAGGATGTGCCAAACCTTTTTATGTTCCGGCTAATGCTGTCTCTCTTTGTGTCCCAGCTCAGTTGGTGGGGTGCGCTTCTTATTGGATTCCTGCATCGTCACGTATCGACGATAATTAATTGGCCGGATAGGCCATGGCTCGTATCCGGGCTAATCCTCGGAGCCCTCCTGATCATCTGGGGAGTGGGTGAGATATTCTTTAAGGTGAAGGAAGTATAAGGATTAGAGTTAGGTATTACCCGCTCCCCAGTGTTTTTTTGCAGGAATCTCTCGTATGCTTGCGGTTAAGCATTAGAGTTTCGCAGGGTCACATAATTAACCCTCTAACCCCGATCAAATCACAGGTCTGAGCAGACAGTCGCCTGGTCAAACACTTCATCCCCCGCTGAACCCGAACTTTGATCGGTTAAACTCAATAGATACTACTATCCGCTCTTCACCGTGAGCTGATCCCCGCAGCCCTGCACTAAAACCGCTTACTAAATAGATTTGGATACAAACTCGTAAAGCCGTACCTTGATGAACCCTCACCTAGCGCCGGCGCCCAAGTCGCAGGTAATTACGACCGAATTTTCATCCAAACTACGGCCTTATGCTTTTGAGAACGCTCCTTCTGCTCTGTGTTTCCTTTCCGCTTCTTTCGCTTTCCTGTTCCAGGGATCGTGAGCCCACTCCCACACCCGGCGATGGCACTTTTTCGGCCACCGCCACTGGAGGACTCACCTTCAATGTAAGCGGAACCACCAAAGCGGGTCTGGTCTATTACGCCGCGAAAAAAGAAACCGTGCTGACCCTTGAATTCATTGCGCCCGATAACCTCTGGCGCAGGTTCGTTTTAAACGTTTGGAACCTTAACCGGGAAGGAGTTCGGGATAAACTGTACCTGGTCTATCCCGGTACTTCACTTCCCGATGAGGCCGTTTCCGGTTCGCTCATGCATGACGCCAGCTCAACGGGCTGGGTCGATTTCAACGCGGGGCAGATTCAGTTCGAGTACTACGGTACCGACCACGTTCGAGGCACGTTCGATGCTATTCTAAAATCCAACGATCCCCGATTGCCCAAGGTAGAGGATATCAAAGTGACGGGTAGCTTCGATACCGCCTATCAAAGGATCACCAAGTGAATGTTTTTCACTTTTTCCAACTTCTGGCCTGCATTTTCGCAGGCCCTTTTGCGTTAAGAGAAAAACGAGCCTGGTCCATTAGCAACTACTTTTTGAGCATTTAAAGACATTTGCTACCTGCTAACCCCGATCTACGATAGGGTGTTCAAAACGTCGGTAACCCCGATCTTCGATTAGACGTTTCATCTGTTCGCATTTGCTAAAGGATTCGCAGTAGATTGGGCGAGAGAATGGCCTTCTGATACCGTACTGTTTTTTGAAAACCGCACCGATGACCAACCCAACCCGTCGCGATTTTTTGCTACAATCGGCCTCGCTCACTGCCGGCCTGCTTTCCTCTTCCAGTCTGCTGTCATCTGCCACGGCTCAGCCCCTCAATAATCCGATGCCGCGCTGGAAAGGATTCAATCTGCTGGATTTTTTCTCACCCGATCCCGCGAGGGCTCGTCCCGGTACCCCCGAAGAACACCTCCAATGGATGGCCGATTGGGGCTTTGATTTCATAAGGCTACCCATGGCCTACCCTTCCTACGTACAATTTAACCGGAGCAGACCCATCACGATCGCGGAGGTACGTGCCATCGACACCCAGGCAACCGACCGTATCGAGCAGCTGGTGTACCTGGCCCATAAGCACGGGCTGCACGTGAGCCTGAATCTTCATCGGGCGCCGGGTTTTTGTGTCAATGCGGGCTTTGAAGAGCCGTACAATTTATGGCAGGATGCCCAGGCGATGGACGATTTTATGTTCCACTGGTCTTTCTGGGCTAAGCGCTTTGCCCAAACTTCCTCAAAAAAAATAAGTTTCGACTTGCTGAACGAACCCTGCACCCGTGAGGACATGAACGATCAGCATTCCCGACGTGGGCCGATTCCGGGCGAACTCTACCGAAAAATGGCGCTGGAAGCCTCCCGGGCCATCCGAGCACATAATCAGGATCATTTTGTGATAGCGGATGGAAATAACGTTGGGAGCAGCGTCATTCCCGAAATCACGGATCTGAATATTGCCCAAAGTTGCCGGGGCTATAATCCGGGTATTATTTCACATTATAAGGCACCCTGGGTATTTAAGGAAACGGACAATTTGCCCGAACCGAAGTGGCCCGGACAGGTAGGTGACAAGTACCTGAGTCGCGCCATGCTGGAAGCGCAGTACGAACCCTGGATCGCGCTTACCAAACAGGGGGTTGGGGTACACTGTGGGGAATGTGGCTGCTTTAATAAGACGCCCCACGCGGTGTTTCTGGCCTGGTTTGAAGATGTGCTGGATGTATTGAAAACCAATGGTATCGGCTATGCTTTGTGGGAATTCAGAGGTAGTTTTGGCATGCTGGACTCAGGGCGGGAGGATGTGGCCTATGAGGACTGGCACGGGTACAAATTGGATCGCAAGCTTCTGGATTTATTGATGAAGTACTAAGTCGTCTCTTCACCGTGGGCTGTGTCTCCACAGCCCTTTGCACCAAAGTCACTCAGGTCAAATGATAAACCTGTGGAAACTCAAACAAGAATCCCAGCCTGAACCATCCAAGAGAACATCAGCTACGTAGCGGACGCCAAAGGTTGCACTACTGCCATGCTGGTAGATTTGAAAAACGGAAAAATGCGGGAATGGGCGGAAGATTTTGCCGATATACTGCTGGTCAATCTGGATCGTAAAGAAGAAACGGTCATTTTTTTTGAAGCTTTTGACGAGGGAATTGCTCGAAAAGAAAATGTATAAGGTAACGAGATCGAAAAAGGCTTTGAAAGGTTTGAACAAATTGCCGACACTATGAAAGCGAAATACCTCAACCCCTACACCGACTTCGGGCGGCCCGGCTTGTCTTCCAGTTTACTAGTGACGATCAACTGCCGCTTGGGAATGATCTTGGGCGCAAACGTACCCTCGCAGTCGCGGCTGCTCTCAATCTCCAAATGGCCCGAATTTAGGCTCCTGACCTTCGTTCCTGACGAAAGTCAGTTTCTCACCTAACCTCCCTCATCGTTAGCCCCGAGCGCGGCCCGTAGTTTTGATTTTGAAAAAGGAGCATGACCATCCCATGATCCACATCATAAAAACTACCTGACTATGAGTGCCTTATTTGTTCTGATTGGATTGAGTCTGCTGGCCGCCTTGGGCTTTTTGGGGGCGTTCATCTGGTCGGTGCGAAATGGCCAGTTCGACGACGATTACACGCCCTCCATCCGCATCCTGTTCGACGATACGGTAAAAAACCTACCTTCTGAGTCCCCGAATCCGAGCCTTGAAAGGCCCGGCAATTGATTTTTGCAGGATAACACTTTGCCGGTACGCCAGCCCGGCCCTTTGTGCCTTCTTACTCTCTCGCTTATCATTCATCATTCAAAACTATGTCTTCCACCGTTACCGACGCTACTCCTCCGATCCAGATGGAGGAATTCGAATACGATAATAAGATCGTGCGCAATTTCGCCATCGCCTGCGTGGTTTACGGGCTAATCGGCGTCCTGGTCGGGGTGCTGATCGCCTTTCAGTTGGCGTATCCGTTCCTCAACTTTGAGCTATCGTACACCACGTTTGGTCGTCTGCGCCCGTTACACACTAACGCGGTGATTTTTGCCTTTGTGGGCAACGGCTTTTTTATGGGAATGTACTACTCGGCCCCGCGCATCCTGAAAGCGTCGATGTGGAGCAAGAAGCTGAGTTACTTCAACTTCTGGGGCTGGCAGGC
>JBBRDE010000343.1:0-5151 GCA_038204185.1 Cytophagales bacterium
TTACTTTGGCCGCGTTGACCACCGAGCCGTAGCCCGTCATCACGCCACAGCCTACAATGGCCGCCGAGGAAAAGGGGATTTCTACGTTGATTTTTACGACCGCCGCCTCACGTACAACCGTTAGCTGGGCCATCGTCCCCAAGCTGAACGACCGCTCGATGGGTTTTCCCTGCCATAGCGTCCGTTCCAGCCCGGCATGGCCGCCGCTGGCTTTATTGCCCGCCGTGACGGGTGAGTTCTTTTCACAAATATGCTGATTGCCTTGCCCGCACTGAAAGCACTCCCCGCAGGGAATGGCCCAGTTGAGGATTACTGCGTCGCCGGGCTTTACCTTCGTGACCTGTGGCCCTACTTCCTTGACGATGCCCGCGCCTTCGTGGCCCATCACGATGGGTTTTCCCCAGGAAAGTGAGTCGTAGTCGGTATGGCAAATCCCGGCGGCTTTTATTTCCACGAGTACTTCGTCGCCCTGCGGTGGGAAGACTTCGATGGTCTCGAGGGTGAATATACCGTCGCCGTGGCTGATGGCGGCTTTGGAATTCATGGGCTTTTCTTGCAAAAGTAAACCTAAATTTTTCTCGGGAAGGCGCAAAGTCGCAAGAAATCAACGCAATCGCTTCGCGGCTTTGCGCCTTGGCGAGCAACTTTTCACTATTTTTGGCTCAGTTTATCCTAAACCCCAAAACACCGCCCCATGCTGCCATCCATTCCTTTTGACCAGACCGCTGCCCACAAAAAGCTTAAATCACACTACAAAACCATCTCCAAGAAGCACTTGCGCGAACTGTTCGCCGAGGATCCCCGGCGCTTCAACAAATTCTCGATTCGATTGGGCGATATACTTTTGGACTACTCCAAAAACCGCATCAATGGCCGCACCCGCATTTATTTAGCGCAGTTGGCCGAAGAATGCCAGTTGGGTGATGCAATCGAGCAAATGTTCACCGGCCAGAAAATCAACGCCACCGAAGACCGCGCCGTGCTGCACACCGCCCTGCGCAACCGCTCCAACGAACCCGTGCTGGTGGACGGCCAGGACGTGATGCCGGATATCAATGAAGTTTTGGAGAAGATGAAGGAATTCTCCACCAAAATTCGCTCGGGTGAATGGAAGGGATATACTGGTAAAAGAATCACGGACATCGTCAACATCGGTATCGGCGGCAGCGACCTGGGGCCGGTAATGGTGACTGAAGCCCTGAAATCTTACGGCAAAAAGGGGTTGAACGTGCATTTCGTCTCGAATGTAGACGGCACCCACATCGCCGAGACACTCGAAAACCTGGACCCTGCCACGACGCTGTTCATGATTGCGTCCAAGACCTTTACCACCCAGGAGACAATGGCCAATGCCCACACGGCCCGCCAATGGCTGCTGGACGAGGCCGAGAACCCTGAACACGTCAAGAAGCACTTTGTGGCGCTTTCGACTAACGAAGTACAGGTGAAGGAATTCGGCATCGACCCGGTCAATATGTTTGTTTTCTGGGACTGGGTCGGCGGGCGTTACTCGCTGTGGTCGGCCATCGGGCTGTCGATTGTCTGTTACATCGGCTTCCAGAATTTCGAGCAACTGCTGGCCGGGGCGCACGATATGGACAACCATTTCCGCCACACCAAGTTCGAGCGCAATATGCCCGTCATGCTTGGCTTACTGGGGATATGGTACAATAATTTCTTTGGTGCCCAAACAGAAGCCATCCTGCCCTACGACCAGTACCTGCACCGCTTCGCTGCTTACTTCCAGCAGGGCGACATGGAAAGCAACGGCAAGTCCACTGGCCGCGACGGTCAGCCCGTCAACTACGAAACTGGGCCGATTATCTGGGGCGAGCCGGGTACCAACGGGCAGCACGCCTTTTATCAACTCATTCACCAGGGTACTAAGCTCGTTCCCTGCGATTTCATCGCCCCGGCTATCAGCCAAAACCCGATCGGCGACCACCACAAGATATTGCTCTCGAACTTTTTTGCTCAAACTGAGGCTCTTATGAATGGCAAAACCGCCGAGGAAGCCCGCGCCGAACTGGAAGCTTCCGGGAAAAGTAAAGAGGAGGTAGATTTCCTAACGCCGTTCAAAGTCTTCGAGGGCAACCGTCCAACGAATTCAATTTTGGTAAAAAAACTTACCCCTCGCGCGCTAGGAAGCCTTATTGCGATGTACGAGCACAAGATTTTCGTGCAGGGCGTAATCTGGAATATTTTCAGCTTCGACCAGTGGGGCGTAGAACTGGGAAAGCAGTTGGCCAAGCAAATTTATCCGGAATTGCAAAATGATGGGCCTATCGAGGGACACGATAGCAGCACCGATGCTTTAATCAATCAGTATAAGAAGTGGAGATGAATTATGAGTGAAGAGATGTTTGACGTGGCTATCATTTTTGGTAAAATGCGCTTTAAAATTCTTTTAATTGTTGGCCTACTCTTTGGATTTAGTTTGGACGGGTTGGCGCAGTTGGTGGTGACTTTTCCTACTTCGCGGGCGGTGGTTCAGCGGGATAATAACAATCAGGCGACTGTGTATATTGGCGGGTACTTCGACAATTCACTGGATAAGATTGAAGCACGCGTGGTTCCGCGAGCGGCAGGACAAGGCACGGCTACGGATTGGGCTGTAATACAGACCAATCCCAGTGGTGGGCAATTCTTTGGATCTTTATTGGTGGCGGGTGGCTGGTATCAGCTGGAAGTAAGAGGCGTTCGCAATGGTAGTATCCAAAGCACCGACTTTGTTGACCGTGTAGGTATTGGCGAGGTGTTCTTGGTGGGGGGGCAATCCAATGCGTCGGGAGGGAGTTTCCTGCCCAGCGGACCAAGCGCTGCCGATGATCGGGTCAGTAGTATTAATTTTAAAAACACTGATCCGAATGATGGCTCGGTTCCTAACTATTCCAATACGCTCCTTCCCTTTTCGGTATTTGTCCATTTGGATGAAAACACAAAAATGGCTCCCTTCGGGAACAATGCCTGGTGTTGGGGGAAATTTGGCGATTTGATTGCCGAACGATTTAATGTACCTGTATTGATTTTTAGCATGGGTTGGGCAGGGTCGGAGTTGAGTAACTGGCAGGAAAGTATTAATCCTCAAGGAGAGACAGTGACGCATTATGGCTACGTATTTCCGGCCGGAATGCCTTTTGGGCACTTACGACTTGCGCTCAATAATTACATCGCTCAACAGGGATTCCGGGCCATGCTTTGGCACCAAGGGGAGTCAGACAACACGATTCGAACCAGCCGGAGCGATTACCGCGCCGACCTACGCACTATTATTACAACCAGCCGAAGCCTTTCTAATAAATCGAAGCTGGCATGGGTAGTGGCTCGGGTCTCGCGCATGACCAATAATGGTGTGTCTGAAACCTGGCAACCTGTTATTGATGCGCAAAACGATGTCATTGGGCTGAATGGAAATGATCCCGCCATCTACCTTCCTGACGTTTATGCAGGACCGCAAACCGACCCGCTCCAAGGTAGTGTATACCGACCTTTTGATAATATCCACTTTTCGAGTAATGGTCTAACTTCCTTGGCAGAGGCGTGGAATGCCAGCCTAACTACCTCCTTTTTTAGCAGTTCTACTCCTTACCTGGCTATTCCTCCGCCCCAGATAGTCGTAACGTGCGGAAATAACGGGCCTAATCTGAATTTCAGCGCCCCAGGCGGATTTCAAGCATACAAATGGTCGCCTGAAACGGATAACACTGCTACGTTGGCCACCAATCAATCTTGGTTGGCCCCAACTGGAAAGTACCGACTCAAAGTGACGGATAGCTATAATAATGTTTTATTTTCTCCAGTGCTGAGAGTTCCAACTAATACAGGTGTGGATTTATCGACTTCAAACACTACCCTGATCAGCTTGGGTAGTGATCTGTCTTTGTCTGCCACCTCCGCCAATGCCAGCTCATTTACCTGGACTGGGCCTGGTGGATTTATGGCCAATACCCAAAATTTCACGCTACCTGATATTACTATTGACCGACAAGGAGACTACACCGTAACGGCTGTGAATAATTATAGTTGCCAGGCGCAATTGTCGGTGAAGGTACAGGTAGCAACAACTTTAAGAAGTAATGGATCGGGAAATTGGAACAGCCCTGCTACTTGGGATTGCGGATGCCTCCCTACTTCCGAAACTGATGTCGTCATCCAAAATACTCATACCGTTACTATCGACGGTACGACCGCTGAGGCGAAGAATCTGATTTTTCAGTCAGGGTTTCTTCAAATGATCAACGGGGGCATTATCAGCATCCACTAGGGTTCTGTTACTCCTGAAGGGGTGTCAAATCTAAATAGCATATGAAGCTCAAGCTCTTATTTAGTATTTGCTTTTTCGGGAGCCTGGGTTCAAAGGCGGTGGCGCAGTTGACCGTGACTTTCCCGACTTCGCGGGCGGTGTTTCAACGGGACAATTTGAATCAGGCGATACTCTATATCGGTGGATACTTTGTGGAGTGCCTGGATCAAATCGAGGCTCGAGTCGTGCCGCGTGTGTCGGGACAGGGAACTTCTACGGACTGGACTGTCATCCAGACAAACCCTGTTGGCGGGCAGTTTTATGGCTCAATCACGGTACTAGGGGGCTGGTATCAGTTAGACGTACGGGGGATTCGGAACGGTAACGAGGTGGCGTTGAGCAGTGTAGATCGCGTAGGCGTAGGCGAAGTATTTTTGGTGGCGGGGCAGTCAAATATCACTGGCGGGGACGGCCTGCCCAACGGGCCCAGCGCCACCGACGACCGGGTAAGCAGTATCAATTTCCAGAACATAAACCCCAACAATAATACAATACCTCCCTATGCCAACGTACAGTTGCCTTGTCCGGAGTTCGTTCATCTTGATGATTTTGTTAAAACTGCCCCTTTTGGTAACTATGCCTGGTGCTGGGGAATATTCGGAGATCTAATTGCGCAACGACTGAATGTTCCGGTGCTGATTTTCAATGCGGGCTGGTCGGGTACCTCTATGTACAACTGGGTGGAAACCATCGATCCCAACTATACGACTGTTGGCATTTTTGGCAATCCTTACCCGACGGGCCTTCCATTTGGTCATTTGCGACTAGCATTAAACAACTACATCGCCCAGCAGGGTTACCGTGCCGTCCTGTGGCATCAGGGTGAGAACGACAGTTTTACCGAAAAT
>JBBRDE010000344.1:0-5059 GCA_038204185.1 Cytophagales bacterium
CAAGCAGCGCCAGAAGAAATTTCTGCTGGGTCAGGGCCAGATTTTGCAAGCTTTGTTCGTAGAGCTTTTGGCTCTGCTCATAGAGTAATTTGTAGTCTGTTTCGACTGAGATCATATACTATATGATACGCAAAAAAGGGCTTCTAATGCTATTTTAAAGCCTTTTTTTACAAATATTTTTTAGACTTTCAGTCGGTACTGACCCGTTGGTATCGCTTGCGCAGCTGCACGGAAGTGAGTTTGACGCCCTGTAAAATCAGCAGCAGTTTCCGGGAGGGAATCAGTAATTTGCCCCCTTTGGGACGTTCGAAAGTGCCCGCCTCCAAACGCTTTATATACAGGGCACCCCTGGTTCGTCGTAGAGCTCCGCGCCGCGTTGTGCGTATGTCTTCCGACGGGAGACTGCGTACTGAAAATAAAAGGCCGCCGGAAGGCCGGCCCCGCGACGGTCGGCCCCGTTGAACGGCCAACGTCGCCAAAAGCCTATTCCTTGCGATGACGCGAACCTACAAAACCACAAACTACGGTGAGGGGAAATCACTTACCCATTACCCACCTCCCCCCTCACTTAACAAGCTGATAATTCTTCACCAATACCGAAGCCGAGATATCCAGGACTCTTCCAAGCTCCCGAATCATGTCCACGGTCAGCTTTCGCTTGCGGTTGAAGACTTCCGAAACCCGGCTTTTCCCGCCGATGACCCTGATCAGGTCTTTTTGATTTAAATTCTTCTCTTCCATCCTGATTTTTATGGCTTCGATGGGGTCAGGCGTCTCGATGGGATAGTATCTATCCTCGTAGTCTTCGATGAGCAGTAATAATATTTCGGCTTCGTTGCCCTCCTCTGTATCTGGCGAGGCATCAAAAATTACGTCGAGTCGGTGGAGTGCCTCGTCGTATTGCAGTTCCGTTTTGATGGGTTTGAGGTTCATAAAAGAGATCGTTTCAGATGGTGTTGGCGTTGATCTTGTCGTAGCCCCCCGCCAAAACGCTCATGATGGCGTCTCCGCCCGCAACAAATGTAATCAGGCAGCAGAGCAGAGCCAGCCGCGGCGGGAAATGAGAAGAGCGGGTAAATAGTTCGGTACGTTCAAAGCATCTGTGAGCGATTTTTTCGAGGAAAGAAATTATCATGTTGCTCTTAATGGGCTTCCATTCAGTGTGATCATGATCGGTAAAAAGCGCCCTTAGGTATAGCCGAACAGACTTGTCAGCGGAACCAGGGCTGATGATTGAAGCGGTATTTCAATTGGCTTTTTCGTTGGCCGATTTTTTTGGCGGGAACTCCAGCCACGATCGTCATGGGAGGTACATCCCGAGTCACGACGCTACCCGCCGCCACGACTGCCCCGCGCCCCAGCCTCACACCGGGAAGAATCGTGGCCCGCGAAGCAATCCAGACGTAATCCTCAATGCACACGTCAGCTCCGACAGGCGCATGAAAGTCGTCCTGCGGGTCGTGCGAGAGCGTCCAGATATTAACCTCCTGGGCAATGTCCACGTTACTGCCCAGCGTCAATTTACCCCCGCGACCATCCAGTAGCGCGCGCTTGTTAACAATGGTGTGGTCGCCGATAGTGATGTTTCTTCCACGCCGGGTTTCCACTCCCATTGCGAAAAAGCAATCATGCCCCAGCCGCCCAACCGTTCTTCTGATAAAGTAGCGGCGAATCGTATGAAAGGGAATGTGTAGCACCCACTCACGGTACAGGTAGTCTTTGAAGGCCAGAAAAGCGGTATATGCCGTAACAACTACTTTTTTTACCATACCTCCTTGGTTGCGATTGCGTCGGCAAACTCCGCAAAGGTCTTCAATTCGTAGTTCCGTTGTACAAGCTGATTCAGTTCGTGGTATTCTGGATTATCCAGGTCGGCCAGTATTTCTTGCAGTTTCTCCTGCGACAGGATCGCATTCTGCGGGGCTAAGTTAATCAAATGCCGGTCGTTCTGGTACTGGTGGACAAAGTTGTAAAGGCTTACCTCCGCTCGGGTAGCGTAGCCAAAGTCCAGAACGAAGGAGGGAGTATCGGTAAAGCAGGCCTCCAACCCCATGGTCGTACCCAAATGAAAGAAGGCTTCCGCCTGCTCGATGGTAGCGTATTTTTCCATGACCTTTTGCTCCTGCACCGAGAGGTCGCCCTGGCGAAAGTCTTCATCAAAAATTACGTTAGGCAGTTTCCGTAGCTGTTCGTATAGTGTCCAATCGGGCAGCACCGGATAGGGTCGCACCAGCAGTTTCCAGTCAGGCTGCACTTTCTTTAGTGTTTCGGCCAAAATTTTTATAAGGCGGATTTCATCCGGTACCAAATCGGCAATGCCAATTGCGCAGCCGAAATAGACGTAACGAAAAGGATATTGGGCAGAGAAGAAATCATGCTCCCGATATTGCCGGATATAGCAGAATTGGCTGGCTCCGGTCACACTCATCCGATCCGCGGGAATGTTCTGCAAAGAAATGACATCCTCTCGGATCGGCTCGGACCAGCAGGCGTAGTGTGCCCGCTTCGAGAAGCAGGTGTGCTTGTAGGGATGGTCCCAACTGTACACGTACACGCGCACGCGCCTGTTTTCGTGAATCAGCCGAGCCAGCAGGTAGTCGTCGGCAATAGCCGTGAAGCAGATGAACAAGTCGATATCGTCGAGGGGCGTTCCGGCCAGATAGTCCAGTCGATTCAGATAAGCATCGTACGAAAGGAACTTCGGGAGCCGACGTATCCAGCGAAATATCCGCAGGGCTTTATCGCGGGTGTGGGCGTCGGCAGAATAGCTTGCCTTGAAATGCTCCATGAGAAAAAAATTGGTGCGGCTTTGGGGTATCTTCCTGAAAAATAGATAAGCTCGTTCCCAAAACTTGTTCCAAACGTTGGGTTTTTGCTCCTGAATGGTTCTAAATTCGACGCCCTCAGGCAAATGCGCTCCTATGGTATCAGTATCCTGAGGTTTGCCCAAAACCACTACTTCGTGCCTTGCCGCTACTTCGGCAATGACCCGCCGCACATCGTTGCGAAAGTCGAAGAAGGAAACGACGAAGGCGATTTTCATAGATTTTCCAATATTGCCAGCCACTTAGGAGCTTGTACTTCCGCCTCGAATCTTTCAAGTACGCGCTGTCTGCCTTTTTGCCCCGCTACTTTTCGCCGTTCCTCACTCTCTAAAAAATACAAAATTCCCTCGGCTAGTCCTTCGGGAGTGCGGTCTTTGACCAGGTAGCCCGTTTCGGTGTCGATCACCTCCCGGACTCCGGCTACGTCCATGGCCACCACAGGCTTTTCAGCCAAAAGTGCTTCCAGCACCACCAACGGAAACGCCTCCATCCGGGAGGGTAGAACGAACATATCTAAATGGGAGTAGAAGTTTCCGATGTCGTTCGAGTGAGGCAGCATCAAAAACTGTGAAGCAAGATTTTCGCGCTGTATGCTTTTCTGTAAGGCTTGGAAGTAAGACTGTTTTTCCTGAACGCCGGGCTGGCCCCCGAGCCACACGAAAGCAAACTCTCGGTCAGGCACTTTTTCTCTAATTATAGAGCAGGTACGCAAAAAAGTATCCACCCCTTTCCGATAAATCACCGAGCCGACCGACCCGATAAGCAAAACGTCTTTTTCCAAACCCAGTTTTTCCCGCCAACTGTTCTGTCTGGCGTCGCTCCGGAGTCGGTTGTCGCTCACGGTTTCATGAACCAAGTGCATTTTGCCCGTTCCGATTCCGTACACGTCCCGATAGAATTCCGTGACGGCCTGCGCCGGGCTAATGATTGCCTCGGCGCTGCGGAGCAGATTTTCGATCCATTCTGCTCGCATTCGCTGGGTGACGACAAAGCCCATTTCGTGAATGTGGACAATTAGTTTTCTGCCCGATCGTAAAGCCGCGCGACTGAATTCGTTTTCATTGACGGTGTTAATATACACTACATCCGGTTCGATTTTTTGAATTAAATATCGGCCATACCACTGCTTCAAACCTTTGAAAACGGGCATGGAAAAGCGTCTCAACAAACGTCTTGCCCAATTGGTATCATCGACCGGAAAGGTGTACAGGTGACCGAACTGCGTAAAATCAGCGTGCAATTCTCCCCGCTGGTACGCCAGAATGTAGAACTTGAAAGAGCTTGGTGGTAAAGCAAATAGCAGGTTATAAATCACCTGAGTGTCCCCGCCACTTCCCGTATGCGGAAGAATTAGCATGATTTTCTTCAATGGCATTGGCTATGACGGGCTACCTGACTAACAGTTCGATCCATTTTCTGGTAAATTTATCAGGGTTAAAGCTGTGATAGGCTTCTTTCTGCGCCGCCCTGCCAAGGACGGCAAGCAGTTCCCGATTTTCCAGCAAGAGTGTGAGCCAATGGCTTATGTTCTCGACAAGTTTATCTTTATCAGGCTCATTTTCGACAAGGTAGCCATTTTGCTGGTGCCCGACGTGGTACTCTATGCCGCCCACCCGCGTGGCCACCGGGACGGCACCGTGGGCCATGCCCTCGGCCAGCACCAACGGAAAGCCCTCACGGCGCGAAGTTATCAAAATGACGTGATGTTCCTGGTAAAGCGTCCTCAGGATATCTTGATCAGTTATTTCCCCGAGGAAATTCAGATAAGGACGGTGGATGTCAGCGACTGAGTCGCTGAGCCCCGCCCCCACAAGAGTAAAGCTGAGCGGCTTGTCTCGCAGCAGGTAGGCCAGTCGGCCGATGAGCGAAATCCTTTTTTCGGGACTATTGCGACCAACAAACAGTACTTTCAGAGGTATGCTTCCGTAATTTTTTTCCGACAGATCCCAGCGGAAATAGTTCAGCCTGTTATGTATTACCAAAATACGATCCTCCCAGTTATTACCCCTAACTCCGTGCTTCGCGTAAAGCGTTCCATAATCCTTTTTTACTTTTGGAGAAATGACCACCCGATTTGCCAGGCGATTAAGATAAGGCAAACTGGCCCGCTCGATGGGATTATCCGACTCCGGCACAAAAGAATGGGTCAAGTCCACAATTCGAACTGATTCGTGCAGGTAGGGAATTAACTCATATAGGAAGGTGGCGTTGGCCCCGAATACGGTAGGATTGCG
>JBBRDE010000345.1:0-5006 GCA_038204185.1 Cytophagales bacterium
ATCGAACGTCCAGCGTCGAAAGTTCAAAGTCAATTCGCTAACCTTTCGCCTAAACCTAAAATTTATTTTGATTAAAAGAGAAAGAAACGACTACTTTTTCCCTTATAAAGCATATTGCTTCTGTATCCTGCTCTGGATCAGAATAAACCTATATCGCTACAATGAAATCTGTTCGATCTTTACTCTTTGTGGTAGGAAGCCTGGCGGCACTGGGCTTCCTGGCTGCTTCCTACTCGACTATGAACCCCAGCGGCGTGACCAGCGCCACGCTGGATACGCTCTATCAGGATCTGACCGACCCGCAAAAACGCTCGCCGAAGTACGCCGTGGCGGGCCTGACGGTAGCCGAAGGACTGGAAGCCAATCTCTTCGCTTCGGAACCTACCATTACCAATCCTACCAATATCGACGTGGATCACCGCGGTCGGGTGTGGGTATGTGAAGCTTACAACTATCGCCCGGCCATAACGGGCAAGCCCGCTCACGCCGAGGGTGACCGCATCGTGATACTGGAAGATACCGATGGCGACGGGAAATCAGATAAAAGTAAGGTCTTCTACCAAGGGCCGGAAGTGAACGCGCCACTGGGAATTCTGGTCATGGGAAACCGGGTACTGGTGTCGCAAAGCCCCTACGTGTGGTTGTTGACCGACACCGATGGCGACGATAAGGCCGATAAAAAAGAAGTGATTTTTCAGGGAATCAAAGGGGAACAACACGACCACGGGATGCACGCTTTTGTGTTTGGACCGGATGGCAAGCTATACTTCAATTTTGGCAACGAAGGTGGTCAACTGTTGGACGGGAAAGGAAAACCAGTGCTCGATAAGGATGGCAAGGCCCTGGACTTTAAGAAAAACCGCATGGGAATGGTGTTCCGTTGCGATCCTGACTTTACTAATGTCGAAATTTTGGGAAATAATTTCCGGAACAACTACGAGGTAGCCATCGACAGCTATGGTACCCTGTGGCAGTCGGACAACGACGACGATGGCAACAAGGGTGTTCGGATCAACTACGTGATGCCCTACGGCAACTACGGTTATCAGGACGAACTCACTGGGGCGGGCTGGCGCGCCAACCGCACTAATATCGAGGCCGAAATTCCACTGCGACACTGGCACCTCAACGATCCGGGGGTGATTCCCAATCTGTTACAGACCGGAGCCGGCTCACCCACCGGAATGATCATATACGAAGGACGGATGCTGCCTCAGGTGTTTCAGGATCAAATGATTCACTGCGACGCCGGGCCCAATGTGGTGCGTTCCTACCCTGTCAAAAAGGACGGTGCGGGCTACACGGCTTCCATCGTAAACGTACTGGAAGGAAAGCGCGATCAGTGGTTTCGACCTTCTGATGTCTGCGTGGCTCCCGACGGCTCACTCATTGTGGCCGACTGGTACGATCCGGGTGTGGGTGGCCACCAGGCGGGCGACCTCAACAGGGGGCGCATCTACCGCGTAGCGCCAGCCAATACGCCCTACCGCATCCCGACCGTGGACGTTACCAGCGCTGAAGGCGCGGTGGAGGCCTTGCAAAGCCCCAACATGTCGGTACGCTACATGGCCTGGAACTCGTTGAAAAACATGGGTACCCAAGCGGTTTCACAACTGACTAGATTATTTAACGACGAATCGGCCAACCCGCGAATGCGGGCACGGGCGTTGTGGGTGTTAAGCAAAATCGAAGGAAAATCTTCTCCCAGTCTCGACAAAGCCTTAGCTGACTACAACCCCGATCTGCGCATCACAGCGTTGCGGGCACTACTTGAACTCCCCGGTGATCCTACCCCAACCATAATGAAATTGGCCGGTGATCCTGATCCCCAGGTGCGCCGGGAATGTGCCCTGGCGTTGCACGGCAATACTTCCAACGGCGCAGCAGCGGCCTGGGCCAAACTGGCGCAGCAATACAAGGGCAAAGACCGCTGGTACCTCGAAGCCCTGGGCATCGGAGCCGCCGGGCAATGGGATCCTTTTTTCGACGCCTGGTTGAAAATCGCCGGAGAAAATCCGCTGGCTACCGAAGCAGGTAAGGATATTGTATGGCGGGCGCGCACTGCTGAAGCGGTGCCGTTACTGGCCTCGCTGGCGGGTGATCCCAATGTGGATTTGAAAAGCCGATTGCGGTATTTCCGGGCCTTTGATTTTAATCCTGGCGGTAAAGAAAAATCGGAAGCGTTGCTAAAAATCATGGATGGCAAAGCGCCTGACCAGGACGAAATCAATAAACTCGCGTTGCGTCACCTCGATCCCGACTTTGTAAAAAAATCACCCAAAGCGCTGGCCGCTCTGCAAAAACTGCTGGACTCGACCTACGGTACCCCGGAGTACATCGACCTGATGAACCGGTATGGACTAGCCACCGAAAATAAGCGCCTGCTCGATGTGGCTATTCAGAAGCCCTACGATGGCATCGGGCGTGATGCGGGTCGCTTGCTACTGGCTCAGGGGGGGGCTCCTATGCTTTGGACTATCATAAAAGGTAATGACGCCACCAAAGCGGGGGCAGCGTTGGCTTCTATCCGTAGCGTAGGTAGCAAAGAATCACTTGATATGCTAAGCAAGGTAGCCCTGGATGCGAAGTACCCCTTGCCACTGCGCCGCGAGGCCGTGCGGGCCATCGGAGGAAGTCAGGATGGAGAGGATTTGGTGCTTAGTTTGCTGAAAGAAAACAAACTGACGGGCGAACTGAAAGCCGCCGCCGTACAGGGGGTCAGCACCGCATGGCGCAGGTCGGTTCGTAGCGAAGCGGCCAGCTACCTCGACGGTGGTGCGACGGCCTCAGCCAAGAAACATCCGCCCATGACTGAGCTCGCACAGATGAAGGGTGATGTCGTCAAAGGCCAGAATGTGTTCAAGATGTACTGTGCCACTTGCCATCAGGTCAACGGCGAAGGGGCCGACTTCGGTCCCAAGCTTTCAGAAATAGGCAGTAAGCTACCCAAAGAAGGGGAGTACCTTGCCCTTTTCTACCCCAGCGCGGGCATCAGCTTTGGCTACGAAGGCTGGGAGGTGAAGTTTAAGGATGGCTCTTCCATAACGGGCATCGTGTCCAGTAAAACCGAAACGGATCTGATCATGAAATTTCCCGGCGGCACTACCCAGGAATACAAGATGTCGAACGTGAAATCTATGAAACAACTTGACGAATCCATGATGCCCTCGGGTTTGCAGGAAGCGATGAGTACCGAAGAACTGACGGGCCTGGTGGAGTATTTGAGTTCGTTAAAGCGGAAATAATTATTTTTAGGCCAATGGCCATTCGCTCAGGGTTATATTGGGAACAGAGAAAGTACGGTTTCTAAACTGTAACGCGTACGAAGCTTCCTGACTTAATTATAAAAAAAGCCAACCGCTGTCGGCCGATAGCGGTTGGCTTTTTTTCGATGTATTACTAAAAGCCCCTGCTCTCTCCTTCCTTATCCCGAAAAGAACCCGTAATTTTCGGGATATTTATCGTGCAGAAGAATTGAGAATTTAGTATGGCTTGCAAATCAGTAGTTTATAAAAAATTAGTTTTTGTTTTAGGTAGTATATTACTTGTTTTTTTTAGCAGTAGCGCCTTCCGTTCCTCACAATTCCGGCTACCTCAAATTATACCCGATTCCCTCGCTGCCGATACACTTTTTGTGTATGACTCGCTTTCGGAAAAAGAGAAACGCTTCCCCAAATTTGCCGTAGCAGGCCTCGACGTGGCGGACGGACTGGAGGCTACTCTGTTCGCTTCGGAACCTACCATTTCCAACCCTACCAGTATCGATGTGGACCACCGGGGACGCGTGTGGGTGTGCGACGCTTATAATTACCGACCTACCATACAAGGTGACTCCAAACCACGCTCCAAACAGGATCGCCTGGCTGGTGACCGGATTCTGATTCTGGAAGATACCGACGGCGATGGAAAATCGGACATAACCAAGGTATTCTACCAGGGACCTGAACTGGACGCCCCCCTCGGAATTTGTGTAATAGGCAACCGGGTGATTGTGTCGCAAAGTCCGTACGTGTGGCTATTTACCGACGACGATGGCGACGACAAGGCCGACCGAAAGGAAATTATTTTCCGGGGTGTAAGCGGAGCACGGAACGATCAGGGTATCCATTCCTTCGTATTCGGCCCCGACGGAAAATTCTACTTCAACTTCGGTGGCGAAGGCCGCCAACTGCTCGACGCGCGCGGCCGGGGCTTCTACGACAAGTTCGACCAACCCATCAATTTCCACAACTATCGCAAGGGGATGGTGTTCCGTTGCGACCAGGATTTTAAGAACCTGGAAGTACTGGGCGACAACTTTCGCAATGGTCTTGAAGTAGCCGTGGATAGCTACGGTAGCGTGTGGCAGTCGGATCACGACGAGGACGGCAACGAAAGTGTGCGCATCAACTACGTGATGGAAAATGGGAATTTTGGCTACACTGACGAAATGACGGGTACCACCTGGCGCGTCAACCGCACCAATCTGGAAGAAGACATTGCCCGGCGACACTGGCACCAGAACGATCCCGGCGTGGTACCTGACGTGCTGCACACGGGTTCGGGTGCCCCGGCGGGAATGGCGGTGTACGAGGGAGATTTATTGCCCCGGAAATTCCGGGATCAGATCATCCATGCCGATGCGGGGCCCAATATAGTACGATCCTACCCCGTTGAGAACGATGGGGCAGGCTACAAGGCCAGTATGCTGGATCTGGTCAAAGGTACCCGCGATACCTGGTTTCGGCCTTCGGATGTGTGCGTGGCCCCCGATGGCTCGCTGATTGTGTCCGACTGGTATGATCCCGGAGAAGGCGAAGTCGGCCTGACTGATATGAACCGGGGGCGCATTTATCGCATCGCGCCGCCCAAAACTCCTTATCGCTCACCGAAATACGATCTAACTTCTCCCCAGGAAGCAACGGATGCGTTGCAGAATGCAAACGTGGCCACGCGCTACCTGGCGTGGAATGCGCTGGTGAAAATGAGCTTCAAGGCCGAGCCGCCCCTGAGCGAACTCCTGCACC
>JBBRDE010000346.1:0-4991 GCA_038204185.1 Cytophagales bacterium
TTTGGTCGTGACGATAGCATCGGCCCGCCGGGCGCCGCGACGACTTTCGCGCAGTCTGCCGCCAGGAAAGGGTTCGTCTTGGTAAAAGGGACGGTTGAAGTCATTCAACAGAATCGACAGGTCCGGCCGTAGGGCGCGGTGTTGAAAGGCATCGTCCAGCAGCAGCAGGTTGTGGGCCGGGAAGTAATCTTGCAACAGCTGAGCCCCCTTTACCCTGTTTTCACAAACCGCCACGGGAGTCTCTTGGCCAAATTTTTGGTAATATTGTAGCGGCTCGTCCCCGATCTCCGCCGCTGTGCTATCGGGCGACGCCAGTAAGAATCCACGGCTTTTTCGACCGTACCCCCTACTCAGCGTTACAATCCTGTTTCCCTGCCCCAAAGTCCGAATCAAGTATTCGATCATGGGCGTTTTTCCGGTGCCGCCGACTGTCAGGTTCCCCACTGACACCGAAAATTGTGAAGTGGGCCTTGTTTTCAGCATCTGGGTGTCGTGTAACAGGTTACGTGCCGCCATTACCAATCCGTAAAGCGAGGAAAATGGGGTTAGCAGAATTTTGCTCAATTTCCGCTTGCTCATTTCTAACTCCATTGGCCCATTTTTTTTCATATACTTGCCAACTTTTCTAAACCTTACACCCGCTCCTTCATGCCCTTACTCATCCAGTACCAGCCCTACGTCCTGAAATTTAGATTTGAAGCGGGTACTTCGCGCGGGGTATTGATCGAAAAAACCTCTTGGCTCCTTAAAGTTACGGATGAAGAGCAGTCCGGAGTCACAGGCTACGGCGAATGCGGCCCCTTGCCCGGCATAAGCATCGACGCGGGAGCAGATTTTGAAACAAAGTTAGCTGAGATTTGCGGGCTTTTTAACAGCCTCGACCTGGAAGTCTTCCCCTTTAACCTGCCCATCATCCTCGAACAGCTCATTCCCGCCGAGTTCCCCGCCATCCGATTTGGGATAGAATCGGCCCTGCACGATTTCATGAATGGTGGCGAAAGAGTGCTTTTCAAAAACGATTTTTCGCAAAAAAAATCGGGCATCGCCATTAACGGTTTGGTGTGGATGGGGTCGGAGGAGTTTATGCAGCAGCAAATTGAAGAAAAGTTAGCCCAGGGATTCACCACTATAAAAATTAAAGTCGGAGCCATTGACTTCGCCCAGGAATGCCGCGTGCTGGCAAGCATTCGCGACCGCTTCGCTCCCGAGGAAATTGCCCTGCGCGTGGACGCTAACGGGGCTTTCGAGGCCGATGAAGTCGAGGAGAAACTTAGTCGCCTGGCCGAATATAACCTTCAATCCATCGAGCAACCCGTGGCCGTCGGTCAGCCGCAATTGATGGCGCAGTTGGCCGCCACTTCGCCCGTTCCCGTCGCACTCGACGAGGAGTTGGTTGGCAAGATAGATTACATGGACAAGTTCTCCCTACTAAAAGCTATTCATCCCCAATACATTATCCTAAAACCTACTTTGCTCGGCGGCTTCCAGCAATGCCGCGAGTGGATCGAAATCGCCCAGCGGCTGTCCATCGGCTGGTGGATTACTTCAGGTTTGGAATCGAACATCGGCCTGAATGCTATCGCCCAGTTTACGGCGCAGTTCGACACCACCTTGCCGCAGGGATTGGGAACCGGACAGATATACGAGAATAATTTTTCCTCACCGCTGGAAATCAGGGATGGCAAACTCTTTGCCGATGGCCCGAACACCTGGGATTTGTCGGCACTGGATGCTGGCTGGCTCACGGTTTAGGCTAGACCCAGTCGATGCCTTTTTTTAACAAAGCCAAGGTTTCAGCTTCGGGTGAACCCGGCTCAGGCTGAAAGTCGTATTCCCACTGGGCCTGCGGCGGCAGACTCATTAAGATGGATTCCGTGCGGCCATTGGTTTCCAGGCCAAATTTCGTCCCCCGATCCCAGACCAGATTGAACTCCACGTACCGCCCGCGCCGCAGGTACTGCCATTTTTTTTCTTGCTCGTTAAAAGTCTGTTCTCGATGCTTGCGCATATAATGCGTGTACAGCGGTGTAAAACTTTCACCAACTCCTTTCACAAATTGAAATAATTCTTCCATGGAAAGTGCTTGTCCTGTACCCGGTTCGCCGGGTTTAAGGTAGTCGAAAAAAATGCCGCCTACGCCGCGTGTTTCGTCCCGGTGGGGAATGAAAAAATAATCATCCGCCCATTTTTTGAAGTCGGGATAGAAGGCGGGATGATGGCGGTCGCAGACATCTTTCAACGTTTGGTGAAAAAACCGGGCGTCCTCCTCAATTACGTAGTGCGGTGTAAGGTCGATGCCCCCACCGAACCAACAGCTGCCGTCGCTCAATTCGAAGTACCTGACATTCATGTGGATAATCGGCACCTTAGGCGACTTCGGATGCATCACGATGGAGACGCCCGTAGCCGTAAAATGATACTCCTCATCCAGGCTAAGCTCCATCTGCGCCCGCAGGCGTGGATGCACCTCCCCCCGTACGCTGGAAAAATTAACGCCGCCTTTTTCGATGACGTTGCCGTTCTGAACCAGCCGAGTGCGTCCGCCACCGCCGGAATGATGTTCCCACAGGTCTTCCTGAAATTTAGCCAGGCCGTCTTCGGTTTCGAGCGCCTGACAAATATTATCTTGTAAATTTTTAAAAAAATCCTCGATGGTTTCGACTTGCATTTTCCCGTTTTTGGTTTTTGACAAAACTAAGGAAAAGGTGTAGGTTAGTCACCAGGAAAAAATAAGTCGACCAAAACTTTTTTGGATTTTTGAAACAAAGTTGTGATGCGTTCGACCAAAGGTTTCGACCACCCACGGATAGTTTTGTGGCTGCCAAATACTTATTGATGCAGAAAGTCAGCGCTCAACCGCAAAGCTGTATCCGCTGTAATACGCCGATTGGCTTTAAGGATTTCCGAGATACGAGTATGAGGAATGCCGATGTCGTTGGCGAGTCTGTAGGCAGTGATTTGTAGAGGAATCAAAAATTCTGCCTGTAAGACTTCTCCCGGATGTAGGTTAGGTAGTTAGTCCATGTGCTTTTCCAGTCAATGGTAATCGTTGATTTCTACTTCGGATTCCGGGCCGCTATTCCATTGAAAGATGATTCTCCCGTGATCGATTATCGTGATGCTGTCAAACTCTTTCAGATTGCCGCCTAGTTTCTCCAATCGGTTGGAAGGAGGAATTCTCAGGTCGGTAATGTTTTGAGAATTGTTTAGCATTCTCAGCTTACGCCGACCAACCTTCTGGATTTCCATTGACAGCTTCGACACTCGTTCTCCTCGCCAGATATTTCCGTGTCTTTGAATCTAAATGATGTGATCATGCTTTCGTGATGCGTTACTAACGCTTGAAGTTAGTAAATGGCTTGGTAGAAACAAAGCTTTCGACCGCTTCAAGTTGCTCTGTGTCTCCACCCTCCATAGTGGCAAAACTCTTTGGTGAAAAGATTAAATCCACAACGCTGGGTTCGGATGAAATCAACGACATTAATTTGCCAACATGGATAAGATTCAATCTTCCCACAACGAGAGTTTATTTCTTTTGAAAGGCAATCCGGTAAATAGTGCCGTTCAAGTCATCGGATACGTACAGTGAACCGTCAGGCCCTTGCGCGAGTCCACAGGGGCGGTGCTGCACAGGCCCGTCTGGTTTAGCCAGGTCGATACCCGCAAAATTATCCGCAAATACTTCGTAGGGGCCCGCCGGCTTGCCATTATTGAAAGGCATAAAGGCCACGAAATACCCCTTTTTCATTTCGGAATTCTGGCCGTGAAAGGCAATGAAGGCTCCGTTTTTGTAGCGGGCCGGGAACATACTCCCGGTATAAAAAACCAAGCTATTAGGGGCAAAGTGGGCGGGAAAAGCCGCAATCGGATTCAGGGCTTTTTTGCCACCGGTTTTCTTACCGTCGCCGCCGTACTCGGGGTTTACCATTTTCTTTTTCAGAATTGGGTCAAAATAGACATAGGGCCAACCGGCATCATCACCTTCGTGAATTTCGTACATGGTTTCTGCCGGAAGGATGGCACTCTGCTGAGGCGTAAAAAGCTGAGGATAAAAATCGTGGAACTGCCCACGTCCGTGCTGCAGGACAAAAAGGCTGTTGGTTTGGCTGTTCCAATTAAGCCCCACGGAATTTTTTAGGCCCGTTGCGTAGCGAATGCCGTCTTTGCGAGTCTGATTTTGGACATCGGCGCGAAAACGCCAGATTCCCCCCACGGTGTCCAGTAAGGTACAGGGCATTATTCCCTTTCCGGTACCCGTCTCGCGGCAGGCATCATTGGGTGAGCCTACGTTCACGTAAATATTCCCTTTGTCGTCCAGGGCAATAGACTTAGCGTTGTCGCGGCCGGTATCTACTAGTCCGGTGACAATAGTTTCGGGCGTATCAGGATTTAGAACTTCTTCATTTTCATTCAACTGATAGCGGAATATTCCGCTATTGGAAGAGGTATACAGATAACCGTTTTTAATAAAAGCCCCGGTTCCTTTGAAGTCACCAAATCCCATTTTTTCATCCATCACCCCATCGCCGTTCGTATCCTTGAGCCGGTAGGTACCTTTTCCGTCCTTTGGTTTTGACAGTCGCACATACACATCTCCGCCCCTGGATACCGCCATATGCCGGGCGCCTTCCAATTCCTCGGCAAATATAGTAGCCATAAAACCAGCCGGGACTTTGATCTCTACCGCCATTTTGGGAGGATCGGTTGGGTCAGTGAATGGTAAAAAAGATCCTGTGAATGCTGCGAGGGTACTAATGCCAGCAATGGCCATTGCCACGAAAACAACACGTTTAAAGATTTTCATGTAGAATGAGATATAGTAGTAGAGATGACTGCTTTTTAAAGGAATGAAAACGGGGTTTTATACTTGTACGACAAAAAAGACTGACTTTTATGATGGCAGGGCCGTCACAGAAGGATTTTAATATTTAGTTCAGAGGGATCAAATAATACTCCGATCAACGAGACACTTGCAGCAATAGTGTAGATTT
>JBBRDE010000347.1:0-4959 GCA_038204185.1 Cytophagales bacterium
CGGTGATCGTTCAAAATTTGTTCCATAATTTGCCAGCGGGCATCGGAAAGTTGATTGAATTCGACTTGCATTCACTTCTAAGTTTGGTCACCCAAAAGTAAATGCACCGATGCCCTTTCTAAAATTTAAACATGCTCTAATGGAATTTATTGGTAAGCAGAAAGTTGAGTGACTACCTGCCAAATATCACTTACAGATCTGACATTCCCTTTTGATCTCTACTTAGTTTGCACCAGTTGACTCCGAATCAAAAACGCAAAGAGCTCGCAGAGGCGGAGTGATCCATCGAACTGTAAAATGATTAGTCATTGACGGACTGTAGTGAAGCAGACAGGAATTTGTTTTCTTTTGCCTCCCATTTCTCAGCAGAATACAATATATGATTATTAAGTAAACGGCCTGATAAAGGCCTGACGACTTATTCTGATCAGAATCCATTCTAATTAAAACCTAGAGATTGCTTTTTGCTTCTGAGGGAAAACAAACGGTTGGTCGTTAATGGATGGTGTATCAATACGGACAAACGCCAGTGGGCGTACGACTTGGTGGCGCATCAAGGTGAAACGCTCAACTCTCAACTTCCCAGTAAGCGGGAAACAGTAGCCGAACGGATTGGATGATGATAATGGGCGCTATTCCCGCCCCCAATATGAGTTCCAATGATTCTTTGCTGAGAATTTGCAAAGAAAGGACCTGCCGTAGGAAAGGGACGAAGTAGGTTGCCAGCATGATGGCGATGCAGAGAACAAGTGCCATCCAGACGAACTTGTTGCGCGTAATCTCATTATTAAAAAAACGGCGTTTGCCCGTGTACAGGTTCAGAACGTGTAGCAATTGAGCCAGGGAAAGTGCGTAAAAAGTACTTGTGTTTCCCTGCGCTGCACTTAGCCCCAGCCGGGATGTGGCGTACCAGTAACAGCCAAGCACCGACGCGCTCATCACTAAGGCATAAAACAGGATCCTCTTCCAGTCCGCTTCTTCGAGAAGGGGTTTCTTGGGATCCCTGGGAGGGGATTTCATCAGATTTTCGTTGTCCTTCCCAACGCCAAGTGCAAGTGCCGGGAAAATGTCGGTGATGATATTGATAAAGAGAATCTGTAGAGGCAGCAGCGGGTTTCCCACATTCAGAAATCCCGCAAAGGTGACCACGAAAATTTCACTCATGTTGCAGGAGAGGAGAAAAACGATGAATTTTCGGATGTTCTCAAAAATCACCCTGCCCTGCTCGATGGCGTGGACAATGGAGGCGAACGAATCATCCTGCAGCACCATCTCGGCCGCTTCGGCAGCCACGGCCGTGCCCCGCAACCCCATGGCAATGCCAATGTCCGACTTTTTCAACGCGGGGGCGTCGTTCACGCCATCGCCGGTCATGGCCACGATGTCCCCCTGTTTTTGATAAAAGTCAATCAGGTCAAGTTTCTGAGCGGGGTTCACCCGGGCAAAAATATTGCATTCCATCATTTCTTTCTGATCCTTTTCGGAGGCGAAGTCCAGTGATTCCAGATCTTTTCCCGTCAGGACCAGTTGCTCACATGCACCGACAAGATTGACCTGTTTGGCAATTTTCAGCGCCGTGGCGGGGTGGTCACCGGTAACCATGATGATTTTGATTCCCGCACCTTGGCAGGCGTTTAAGGATTTCGTTACTTCCTTTCTGGGCGGATCCAGAAACCCCACCAATCCCAGATAGGTGAGCCCTTCTTCCCTGGTGAAATTTTCTGCGGGTCTTGTGCTGGTTTGGCGAGATGCGAAGGCCAGCGTACGGAGACCGTCCGCGGCCATGCGTTCGGATACATCAAATTCTTTGTTTCGCTGGTCTTCGCTCTCCCAGGTGCAAAGTGCCGAGACTTCCTCGATGGCGCCTTTCACCGAAATAGAATACCCCGATCCTGACTGATGCATCGTGGCCATGATGCGGGTGTCGGAGCTGAAAGCATTTTCCGCTTCCCGCTTATATTCGCCGCTCAGTTTGTCGATGTCAATCCCCCAAGCCGTCGCGAACAGGAGCAGGGCCACCTCGACGGGATCGCCCAAACTTTTTTTCTTTTCGCCACCTAGTTGTGCGTTGTTTGCCAAAGCCCCGGTCAGGGCCAGCAACTGCATTTGATTTGATTTCAGCAGATTCGGATCGCCCGTTGCCACCTCCAGTGCCTTCGGGCCTTTCCTGCCGGGGTGAATGCGGACGGTCAGATCATTGCCCGGAAAGTGGAGGGCGTGCACTTCGATTTTATTTTGGGTGAGCGTGCCGGTTTTGTCCGTAAATATCACGTTGGTGCCGCCAAGTGTCTCCACGGCTGAAAGGCTTTTTACGATTACCTTTTTTTCGGCCAGACGAAGCATCCCGTAGGCCAAGGCAACCGTCGCAACAATGGACATTCCCTCCGGGATAGCCGCAATGGCAAGCGCTACCGCCGTTTCGACAAGTTGTTTTACCTCTTGTCCACGCAGCAGGCCCACGGCTAGGAACGCCAGGGCCATGCCAAGCGTGACCCATATCAGCACCTTGGTCAGGCTATCCAGTTTTGCTTCTAGCGGTGTGGCCGTTCGGCTGGCCTGGTGCACCAGGGTGGCGATCCTACCAAGCTCGGTCGCCTGACCGATTCCGGTCACGATCGCCTTTGCATTTCCAGCCGTCACGCCAGTGCCTTTGAACAACCGGTCGTGCCTATCGCCCAGCGGGGTATTTTCCTTTGAAGGCTCAAGGCTTTTTTCGGAAGGCACAGACTCACCGGTCAATGCCGATTCGTCGACGCGCAGTTGATTGGTTTCCTTAATTGCCGCATCGGCTGCCACCAGGTCACCCGCTTCCAGAATGAGGATGTCCCCCTTGGTAACTTTTTCGGAGGGGATTTCCTGGGTCTGCCCGTCGCGCAGGACCCTTGCCGGCGTTGTATCCAGCTTTCGCAACGCCTCCATGGATTGCCGGGCGTTGTATTCCAACACAAATCCTGTTATCGCGTTAATTAAAATAACGGCTATTATGGCGAAACCTTCGAGTTGATCTCCCAGGATGAAAGACACGATCGCTGCAGCGGCCAAAACATACACGATCCGACTGTTGAACTGCCTGAGCACAATGAGCCAGATTTTTTCCGGTTTGACCCGTTCCAGCTCATTCAGCCCAAATTGTGCGGTGCGCGAGGCCGCTTCCTGGCTTGTAAGGCCCTTTTTCAGATCCGTATCTGGATATGTTTCGCGTTCTTGGGATTCTATCGGTTGGGGCTGATTTGACATTTTTGTACCTAAACTCTGATTTATTTTATAGAGGACCGGAAGGGCATTCAGGTGTTTTTCCCGACTGGCATTTGATCGCGCGTACGGAAATTGTCGCTTTTCAAAGTGGACTGTTGGTCAGAATGACGAATTGTGAAGGTTCAAGCCTGAGCTTGATAAAATGCCGGTTCCCTTCCTCGTTTTGGAGCACACTGATGTGGCCCGACTGGCCGTACAGGAATTTGAATATACTGCCTTCGGGGTTCAGCAGCGGATCCACGAGCACGTACTCTTCATCGGGGTTATCGAGCGAGCTGTTGTAGGCGACCACGATTTCTTCGTCGTAAAGTACCCGTGAAAATGCGAGCAGGCATTTTTTATGAACAGGCCAATGGAAACTTTTACCATCGTCCGAAAGCTCCCGCATGTACATCCTGCCAAACTTCAAAATTGGGCTGTGCTTTCTCAAAGTGGCAATGGAAGCGATTTCTTGGTAAATCCTGTTGGACTTGTTCAGCGCATTCGCGTGATCGTCCTGCAAACTGAACATGGCCTCCCGGATGTTGAAATCACCTTCACCCGCTCCGTCAAAGCCCTGTTCCGTTCCGTAATAGATACAGGGCGTCCCAAGCGCGCACAATAAGAAGCCTATCCCGGCAATGACTTGATTTTCTATCGCACCATTGCCGAAGCGCTTTTTGAAAATTTGCCCCACTTGGTCGTGGTTGTCGATGAAGGTCACCAGGAACTCCCCAAACTCTCCCCGGTTCATCGCATTTTTCCGAAGCGATTCGTACCGGTCAATCAGCTTTTGGGGGGTCGAGACTTCTTTGATGACATCGGCAAGAATATGGTATAAAGGAAAGTCAAGAACCGAATTCAAACCAAAATAAATGGCTTTGTCCTCTACCACGACGGATGTTTTGGGGCCAATGTATTGATTGTACATCTCCTCTGGCCCAACAAGCTCCCCGAAAAGAAAGAAGTTGCGTTTGCCGAGCTTGTAGGCGTATTCCCGGACGTGGGAGCAGAACTGGCTGACATACTCCTCACCCATGTGTTTGACGGCATCGATGCGGAATCCGTCGATATCGGCCTCTTTGATCCAATAGCAATGAATCTTGGTGAGCATCTGCTGCACGTACAATGCCTCGGGAGAAGCATCGTTTATGAAGCTTTTCAGCGAAAGGAAATCACCTTCTCGCGTTTCAGGATACCGGTCAAAGTCTCTTACACGGCCCTTTTTCCAGTACAGTTCGGGATTTCTCAGCTCAATGGGAAGCGGCGCACTGTCGGTGCGCCAGCCGCCAAAAGGAAAAACTTGCCCATCGTAATAGTAGTAATCCAGGTCATCCGGATAATACCAGTTGTCACCGGAATGGTTAAGCACGATGTCCAGGAACACCCTGATATCCATGGCGTGCGCCGCATTGACCAATCTTGCCAGATCTTCCCTGGTTCCAAACCGGGGGTCGATGTTGAGAAAATTCTGAATGGCATACCCGTGGTAGGACGAAAGGTTGTTTTCAAACACCGGGCTAAGCCACAGTGCGGTGCATCCCAGATCCCGGATGTAATCGAGGTGATTCGTGATGCCGTTCAACGTGCCGCCGCATATTTTTTGCAACGCCTCTTTGTCGCCAAAACCGCTCCGCCTTTCGCGGTCCTCGTCAGGCTTTCGGTCTAGGTCATCGTGAAAACGGTCAATTAGCAAAAAGTAGATGAACTCCTCCCGCCATTCCC
>JBBRDE010000348.1:0-4888 GCA_038204185.1 Cytophagales bacterium
TGATAGAGACCACCCGGTACATATTTGATTAGAAAACACACTACAATTCAAAAGAAATCCCCTGTGCCAATGGCAGCGAATGGCCATAGTTGATAGTATTGGTTTGACGGCGCATGTATGCTTTCCAGGCGTCGGAACCCGATTCACGGCCCCCGCCCGTTTCTTTCTCTCCCCCAAAGGCACCTCCGATCTCAGCACCCGAGGTGCCTATATTTACATTGGCAATACCACAGTCGCTACCCGCCGCCGACAGAAACCTTTCGGCTTCGCGCATATCTAGGGTAAAAATGGCCGAAGAAAGCCCCTGAGGCACATCGTTCTGTAACTGAATAGCCTCTTCCAGCGAGGAGTATCGGATCAGGTACAGAATGGGAGCAAACGTTTCATGCTGCACGATGTCCCAATGATTTTCTACCTCGGCTATACTAGGCTGCACATAACAGCCCGACTCAAAGCCTGAGCCTGATAAGATCTTCGGAGCTACCAGGAAAGTACCTCCCTGCGCTTTGATGGTTTCGACCGCCGACTGGTAACTGTTGACCGCTTGCTGATCGATGAGCGGCCCCACATGGTAGGTAGCATCCAATGGATTTCCGATACGGAGCTGAGCATAGGCACTTCGCAGGCGCTCCTTCATATTTTCATAAATGTTTTCATGCACAAAGAGCCGACGCGTGCTCGTGCAACGCTGTCCGGCCGTTCCCACTGCCCCAAAAACAATGGCTGGAATAGCTACGGCAAGGTCGGCGTCTGAGGTTACGATAATAGCATTATTACCTCCCAATTCGAGAAGGCTACGGCCTAGCCGTCGGCCGGTCGCTTCAGCCACGGCCTTACCCATAAGGGTACTGCCTGTGGCCGATACCAGGGCTACGAGCGCGTCGTTGGCAATCCATTCTCCTACCTCGCGCCCACCCATCACCAGGCAGGATACGCCTTCAGGCACTGCATTGTTTTGCAGGACTTTCAGAATGATGTTTTGGCAGGCGATAGCCGTCATAGGTGTTTTTTCGGAAGGCTTCCACACACACACATCGCCACATACCCAGGCAACCATGGCATTCCATGACCAGACAGCTACCGGAAAGTTAAAAGCGGTAATAATGCTGACTACGCCCAGTGGATGCCACTGCTCGTACATGCGGTGGTCCGGGCGCTCGCTATGCATGGTAAGTCCGTACAACTGCCGCGAAAGCCCTACGGCAAAATCACAGATATCAATTATTTCCTGTACCTCACCCAGGCCCTCCTGAAGACTCTTGCCCATTTCATAACTGACCAGTTCACCAAGCGCTTTCTTGTGCAACCTGAATTGTTCTCCCATCTGCCGAACAATTTCTCCCCGCTTCGGTGCAGGTTTCAGGCGCCATTCTTTAAAAGCATCCTGCGCCACCCGGATTACCCGGTCGTAGTCCTCGCGACTGGCCATATGGGTAGTACCAATGCGCTCACCATTAACCGGCGAATAGGATTCAAGTACCAGCCCTTGACCTTTCCACTGGTTCTGCCCGGTACTCAGGCCAAAATTGTCCTTTTGTATAGCTAGTTCTTTGAGGAAGTCGTTCATTATATTTGGATAATTGCAAGAAAGATTACCAAAGGTAGATCAGCAATCAGTCATAGGTACGATAGAAAGAGCCATTCGTAGTATCCAGAAACTTATCCAGCGGAATATCCTCCTGCCGGATAAATCCCTGTTGCGGCAAACTGCCTGCGGCAACCATTTCTACCACTGCGGCAACGGAGGCGGCGGTGGTCCAGGAGATAGCCCGCCAGTGCTGGCCGTCGATTTGGATGGGATGGTAGGCCCGATAAAACTCTTCGCGTTCCAGATGATCACCTTTCCAACCTTCCACTACTGCGTACACATACACGACGTCCTCCTGCACGGGGGGTTTAGCTTCGGTCAGGATTTGCTCGATGAGTTCCCGTTTATTTTTCAATATCAGCTCGTATAGCATGAAGCGCATTAAGCTGGCATGGCCGGGGTATCGGATGGTTTTGTAATTGAGCGTGTCTACCTTTCCTTCATAGGTCTCGCACATGGTACCCAGCCCCCCCGAGGTAGTAAAGGCCTCGAACTCTTGCCCCTCAATATTGATCACTTCGATGCCATCCAGCGAAGAAACCGTTTTGCGAGTACCGTTGTGAATTACTTCGGCATCATTGATGTATTCATTGATTACGCCCGCCGGCGACCAGGTAAAGGAATATCCCATCAAGCCATTCGGATAACGCGGCAGAGCCCCTACCCGAAGTTCAATATCGCGTAGTTTAGTAAATTTTGCCGCCAGGTCAGCTCCCACAATCCCAATCAAACCGGGCGCCAGGCCACACTGTGGTGCCATGGCGCCCTTGCTGTCACGCGCCATTTCCCGGATAGCGGCGGTGGTAGGTACGTCCTCAGTCAGGTCGAAGTAGTGGATACCCAATTCATAGGCCGTTCTGGCAATAGGCAGATTTAGGTTATAGGGCATACACGACACCACGGCGTCGAAGCTTTCGAGGCTTGTACGGAGCGTTGGAAAATCGGTCACATCAGCTTCCAGTACGGGAAAGGCCAACTTAATGGCGGGTTTATTCTTATCCATTCCAGTAACGTCGAATTGCTTGCTTAGCAACGTACCAACCAGCGACCCGACCTTCCCCAATCCAATTACCAGAATTTTTTTCATAAATGACTCAAACCCTTTGGTGACTATGTGAATAACTAAGCTGGGAGTATGCGTCAGTCCCTCTTCCCTATGTACAAATATAGGTTTTGTACAGTACAATAAAAAAGAGTAAAGCCCGGTTAACGAAACCGGTTCGCAGGGATAGTTCAAAAAAAACCTTTCCGGCTAACAAGCCGGAAAGGGGGGTAATTGAAAATACTGGAGTTCTGTCCTCAGAGCACGGTAAGGGGATTTACTTTTTTCGCTTCGGTAATTAGTTTCTTGCTTTCGTCCACATTGCCCAGCGCCAGAGCTATCTGACTGGCCTGCTGCAGCAATTCAGGATCTTTGATACCGGTACGCATAGCCGTTTGGATATGCTCCTGGGCTTTTTTTAAATCGTTTTTCTGGAAAGCCAGGGTCGCCAATGCATGATTCACATCGATGTTTTTAGGGCGCTTGGCAAATTCTTTTTGTCCATAAAATGCTGCTGAATCCAATTGGCCTGATCTAATATACAATTTACAAAGCTCCAGATCGACGGCATGTCCTGATTGGGCATCCTCATCAAGCATTTTGACTACCTCGGCATACATTTCGTTCTCTTTCTCCTTGTTTCCCTGTAACGCGTAAATCTCAGCCATCTGCTCGTAAAATGAGAATTCGGGTAAAATAGCCGATGCTTTATTTAAAGTAGCCAAGGCCTTGTCATATTCTTTGCGCAGCGTTTGAACGCGGGCCTGACCGCCCATAGCAAAAGCATAACTCGGGCGAATGGCAAGTATCTGAGCATACTCAGTTTCGGCCTTTTCAAGTTGTCCTGTCACAACATAAAGATGGGCCAGGGTATTTTTGCTCCAGCAGTAAGGTTCCGAACCGGGCAATCCAGCCTGTACGGCCAATTTCATAGCTTCAATAGAACTTGGATAATTCCCGTAAATCTCCCGCAGATACGAGGCCCGCGAGTACGATTCCAGAGAGGGCTTAAGAGCTTGCATCTTATCTGATACCGCTACAGCTTCCTCATAGTTACCGAGCTCTACATTGGCATCCACCAATACCCCATACACATAGGCGTTGTTGGGATTGATTTGCCGGGCTTTTTCAGCAAGCTCGCGAGCTTCCTTAAACTGATGCTGCGACATTTTCACCGAAGCCTTGAAGGTAGTTGCTTCAAAATTTCGGGGATCCATGCTGAGCACACCGTCCAGTATCTTGAGTACCGCTGGATAGTAGTAAGGGTGTTCGCCCGTAATACGGGCTTCGGCCATATAGATGGTAGCAATCTGTAAGCGGGGCTTCACATCACCAGGGTTTTTGGCAATATTTTGCTTCAACTCTTCCACTTTGGCTACCGTCTTGGTCCATTCATCCGCCGTAGCCAACTCACCCCTGCGTTGAAAAAGGGGTGGAATTTCCATCGGATTGGTAGTAGATTTTACACTGTCCTCCGAATTGTCTGTGCTTTTACAGGCAACTAATGCGCTTAAAAAAAAGAGGAACACCCCTGTACGGTTGAGAAGTCCTCTGAGATTGGAAAGATATACTTCCATTTTTATGGTAGTTTTATTGGTGTTACCTACTAATTGCCGGAGATGAATAGATGGACACTAAAAGTCTTCCATTATATCTATTCACCTCCGGCATATTTAATTGTATTCGGGCACTTCTATCTTAAGTGCTATCCGAGGCACTTTTACTGTCCTATTGACGGAGTAATTTAATTGTACGGCTATCCGTTGCGGTAGATACTTTTATAAAGTAAATACCTGGCTGACGGCCTACTTTCATACTACGCTGTTCAACGTTACCCGTTGCCTGGAAGGTCTCCTGAGACATCATCTGGCCCTGGCTGTTAGACAATCCCATCTGCATGGTTTGTCCGGCTACCCCTTTTACCTCTACCGTTACCCGATCGCTGGCCGTAGGATTGCCAAGTACTGTAACCGAGAAAGGCGATACGTTTTCGACCGATGAAGCAACACGGGCTCTGCCGCAATGCTTACGGAAGTCGAACATTGTAGAAACCTCTGAACCTGGATCGCCAACATACCGGGCCTTGAGTGTAAGTACCCCGCCACTGTTGTTATCCAAAAACAACTCCCGCTCTACACGTTGGCGGGGATTAGTCGACCAGACACTCACACCTGCCGCCGAATATTCTACCGTACGGCCAGGAGCGGCATTGTCGGTGGCAAACTCAATGTCGCCATTGGTACAGTCAAATCGCATCA
>JBBRDE010000349.1:0-4886 GCA_038204185.1 Cytophagales bacterium
TTTGAAAGCAGTAATAAGCTGCCCGACAGTTTGAGGAGATTCGTAAGCTGCCGTTGGATACCCTCCTCCATAGGTTTACACAGGGTGGCCGCCTCTCGGTTTAACAGCTTCTCCCGGCAAAAAACTGAAAATCCGACTGTACGCCCTTCATACTCCTTTTTAAGACTCTTAATCTCTATTGGGGAAAGCATTAAGGTCACTTTACGACGCTTTTCTTCCTCTTCTAAGGGCGGTCTTCCCGGCTTTTTATGCTTTCCCATCTTTCAATATTGCATTCAGAATAAGTTAACAATGAGCCGAATGGCGAATTGACTCCCGGAGGGCAAGCGGTTTTAATCCTGGCTAAATACACCTTCGGTGAATTTAGACCGGGTGAAAACATAGCTTGCTAAATGTAGGATCAAATATAAGGTATTATAAAATTAATATTTTATACAAGTTTTATTTTCAAGAACAGAACACAGATTGTACATGACCCTTATTCCGTACTTCTGAAAATGAATAACAGCGGACTCTGTTACCTAAATGCTTGTGCTGGACGGATCATGTGTTAGCCCCGTGTTACTTCCGTGTTAACCACGTGTTGAAGAAGTGTTAATCAAAGTTTTTTTTGAAAATTATTGATTTAATATTTTTAATTTAGAATTTCATATAAGATATTTGAGCCATAATTCAATCGCAGATGTCAGAAGACGGATTTGTAAAGGAGATTTTCCAAGACAGGCAGAGACTGATTTTCCTGATCGAAAATGATATGGTGAAAGGAAAATTTGAATTGCTCTACAAGCTCTTCCGACGTGAAGTTAGAGAACTGTCCTTACTAGGTGCTTCCAAAGTAATTACTGCGAATCTGGGAATACGGGTCGGGATTCAAACCATGCGGACTTTGAGGAGTAAGTGTCACGAGTTCGACAAAATTAAGGGACAGCGATTGGAGCCAATGCCCTTGTGCGCCATGCCCAGTTACAAAAGTGAAAGCGATAGCTGTCACAACGAGTACCATTCGATTGTGAAGGAAATGGAAGAATTCAAACCAATAGACGTGTTTTCAGAGACCAATAACAAATCCTCCTCTCTCATAAAATGGGCGGGAAAAACTAATTCATAACCGATTATGGAACAGTCAGCGGTAACTAAGAAATTCAACTTTATCATCCAGGCTAAAGGCGGAGTAGGGAAGTCTTTTTTGACTTATCTCATTGCCGTCAAGCACGAGGAGGATGACAGCCGCACCTTCATCGACGTCGATAGTTCCACCAAGACCAGTACGGCTCAGTTGCGATTCTTGGCAGAAAAGGAACAAAGACTGGCGGAGATCGACCTTTTGGACAGCTACCGAAAGATAGCCCGCGACCGACTTTTCGACAGCATCCAGCAATTGTCGTCGCTGAACAACGCAGTATTCTATCTGGATTTTGGTGCGCCGGAATCGGAGCAAGTTCCTGCCCTTTTGACGATGGATTTGGATCAGGACGAACTTAAACAGTTTGAGCAGTACCTGGGAGTGGAATTCCTGTTCCATGTAGTCGTTGCGGGTGGTACCGCTTATACCTCGTGCGTCGATTATCTCATGAAAATTTATAAGGCTGTCGGCAATGTCTTTCCAATCATGGTCTGGATCAACGCTAACACCTTTCAGAATTTTCCGCAGCAGCATGAAGAATGCCTGGCGGTGGCAAAGAAGTGCCGGATGTCGGTTGAGCATTTCGGAGACATCGAACTTAACACCGACTTAGCCAGCAAAATCATCACCAACATCGAGAGAGGGGAGGGGAGTAGCGGAATTCTGGCAGCCGGGTGGTTCGCCAAGACCAAAATGGACAAATTGGTGAGAGCCATAACCATATAGCCATTGGAAACGACGCAAGAAATCCCGAACGAGGTGTTGCGCCGCATTAGCGGCCACTTCCAGGAAAAGTACGGCCTGGCCATGGACTCTCTGACTGCTGCTTTACTGAATGAAGTAAAAGAGAAGGAACTGCACGAAATCGAAAACCAAAAAGCGATGGCTGAAAAGATGATGAGTGAGATAAAAAAGCTGAAAGCAGCTATCAAACCCATCGTGACAGAAAATCCTTGGGTAGCATTTACCTATGGCTTTGGCAAACACACTTGGGCCTGGACTGCGGTGGTATTTCTGGGTGTCGGCCTTCTGTTGCACCACGGCCGGGAAACCACTAAGACAGAATACCTGCGAGCACGGCTGGTGGTGGAGCGATATCCGAATCTGCCGATGCTTGAACCACTCATCAAATCGGCCAAGATCGTAAAAAAGGATCAAGGGACTTTTTTAGAATTGTCTCCAGCAAAAGATCGGCTCCTTCTCGGCAGAAACTATACGGTTGACCCAATGGTGCGACTACCTGCAAATGCCCCAAAAGTACTAATACCATTAAGTTTTAAATGATAAAACCTACTGATTATCATGCTATTGTTAATAATAAGTAACGGCGCATACATTCTTTTTTCGTTCGTCGCATTTATCGTTTACGGTTTCATCTACTTATCGTCCGTGGGCTTGCTAAATGGACGGAAGGAGAATATGCAAAACCGTCCGGAGGTAGCTGGATACGAATCCCTTAGAAACGGCGATCAAAATATCGGAGAAGCGGACAGGGCCGCAATTGAGAGACTAACCAACCCTGTTGAAGAAGGCTATGAAAGTGAATCATCCTATGACTACGAGGCCACATTTTACGGCAGTCAACCTAGTGATGAGCCCCCTGAAGATTCAGTAGCCACTATGTCAGAGGATAAGGCATACAGCCAAGAGGAGGCGTCCCTGCTTACCTCCCCGGTGGATGAAGACGAAAGTGACGAGGATGATGAATGGCCTACCTTGAAAAGACCCATCGAGTATAGAACAGATGATTCGAGGGACGACCTGACGCTAAGCAACGACATCGTTGGCGATCTGACCGCCGAGGAACTTGTCCACCTCACCAATATCCGCGCGACTACACTAAACGATGCCGAGCGGTATCCCGAATTAGTGGAGGAGTGCATGGCCGCTAATGACAAGGTCAATGAATTTGCCCTTCAAACAGGAAAGAGCGTCGAGGAGATCATATCGACCTTACTGAACTCTCGGGAAAAAGTGATTTTCAATGCATTCCCAATGATACAACACGACCGTGCAGCGTGAATAAATGATTTCATTCAATTCAAAACCAATAATTCCATGACCAAGCAACTGCAAAAAATTTCCATCACCGGGTCAGTAATGCTTCTCTCTTTTGGAGTGGCTTTCGCCCAAAATCCCGGTATTCAGGCTGGCGCTCAAGCCATTCAACAGGCCTCTGCCGACCTTCAAGCCTACTTTGAACCTGTTACAACGCTGATTTACATCATCGCCGCCCTAGTGGGACTGTTTGGCGGATTTAGGATTTACTCGAAATGGCAGAATGGCGATCAGGATGTTCAAAAAAGCGCAATTGGCTGGGTTGGAGCTGTATTATTTCTGCTGTCGATCGCCGCCGTATTACAAGCTGTATTTTTTGCATAAGTGGACTCGCATCTAAGCTAAAAGCCATTTACCACATGATTGCCAGTACCATATTTGTCGGCTTGCTGTGCCAGGCGCAACATTATCTAGGCGGGGGCGAGGGGGCCATCGACGGTTCCATCATTGACCGTTACATTACAGATCCTATATCCAATAATCTGGACGTGTTCTCCAATTTCGTTTTTGCGGTTTGCGGGATTATGGGGTTGCTGGGAGGGCTTAGAATTTACAGCATGGCCATGAACGGAGAGGACGACGTAAAGCGTCATGCCTTCCGATGGCTGGGGGCAATCATAGCGCTCTTTGTTATTGGCTATGCTTTGCAGAGCATTGCTTCCGCTCAAAAGCCGATGCAAGCCGACAGCAATGTCAAAAGTTTCATGGAAAAAAAGTAAGCGTTGATTATGGATCTGACCGCCGCTTGGGCAATCACCAAAATTATTGCCTTGACCATCATCGCTGTTTCGGGCCTTGTTGCCGGAATGAGGATCTACCAGGGAATGCAGCGGGGTGAAGACTTTGAAGCGCCGGCCATACGATGGCTGGTTGGGTTGGCCGGAGCATCCGCTTTGGTGTATGCTGTGGAGTCGTTCATTTACAATGATAGTGGCTCGTGGGCGAGTTCAGGTTCAGCCCCCCATTTCCTGGCGTTGAGTTACGCGGCCGAAGCGCATCAAGCTGCGCTATATCTGGGGCTGGCTATGGCGATAATTTGCTTGATTAGGGTATACGGTAAAATTCAGAAGGGCGATAAGGACATTTACGAATTCATGTTGAAGTGGTTCGGCTCGCTGACGTTCCTTTTTATGATGGGTTGGATAATCGATTCGATTTTAGGCTAAGACTATCAGTCAGATATGAAAAAGTACTCCATTTACCGAGGGATCGACAATGAGATCGAGTTTAAGGGGTTACGAGGGAGGTATTTCTACTACGCTGCCGGCGGTGCCGTGGGATTTATTATGACTACCCTGCTACTCCACATACTGGGCGTTCCGGTTGTATTCAACATCGTATTTCTTGGCTTGGGCCTGGTGGCATCGTACCTCATCCCCACCAGCTACAACAAATCGCACGGCCGATGGGGATTCGATAAGCTGCCCGTGCGGAGCCAACAGCCGAAACATATTGTGAGGTACAGATTGATCAGGTCGATAGTTAAGAAAGAAATAATTATAAAAGGCTGATAATTATGAATAACCGGGTGAAAAAGTTTGAGGAGATATACCCTATTTTCAGAATAGACGAAGAAACGGGGGTGATAATTTCAGTTAACTGCGATCTTACAATGGCCTTTGAAGTGGTACATCCTGAAATATTTACCTCATCTGACGGTGAGATCGACATTCTGACGGAGGCTTACGTAAGCGCAATAAAAACG
>JBBRDE010000350.1:0-4869 GCA_038204185.1 Cytophagales bacterium
TCATTCTGTCATTTAGTTAGATTAAGCAAAACGTATTGTATATGCGTTGTGACAAGGATACGAGCCATAATCGAATATGCATTTTTACCCCGCTAACCCTGATTGCAAATCAGGTTTAGCGGGGGGTTGATTTTAAGCCTCCACAGGTTTGATATTTTGATTAAGGCGAAACAAGTTGTTCGGGTCATACTTCCGTTTCAAAGCCGCTAATCTTGGATAGTTCTTGCCGTATGCTTCTTTTACCCGTTCTTCGCCCTCTACACCTAGCACATTTACGTATACCCTGTGGCTTGAATAAGGTTGTATGGCTTCCCAGAAATTTCGGGTCCAGCTTATATGTCTTTCATCTTCTTGCTTATCAATCCAATTGGAAGCAATGATCAGATCATATTGAGCGATGCGATGCGGAAAGGCCGTTCCCCCTTCGGGTTCACGGATTGAAGCCCCGCCATAATACTCGAGTAAAACTAACGAGAATGGAGAGGTCATAGAATCCGAATTAGAAATGATAACATCAATCGCCTCCCCAGATAAATCCTCCATGAAGTTTGATTTCCAATAATACCGGTTACCATGAGGCGCAGCAGCGTCCAGCAGGGTTTGCATTTGAGTATAGGGTATGGGGCCAATCAAATCTGCTACCGGCGATCCGAACTCACGAAGAGGTTTTAGAACAGCTTCCCCCTGCTCCAGGTCCCCTGAATAGCATCCTACCAAGGCTACTTCTGGTATCCCGTCAGGAGATGTCATCAAACCGGTGTATAGAGTGAGTTCTTCCGGAGCTGTTTTCATAAACTCCCGGTAAAACGTGATGACTTCTTTAGCTTTTTCTCTGGGATGAATAATCATCCCTCCCAATATCGTATTTACTTCGTGTAACCGAAACTTCATTGAAGTTACGATGCCAAAATTTCCACCGCCACCACGAATGCCCCAAAACAATTCCTCATTCTCATTGACGCTGGCTCTCAAAAGGCTTCCTTCGGCAGTTACAACGTCTGCTTCTATCAGGTTGTCGCAACTTAGTCCATGCTTACGAACCAGCCATCCTACACCTCCGCCCAAGGTGAGTCCAGCCACACCTGTAGTTGAAATTATTCCACCTGTAGTAGCCAGACCATGTTGTTGGGATGCGGCATCGAAATCACCCCAGGTAGCTCCTGTTTCTACATCTGCAATCTGCTGTTCAGGGTAAACCATTACTGACTTCATGAGTGACAAGTCAATCATGATACCGCCATCACAAACTGCATTGCCCGTAATATTATGCCCTCCCCCTTTTACCGATAGCAAAAGGTTATGCTTTCGGGCAAAATTTACTGATTGAATAACATCTTCGGAATTTTTGCAGCGTACAATCAACGCTGGTTGCTTGTCAATCATGCCGTTCCATACTTTCCGGGTCTCATCATACCCCTGGTCACCAGGTAGAAGTAAGTCTCCGGTAAGCTTTTTTATGAAATCAGTTACTAATTGCTGTTCGATTTTACCAGTTGGGGCGATCGTGATGGGTTCCATTTTTAAATATTTTAATTTTTAAATGATTCTCATTGATTGCTAAAAACTTAATTTAACTATTGAGAAAAGTCAACTTATTTCGACTAACAGTCGAGTATTTGCGAAGCCAGGGAATTCATTGATTGTTCAGCCCAGAACAAATGCTGACTTGAAATATGTTATTGAAGTTTTGAAATGAGGCTGAAAATTGAACGTCGAGCCAGAACCAGGGCTGATGCTTGCACATAGCTAATGCTACAATGTCTTGCCCCGTATTTTGCAAATGTATTGTTGTGAGTTCGTGCTTCACTTTACTCACTTGCATCGACTTTTAATTGTTTGAGAAAGTCAACTCCAGCAGCCGTAATACCAATAATTTCGGTAACGACTCCAACCTTTTCAACGGTATCAAAAAATGCAACATTGGCTACTGGTAGGTTTAAGCTCTGGATGACTTTGTAGCCCTTCTTCGTTAATTCTGAAATCGATTTGTTAAATTCAGCGTCAGATACGATATATGCAATATGTTGTACTCCCCCTTCGGGATGTTTATCAAGATAATCTTGGAATATACTTTGCCCTGAAACGGGTTGAATTATTTCTATAAGGGCATCTCCAGAATATGCCATATATAGGTGAAAAACGTAGTTTCCTGGTTTACCGTAGTAGGTGCCAGCAGTATCCTCAGCACGAAGATTTTCGAGTTTAACAAAGTTGCGTACACCCATAACATCCTGAAAAAAACCTTCAGCAGCTTGAATGTCACTTACGACCCAAGCAACTTGGCCTAAATGTGAAGAGAAAAACTTGTTTACTGATTGCTCTTCCATAAAATATATTTTGATGATGAAAAAACCGAATTGTCAAATCCTAGTATGGCTGCTTACTCGTTAATATGTGTAAGTTTTGTAGTACTTTTTGTATTGTTTTGCCTTATTGATGGGTGAATTACCCTGTAAAGAAAGCAACTTCTTTCTTCTGAAAAAATGAGACAAGCAGTCGCATATCTTTTCTGATTTCCTCAATTTTTTCCATCAACACTTCCGCCAAATCTGCCAGGTTGAGGAACACTCTGTTTTTTAACTCCCTCTTCAGCTGGCTCCACAGCAGTTCGACCGGGTTTAATTCCGGGCTGTATCCCGGCAGTGCCACCAGGTGCACTCGCCCTTTTTTACGTGCCAAGAAGTCCTTGACGGCCTGACAGCGGTGGATGGTCGCCCCATCCCAGATTACGACCAGGTCTTTCTTGCGGTACCTGCGGCAGAGGTACTCCAGAAAGCCGACCACCCCCTCGCCGTTGTAAGCCTTATCCTGACCGCCGACGTACAGCCTGCCGTTGGGTGCCATCGCAGCGATTAAGCTCAGGTGCTCTTTACCTGCTTTCTCCTCAATGACGGGTGTCTGGCCCTTGGGTGCCCACGTGCGACTGACGAAGGGGAGTAAGTAAAACCCTGATTCATCGACATATACGATGACACGACTTTCATCCTCAGCTTTTTCGCTTCGGCGATCCGATTTAATTCCGGCACCATTTCTTCCCGCCACTGCTGGACTTTCTGCTTATTCTGTTGGAGAGCCCTTTTGGCAGGCTTCTGTAAGCTCCACCCCAGCTTTTTCAGGATGCGTCCCACCTGTGTCGGGTCGTAGCTGACCCGCGGTGGCGGACCACCCGAAAAACCTGCCGACCAGCTCGTTGACGCGTGAACGCGTCCAGATGTGGCCGGGGAAACCGTGACTGGGCGCTCCCCGCTCCAACTCCTCTACAAGCTTCGAGAGTTGTCCGGGTGTCAATTTGGGCCGAGAACCTGGCGGCTTTCGGCCCAAAAGCCCATCAGGGCCCAGCTCCCGTTGCTTTTTCAGCGTCTGGCTCACCCAGCCCTCAGTTAGGCCCAAGGCCGTGGCGATGTCCTTCTGTCGCTTCGGCGCTCCGATTCCAGCCCGATTCTTTTAACTCCACGCAGCGGCGGCGTAACACTTCGTAGTCTGATGGTTTGTATTTTGCGCTCATGATCGCAATTTAAACTTTACAAGTCAATTCACCCATCAATAATACAATATGCCGTAGTACTTTACACCTCGTACTTTTTGTATTGCTGCCGCCATGGCGTCATAATTTTATTAAACTTTTTCTTCCAAAAATATAAAAAGTCCACCATTTCATCTTTACCGTTCACTCAATACTTCGCTGCCTTCCCCTTCCCCGGCGTAGCCTTCAAAATAAATGCCCGCAAATCGTCGTTGGCCTGCACCAGACCCTCCTAACGGAGATACAACCTATGGCAGCTGGGGGAGCCTTTCCAGTCCCTGCGTTCTTTGAGATGGCCACTCGGGTCCATTTGCCACATGTTGGCCTGGACATTGAAGTGGTTGCCAGCGTGCGTCGTTAAGCCCACTTACAAATCCATTAGCCCCGATCTGGCGCTAACACCCATTTGGAATCAGTGTTAGCGCCAGATAGTGGCTAGTGGGAATTTATTGTGGCGCTAGAAATGATGTTGACACCCAAAACTGATATTTGTAGGAATAAGCAGAGGCTATTATTTCGGCTCGATAATATCCGATTGGTGCGAAGCCGCAAACATCCATTTGCCATTCACTCGTCGAAAGGTATACGTAGCCGCTACCTGACCCGTCGTTTTACTAGTGTCTTTTCCAATGCGTGTTGTTTGGTGAATGCCGCTAACTACCGCCAAATCGCCTGATGCATAGATAACTGGCTCTAAAATCTCTGTACTTGCAATATTTTGTGTACCCCAAGCTGCTACTTCTGCTTTATATCGGTAAGTACCCTGCTGAGTCGTATTTCGAAAATCATCAGTCGAACGATTGTTAAAAAAAGCTTTGGAGTCTTTTTTGTATTCATCCAAAATCTCTTTTAGCGTTTCTTTCGTAAAGGTATTTTGGGCAAATCCAGTGAGGCTACACCCAAAAATCAGGAGGAGTACGAAGATTTTTTTCATTGGAGTATCAAAGTTTAGTGAATGATTGACACAAAGGTCAGTGATATTCCTAAATCCCACCATCCCCAATTCGGGTAGTTTTTCAGACCAACTTTTGAGCAATGGCCTTTGCTACGGCTTCGGGGGCAGAGTTAACGTGGAGTTTTTCGTAGATGTGCTTGATATGATAGTGAACCGTATGCACACTCAGCGAACAAGCATCGGCTATCATCTTGTAGCTCATGCCTTTTACCATGCAAGTCAGTACCTCCCGCTCACGCCCTGTGAGTTCGACGTAGGTGGGTTGCGACTGGACAAACTGGTTTTGGAACATCTGCATTACCTTGACCGCAATGGCAGGCGACATGTGCGCTCCTCCGTGGTGGACATCCTGAATGGCTTGCAATACTTCATCGGGTTCGGGGCTTTTGAG
>JBBRDE010000351.1:0-4854 GCA_038204185.1 Cytophagales bacterium
GGATGTCAAGGCCAACTACAACAAACTGGCCGTCACTACGCTGGCGCAGGGACAGCCTGCCCTTCGGTGGCCAACGTTATTAGCCGATTTGGGTGTGAAAGTCGATTCGGTCAATGTACGGCAACCGGCTTACTACGACAAGCTGAATACGCTGGTAGAATCGGTTCCCATCGACGATTGGAAAGTGTATCTGAAAGCCCACGCCCTGACCAACTACGCCAATTTTCTGAGTCAGCCGTTTGTCGATGCTTCCTTTGCGTATTCAAAGACTCTGACCGGACAGGCGGTGAAGCAAACCCGGGCCGAGGAAATGACGCAGGCGGTGGATCGCTCGCTCGGCGATGCCCTGGCCCAGTTGTATGTAAAAAAATACTTTCCGGAAGCGGCTAAGAAACGCATGGAAGTACTGGTAGCCAATCTGGAAAAAGCATTTGAAGCCCGCATTAACAGGCTGGACTGGATGAGCGATTCCACCAAGGCCAAAGCGAAAGAAAAACTATACGCCTTCACGGAGAAAATCGGGTACCCCGATAAATGGCGGGATTATGCCGGGGTGGACGTGAAACGGGACGCTTACTTTGAGAACCGAATGGCGGCTACCAAAAACGAGTACCTGTACAACCTGGCCAAAGTGGGACAGCTGGTCGACCGGACGGAATGGCATACCACCCCGCCCACGGTGACGGCCTATAACAATCCGCCGCTCAATGAAAGTGTGTTTCCAGCGGGTATCCTGCAACCTCCCTATTTTGATGTGAATGCCGATGACGCGCTGAACTACGGCGGCATCGGCATGGTGATTGGTCACGAAATAACGCACTCATTTGACGATCAGGGAGCCCAATTCGATAAAGTAGGGAATGTAACGGATTGGTGGACGAAAGCCGACTACGCCAAATTCAAAGCCAGAACCCAGCGGGTGATCGATCAGTACAACACGTTTACCGTGCTCGATTCGGTACGCGTCAAAGGAGCCTTGACCGTGGGAGAAAACACCGCCGACATTGCCGGGGTAGCCATAGCGTACGATGCCTTCAAACTGACCGAGCAGGGCAAAAGCACGACGAAATTGGACGGCTTTACCCCCGATCAGCGTTTCTTTATTTCGATCGCCCGGATATGGCGCGTAAAAACCCGGGATGAGTTTATGCGCATGTATGTCAATACCAACCCACACTCCCCGGCCAAGTGGCGGGTGAACGGGCCGCTGATGAACTTCACGCCTTTTTATAAAGCCTTCAATGTGCAACCGGGCGATAAAATGTACAAACCCGAAAACCAAAGGATCGTCGTTTGGTAGGGTACCTGCCGGTTGGTGAATTTTTCTAAAGCAGTCAAAGCCTGATCTGGTGAACTCAAATTTGGGTTTACTAGATCAGGCTTTACAATGTACACTAGGATTCATTGGTCAAAGTGACCCCATCTTTCAACAGGGGCAAAAACATTTCTAAAAAATAAATAGTATATTAAATCTATAAACTTGGTAGACTAATACATACATTTGCTTCCGGAATCAATTTCAATCCTACTCTATGAACTCATCTCGACTATATATGCGGCCCTACTGTTGCAAATCCAGCTACTTATAAATCTATCCACGGGTTTACCCAATTCAACCAGGGGTAGCCTGCTTTAATACAATCGTTACGCTATTATTTTTTTACAATCTACTCATGAAGAAGCTTTTAGGAATCTTATTTTTTGGGACGCTTATAGTCCATACCAATCTTTTCGGCCAGCAGGCCCCCACGATAAATGCCACCATTGCGGGTACAGTCATCGACGCCCGCACCAGCGAAAAACTCCCCGGTTGCTCGGTGGTTATTAGGGGTACCACCAATGGTGCCGTGACCGATGCCAACGGTGAGTTCACGCTCGTGACGGGCCAGATACTTCCTTTTGCGCTGGTGGTAACCTACCTAGGATATCAGAAAAAGGAAGTTACGATCACGGGGAGTCCAGTGGAAATACGCCTGGAACCACGGGTAGACCAGCTCGACGACGTGCTGATTACCTCGCGGCGGCGGCAGGAATCGTCGCAGGACGTACCCATCCCGATCACGGTGATCCGGGGCGCGACGGCCGAGGAGGCAGGGGCTTTCAACGTGAATCGGCTGAAAGAACTGGTACCAACCGTGCAGCATTATTCATCCAATCCCCGCAACACCACGCTGAACATCCGTGGGTTAGGCTCGACCTTCGGCCTCACCAACGATGGAATCGATGCCGGGGTGGGCTTCTACGTCGATGGGGTGTACTTTGCGCGCCCCGCCGCCACGACGCTTGATTTCGTCGACATTGAGCAGATCGAGGTACTTCGTGGACCGCAGGGTACCCTCTTTGGTAAGAACACCACCGCCGGAGCTTTCAACATTACCACCCGAGCGGCCAGCTTCCAGCCGGGGGCTAGTTTCGAAGTGAGCTACGGAAATTTCGGATACATCCAGGCCAAGACTTCCCTGACGGGGCCATTGGGTAAGAAACTGGCGGGACGTATATCATTCTCCGGTACCCAGCGGAACGGCCTGCTATACAATGTGGCCACGCAGAGTTCGGTCAATGATCTCAACAATCTGGGGGCACGGGGGCAGTTGCTGTACACCCCGTCGGACAACGTCAAAATCACGCTCGCGGCCGACAATGCCCGGCAGAATCCCAATGGCTACGCGCAGGTAATTGGCGGGGTCGTGACTACCCAACGCGCCCCTTACCGACAATTCAACAACATCATCGCCGACCTGAACTACGCCCTGCCCAGCACCAATCCCTTCGACCGGATCATCGACCACGATACGCCCTGGCGGTCCAGAAACGAACTGGGCGGCGTTTCGCTCACGGTGGATGCGAAGGTAGGAGGGGGGACCCTCACGTCCACCAGCGCCTGGAGGTACTGGAATTGGGACCCCTCCAACGACCGGGATTTTACCGGCTTGCCTGTGCTTACACTATCCCAGGCACCTTCCCGCCACGAGCAGTGGACACAGGAAATCCGCTATACTGGACACCTGACTTCCCGACTCAATGGAGTGCTGGGGGTGTTTGCCATTGGGCAGGATTTAAAAACCGATCCTTACCACACCGAAGAATCCGGGGCCGCTCAGTGGCGTTTTTCTCAGAATTCCACCAGTCCGCTTTGGCGCACGCCCGGTCTGCTCGATGGCTACGGCATCCGCACCACCTCCCGTCTGCAATCGTTCGGCAGCGCTGCTTTCGGGCAGTTGGACTGGGCGATCAACGACAAACTGCACCTCTTGCCGGGCATTCGTTTCAACTACGACCAGAAGGAAGCTTGCTACAACCGCCAAACCTACGGCGGACTGCAAACCAGTGATCCGGCTTTGCTGGCGATAAAAAACGCGGTGTATTACAATCAGCAATTTGACGTGCGGGTGGCCGAAAACAACTTTTCGGGGCAGCTGACTTTGGCCTACAAAGCATCTAAAGCCCTAAACGCTTACGCTACCTACGCCAATAGCTACAAACCCGTGGGGGTCAATCTGGGCGGCTTGCCCACCGCCAACGGCAAAGTTTTGCTCGATTTCGCCAAAATAAAGCCCGAGTACGTCACCCACTACGAAATTGGGATCAAAACCCGCCCGCTCCCCCAGGCGACGCTCAACTTCGTGGCGTACAATACGGATATTCAGGATTACCAGACCCAGGTGCAGACGGCCGAACTCGGCGTGAACCGGGGGTACCTTGCCAACGCAGAGCGCGTACGGGTCTACGGGGCCGAGCTGGACGGAAATATCCGGGTCAGTGAACATCTTACGGTCAATGGCGCGGGGGCCTTTACGGATGGAAAATACGTTTCATTTACCAACGCGCCGGTACCCCTGGAAGAGGTAGGCGGCGAAACGGCCTACAAGGACGTGTCCGGCGGCGCGCTGCCGGGTATATCCCGATGGTCGGGTTCGTTGGGCGGGGAAGTTTCCGGCTCGGGCAAGTTCATCAGCTTAAAAGGCCGTTATTTTGTCGCCCTCGACACCTACTACCGTTCCTCGTTTTCGTCGAGTCCTTCGCCTTCGAGGTACCTCAACGTCGATGGGTACGCGCTCCTCAACGGTCGCCTCGGTTTTCGGGCTTCCAATGGCGTGTCGGTGCTGGTGTGGTCGCGTAACCTGCTGAATACGAATTATTTTGAGCAATTGCTGCCCGCCGCCGGAAGCGCGGGTCAGTACGCGGCGGTGTTGGGCGACCAAAGGACTTTTGGGGTCACGCTCCGCTACAATTTCTGAGACTACCCACTTCCAAGGTACCCTATAAACACCCCTGCTCAGCGATATCCATCGCTGAGCAGGGGTGTTTATAGGGTACCTGGTCATGGGGAGGAAGGGGAAGTTGCCGTCTTTTAGGATAGTGAGTGACGAAAGCCGCAACATAACAAAGGGGGGTACCTTGTCGCTACTGGAAGAATATTAACCATGACCACTCGATGAAAACCAAAATTGCATTTTTAGGCCTGGTCGTCTTTTTTATGGTCGTCTCAATTATGCCCGCCCTGGCGCAGTCACCTACCCCCCACACCTCCTTCAAACCCGGCGGCGAATGGCTCGATACCGACGGCCACCACATCGACTGCCACGGCGGCAACATTATTTACATCGATTCGCTGAAAACCTACTACTGGTACGGCGAGCACCGGGGACAGCCGCGCGGTGCCTCATGCTACTCGTCGAAGGATTTGTACAACTGGAAAAATGAAGGCGTGGTGCTGGAAAAAGGTACCATCGAAACCTTCGAGCGGCCCAAGGTAGTCTACGATGCCCCGAAGCGGCAATACGTGATGTGGTTCCATTTTGACGGTAACCGCTATACGCTGGCCGAACTGGGCGTGGCCGTGAGTAGTTCACC
>JBBRDE010000352.1:0-4832 GCA_038204185.1 Cytophagales bacterium
TTCAAGTATAAAATATCAACATGTATTTTACTAGAAATCAATGCAGTAGCAGGATAGTTAAAATAAAAAACATTTGCGCCCCCAAGTTGTATTTCAACCCTTTCATTGTCCCGCAGGGAAAATACCCTGAATCATTGGCCCTGAGATGCGAAGTAGTATCAAGACAAGAACTTTTGATTGATTTGATGCTAGTTGACGGAATGCTACACGATTAAGCTAACTTTATCAATTCGAGATCAATATGGTTTTTTAGGCCATTTTCCTCCTAGCTTTTTTGCATGAAAACTTGTCCTTTTTTTCCCTTAATCCGGTTTATGACATTACTGGCGCTGGGTATCTTTTTAAGTGAAAATACCTCCGCCCAAACCCTCACCGGAACCGTTACCGATGCCGAGTCGGGTGAGCCGCTGCCCTTCGCTTCGGTATACCTCAGCAACACGACCTTTGCCACTGATACAGACACGACCGGCGCGTATAATCTGACCAGAATCACGCCGGGACGCTATACCCTGGCCGCGCGGGTAGTTGGGTACATACCTTATTACCAAACCGTTACCCTGCAAGCAGGAATAAAAACACAGATCAACGTAAAGCTGAAAGCTGACGGACGCGAACTGGCTGAGGTCAAGGTAACCGCCCAGCGCGACAAAGCCTGGGAGAAGCAGTATCAGACTTTTTTCAACGTGTTTTTTGGGGAAAAAGCCTCCGCCAAAGCCTGCAAAATCATCAATCCATGGGTGATCGAATTGGAAGAAAAGGGGGGTACCCTCACCGCCAAGGCCGATCAAATCATCGAGATCGAAAACCGCTATCTGGGCTACAAGGTACTCTACGATCTGCGCTCGTTCAAATTCAACGGCAGCGAGACGTTTTACAGCGGCCTTACCTCGTTTCAGCCACTCATCGCGGCGAGTGCCGCAGAAACCGAACAATGGAAGGTCAATCGGGAAAAGGCGTTTTTCGGTTCCGAAATTCATTTATTCAAAAATCTGGCCGAGCGCAAAACCGCCGAGGCGGGTTACGAGGCATACGTGGACAAGCCGGGGGCCGATCCGCACAGCCGGAGCCGTTTTTTTTATCAGGATCAGGTCAAAAAGCTGAACCAATTCGGACTGGATACGCTGGTCGCAGGCACCCAGGGTACCTTTCAGATTCGCCTGCCGCGTCGCTTCGAGCTGCATAGCGCGGGCGGTGAAGGTACCTACGCGATCTACCGCGACAAGCCCGTGCAGGTTTCCTGGATCGAAACCACGGGAAAGCCCCTTATTTTCAACGCTGACGGGCTGCTGCTCAATCCGCAAGAGTGGGCGGTTTCGGGGTACCTGGCCAACCTGCGCATGGCCGAGACCCTACCCATCAACTACCTCGCCAGCCAGCGCGCGCCGATCTTCCGCCGCACCGGCGACGACCGGGCTGCGTTCAGCTGGACTGAACGTCCCGTGTTCACATCCGACCAACCCTACTACCGCCCCGGCCAGAACGTGAGTATTGCCGGGACTATGCAGTACCGCAATCCCGCCTACGGCGATTCGTTGAGCCGTTTGCTGCGGGTAGCGCTTTTCAATCCTGACAAAAAAACGGTTTATTCGGCCCGCTGGATTGTGCAGGAGGGAAGTTTTCATGGACAAATCCCGCTTTCCGATACCTTACGACCCGGAATGTACCAGATGCGGATTCACTCGGAATGGATGCGCAATTTTGGGGATGATCTAGGTACCTCCCAGTGGGTGCCGATTATTGGGCTTTCGGAAAAGCCTATGCAGGTTCAACCCCCATCTGATTCATTACTCAGCCTATCCGTGACTCGCCGGGATACTGCGTTACAATGGCGGCTGGATACCCAAAATCTGAACCTGGCTACCGTCAGTCTGAGTGTTTTGGACGAAGGTACCTCACCGCTGTCTTACCCCGAAAAGGTACCTACGCCTCCGCAAACTTCTTTCGATTTTCCCCAAAAAATAAACTTCCCGCTGGAGCGGGGCATCACCCTAAGCGGCCAGGTGGAAGGCAAAAAAGACAAAGGCGTAGCCGATGCGCAGGTACTTTTGGTGGTGCCGCGAATGGGTTTAAGTTTCGTCAGCAGTACCGACGCCGAGGGTAGGTTCCGGTTCAGCGATTTGCCTGTTCAGAGTACCCAGGAAGTAATCCTCAAAGCCACCAATGTCAAAGGTAAACCCGCCGGGACGATTGTCCTCGACGTACCCAATGCCTCACTCCCGGCTCCCCAGCTGTCGGCACCGGCTTTCCCCATTCAACCTACCCTGAATCCCATCAAAATCGTCTATGACACAGATTATGCGGCTCGGGCCGTGCAACTCAATGAAGTGGCGGTCAAGGCGCAGCGTACTCCACCGCCGCCCAAAGTCTATCGCCAGCCTGACTATACCGTGCAGGGTAAGGATATTCAAAACGCCGTGGGTAGTAATTTTTTGGTGGCTTTACAAGGCCGCGTGCCGGGTCTGGAAATTCGGGAAGCGCGGGACGCGGATGGATTTATTAAACTGGTAATTTTTATCCGGGGGGGTACCTCGGCCGGGTTTAGTTCTTCCAACAAAAACACGCCGCTGTTTCTGGTCGATGGGGTACCTTTTGAAGATATTAACCAGATTGCCTCCATTTCACCCGCTTCGGTGGAGCGCGTGGAGGTGTTGACGCGCGCCGAACCCATGCTGGGTATGCGCGGCTACGGCGGCGTCATTTCGATTTTTACCAAACAAGGCGCAGGTACTGAAAATGCCCTGCAAGCAAACGACCCAAGCGCCAGGAAAGTAACTTTGGAAGGGTACACCCTTCCCACCGACCGCCCTACGGCAAGCATGATCTGGCTACCGGATTTAACCCTCAATCCAGTCGGAGTTACGGAGGGCAGGGTACCCATGTTGCCCGCCGGACAGTATCGTTTTGTAGTGGAGGGCTTTACTTTACAGGGTCAGCGAGTGCGAGGCTCATCCGTTATAATGATAGAATGATTGACTATGCTGCGTAGAGTACTATATCCGATTTTTATATTTTTCTGCTTTCTGTTTCTGCTTAATTGTGCGGGAGGAAAGGGAAAGAAAGTCTCTTCCAGGGATTTTTCTGTTTCAAATCCTGCCAGTAAGGAAGTGACAGCCGTGGCGAACGGCGAGGAGTTATTCCAAGCGAATTGTGCTTCCTGCCACGCCATCGAGAACGCGGGCATTGGCCCCCGGCTAGGGGGGATTACCAGCGTATGGTCGGAAAAGCAGTTGCTGGCTTTTATTCAAAATCCAGCCAAAGTCATTGAATCCGGGGACGTGCGGGCGGTGGCGCAGTTTGAAAAATACAAACTGATGATGCCTGCCTTCGACTACCTGAAAGTGGAAGATATTGGTTCGATTATAGCCCACATCGGCCGGGAAACAAAATCCAAAAATATCGAACCTCTGGGGGTAACCACGACTGTGCAGAAAACCGAAGTGGTACGCTATGCTCCCATGATTCAGCCCAGCAAATTACGAATCGAACTGGAAGAATTTGTGACTATTCCCGCATCCAGCAACCAGCTACCCCGTACCCGTATCGCCACCATGCGCTCCCATCCCTCCGGCGATGGTACCCTATTTATCAGCGACCAGAACGGACTTATCTACCGAATCGACCAAGGAAAAATCAGTACTTTCCTGGACGTTCGCCCCCTGATCGACCACTTCGTTGCTACGCCCGGACTTGGGACGGGCTTGGGTAGTTTTGCCTTTCATCCCGATTATCTGAACAACGGCTTAATTTACATCACCCATTCCGAAAAACCTGTGGGCAAACCCGCCGATTATGCCTACGCCGATTCAATAAAGGTAGCTCTGCAATGGGTGGTGTCGGAATGGAAAATGAAAGATGTCAGGAGTACGGTGTTCGAGGGTACCCGGCGCGAATTGCTGCGAATCAATGTACCAAACGTTGTTCACGGTACCCAGGACATGGGATTTGTGCCGGACCTAAAAAAAGGTGATCCTGACTACGGTATGTTGTACGTCGGCACGGGTGATGGCGGTTCGACGATTAGCAAACATCCCGACCTCCCGCATAACCTGCGCTCGCTGCTGGGTACCATCATCCGCATCGATCCTTTGGCTACCAACAGCCTGAACGGAAAGTACGGCATCCCGTCAGACAATCCGTTTTATGCCAATGCAGACCCCAAAGTACGCAGGGAAATCTGGGCCTACGGCTTCCGCAACCCACATCGCCTGGCGTGGTGGAAGTCCCCGCAAGGCATGAAGTTGATTGAAGCCGAAATAGGGGAAAATGCCGTGGAGGAGATCAATCTGGTTGAAAAAGGGATGGATTACGGCTGGAATGTGCGGGAAGGCGACTACGCTGTTTCGTATAAAAATCTGGGCACACCGAACCCTGTACCCGCCGGTGAAGCCGGGCCGTACGTGGCTCCATTTGCCCAATACGACCATACCGACGGCAATGCCATTAGCGGGGGTTACGTCTACGAAGGGCCGCTGGAAGCTTTAAAAGACAAGTACATTTTCAGCGATGTGATCCGGGGTCGCTTGTGGTACCTTGACCTGAGCCACGGCCTGACCGACCACACGATTTACGAACTATTCGTGCAACAAAACGGCGCTCCTGTCACGATGAAGGAACTCTCCCCTACCCCCCGCCTCGACCTACGAATCACCTACGATCCTTTCAAAAAAGAGATGTACCTGATTACCAAGGGCGATGGAAAAATCATAAAGATTGTGAAGGCGTACCTCACCCCCTAACCCCCTCTCCTTTCACGGTGAAGGGGCCGGGGGATAAGGTGCTACAATCCGGCTAAATACTTCTGCCCCCCCAGCGCCCGCATTTGCCGGGAGATT
>JBBRDE010000353.1:0-4831 GCA_038204185.1 Cytophagales bacterium
CAGCGGTGCAACATCACCTGCAACCAGGCGTGTCAGCGGCGCAACTCGGGCTGCTGCCCGCCCCTGTCAGACAACTATCCCAAAATTGTACTTTTTACCAACATGTCAATGAACTTCAAAGATATGAGCGGCGCACCGTCATTCACTCATTCTATCATTCTAACATTAAAAGTTAACCGACACCTTTACCCCCACATTCCTCGACGTAGGGTACGTCATATCCTCCACGCCACTTTGCAGCTGTTGCCCCTGAAAGGAGGTCTGCTCGGGATCGAAGTGGGGGATGTGCGAGAAGGCGTACAAATTCCGGCCCACCAGCGCCATGGTGAGGTTCTGCATCCGTAGTTTTTGCAAAAATCCGGCGGTAGCAGGTAGCGTGTAGCCGATGCTCAGTTCGCGCAATTTTACGTAGGAAGCATTGTAAACATTATTTTCCTCGTGGTTGCGGTCGTAATACATACGGTAGTACGTTTCGGCTGGAATCAATTTCGTATTAGGCACGTAGGCGGGATTTTCCTTGGTACCCGTATTGACCACTCCCTTCGCCACGATGCCTGCGTCAGGACGGTCGGCGGTTTCGATGAGTTGACCCGCCACGCCAGCTAACGCCAGCGTCCGCGATACCAGAATACCGCCCTGCCGCCAGTCGAGCAGGAAGCCCAGATTCCAGTTTTTGACCCGTAGCTGATTGGATAAACCGACCATAAAATCGGAATTGTAGTTGCCCAGTTTTTTGAGCGTATTATCGACAATATAGCTACCATTGGCCCCCACGATAAAGTCACCGTTTTCGTTTTTAAGGTACCCCGTACCCCACATGTCACCCATTCGGTCGCCTTTGCGCACCTGATACCACACGGTCTGGTTCACGTTATCATAAATCCGGTTGTAGCCCAGCGTCAGGGTACCTGCTTCGTCGGGCAGCGACTCGACGGTGGTGCGGTTGCGACTGAAATTCAGGTTCACGTTCCAGCGAATGTTTTTGGTCAGAACGGGTACGTAGGTTACGATGGCTTCTACGCCCCGCGACCGAATCGAGCCGCCGTTGATTACGCGCTCGCTGTAACCTGCCGCCAGCGTAATGGGTACCGACAGAATTTGGTTCGTGGTCAGGGCGTCGTAGTAGGTCACATCAAAGCCTAGCCGATCACCGAAGAAGCGCACATCGGCACCTACCTCGTAGGAAGTCGTGGACTCGGGTTTCAGGTTAGCATTAGCGATAAAGCTCTGGTCGCTGAAAGTGGGCTGCGAGTACACGGGCGTCTTGGCGTTAAATACACCGGATGTCTGATAAGGATTGGTGTCGTTGCCGACATTGGCTACGCTCGCCCGTATTTTGGCAAAGGACAAAGAGTAGGGTAGGTCGAACTGATTGGAAAGTACCCAACTGGCTGATAGGGATGGGTAGAAAAACGAAACGTTGGAAGTCGAGTTAGGGGTAGCCAACGCGCTCGACCAGTCGTTGCGGCCAGTGATGTCTACAAATAGAATATCCTTAAAGCCCAGTTTTATCAAACCGTACAAACTATTGATCCGCTTATCGGCGACATTTTGATACACCTCAACGGGCGAGGCGGCGTTGTTGAGCTTAAACACGCCCGGCTGCGCCAGCGACAGTGCCTGGTACTGATCAAACGAAGCGGTCTGATCCATGCGATTGCCGCCCGCAGAAACATCGACCGAAAAATTGCCCAGAATTTTGCGGTAGTTCAGCAGAAAATCCGTGTTGACTTCCCGAAAAAAGACGTTGTTCTCGGCGTAAGCCCCATTTTTAAACCGGTTGCTGCTGTAAGCGCGGCGAAACTGCCGAATTTCGCTGGAATAATCCATGCCGCTGCGCACCATCAGTTGCAGGTCGTCCGTAAGGTCGGCGGTCACAGCCAGGTTGCCAATCAATCGATCGCGGTTGAACGAGTTGCGGTTTTCGTAGAGCGTAAAGTAGGGATTATCGAAGTAGGTATAGTTATACGAGTACTGCTGTACACCTTCCAGCCCCGGTTGCCAGTATTGCTTCATCGGGTCGATGTCCGTCTGCCTACCCAACCACGCGCTCAAGGCGTAGTTGATATTCTCAGAACCGTACTTGGTAGCCGGGCGATTATCGCTGTTGGAACTGATGTAGTTGATGGACGACGTGATTTTCAGCCGCTTGACCGGTTGGAATTGCAGCCGCGCGGCTACCGTCTTCCGCTTTAAATCTACCCCCGGAATAGTGGACTGACTGTTCAAATCGGTGTAGGAAAGCCGATAGGTACCTTTGGCGTAGCCACCCGAAATGGCCAGATTGTTGATGGCGGTGTGGCCCGTTTGATAAAAATTCTTGATGTTATCAGGGTGCGAGATAAAAGGCGTCGGTGTAATCGGTGCCCCGCCGTGTACACTCACGTCACCGCCGCGCACCACGCGCCCGTCAGGCAGGGACACGGGACTGTCGTACTGCTGAATCAAGGTGCCCTGGTCTAATTTGGGCCCGTAGCTGTACGAAATATTATCGTTGACACCACCACTCAGACCGTCGACGTACTTGAATTTGCCACTATTTCCCTGGCCGTAGCTATTCTGAAATTGCGGCAATTGGAAAGGTCGCTCGGCAAAAAAGGTGCTGTTGAAGCTCACACCGATATCTTTACTATTTGTGGCCTTAGCACTACCGTCTTTGGTCGTAATCAGAATAACCCCATTAGAAGCGCGGGTACCGTATAGCGCCGCCGCGCTCGGGCCTTTCAGCACGGATACCGAAGCAATATCGTCGGGATTGATTTCCATACCGCCGTTGCCGAAGTCGATTTCCATGAAGCCGTTGGCGTCGTCGTCCACGCGGTTGACGATGGTGCGGTTATTGATCGGTATGCCATCGACAACAAACAGCGGGTTGTTATTGGTAAAGGAAGACTCGCCCCGTATAGTGATTTTAGAGGATGAACCTACCCCCGTGGACCCGGCGCTGATGGTCACACCCGCTACTTTTCCAGTCAGGTTATCCAGGAAATTTGTTGCTTTGACCTCGCTTATTTCGCGGCCTTCGACTTTCTGAATGGCGTACCCCAGATTTCGGGTGTTCCGTTCCAGACCCAGGGCCGTTACAACCACCTCGTTGAGCGAAAGTCCTTCTTCGAGCGAAACGGCCAGCACACTTTGCCCATTGTAGACGACTTCCTGCGCACGAAAGCCAATATAGGAGAACACCAGCACGTCGCTTGCTTTGAGATTGTTAAGTTGGAAGTTGCCGTTGGCGTCGGTGAGGGTACCCGTTTGGCTATTCTTGACTAGTACGCTGACGCCCACGATGGGCTGCTCGGATTTGCGCTCCTTGACCTGCCCGGTCAGGGTTTGAGCAAAGATAGGTAGGTGAATCAGCAGCAATACCACCAAGAATAGGACTTTTTTCATGCAAACAAGTTTGTGAGCTAACTAAATTCTTATTGAAAGTTCAGTTGAATGTACGCAAAACCAAAGTAAAGGGATTCAATTTTAACCGGATTTGAGAGTTTGTGTTTAACTTTTTGGGAATAATGTGGTCAGACGCCGTGCCTAATCGGTGAGTGACTACGAAAATTTACAAACACTCCTGGCTACCGCTTGAAGGACTACAAAACGCCAACAGGGAAATGCTGGAAAAATTTTAGCGAATTACGGGGTATTTTTTTGATTCAAAGTGATTTTGATAGTTAAGCGGAATTTAAATCAGTTTAATAAACTTGATTTGTGTCTGTAACCACATAGGCATAAAATTTTTATTAGTTTTTCATACCCTACTACACACGTCACTAAACCATACCTTTTTCGGCATTTACGTTGCGGAGTTCCATCATGAACCTCACATTCGTTCCCCCTATTGTAAATAGAAACTTGAAAATGGTTGAAGCTAAAAATAGCGACAAAAAACGGGTTGTTGAAATTTTGTCAAGGTCGTTTGACGATAACAAGAGCGTGAATTATCTCATACCACACGACTCCAGACGGATGCAGCGGATAGGGGAATTAATGGCCTATTCATACGAGCAGTGCAGACTCTGGGGGAAGGTGGTGCTTTCGGAAGATAGGAAAGCATGTGCGCTTGTGATTTTTCCCGATCGCAAGCGGACGACCCTACCAAGTCTGCTGCTAATGGGATGGCTTATTCTGAAATCCATTGGCTTTCTAAACATCGCCAAAGCCATTGACCGGGAGAGCCAGGTCGCCAGCCATCACCCAGCTACGCCATTCTACCATTTATGGTTTCTTGGCGTTTTACCCGAATATCAAGGAGAGGGAATCGGCAGTAAGCTACTGAATGAACTTTTGGCGGACGCCAATGCAATGAACAGGCCAGTTCACTTGGAAACTTCCACGCACCGGAATATTCCCTGGTATGAGAAGCACGGGTTTTCGATATACAGCAAGATTTCACTCAGCTACGATCTGTTTTTACTGAGAAGGAACTTATGAGACACCAGTACCCCAAATGCACGTATTCGGTACAGACATACACATCGTTACCTTCTGCTTCATAGTCATCGAGGCGGTTTTCTTTGTGTATCAGTTCTTCTACTATCTGTACTGGCCGAAAGACCAAAATCGTAAATACTACCTGATCCTTCTTTTCCTGCTCATCGTCAAAAACCTGGCGATGGGGTTGTTCCCGGATCCGCAGTACACCAACATTCCTATGGTGGTTCAGTATGCGTTTACCTACGCGGCCGGATTCATCATGGCCAGCTATTTCCCCTATTACTTCTACCGCTCATACAGTCTGGAAGGCCTCCGCTTTCACGCTACTTACGGCGTAATAATGTTCCTGTACATTCCCTTCACGCTGATTTTTACTACTGAATACCTGTATACAAAAGAT